>JANNNC010000178.1:0-16099 GCA_031398335.1 Massilia sp.
GCTGCGCTCGGCACGCTCGTTGGGCGCGACGCGCAATACCTGGCCGACCTTGATGTCGTCCGGGTCGCGCAGGCTGTTCCAGATCACCAGCTCGCGATAGTCTTGTCCATGGTCGAGCGCGATGCGCAGCAGCGTGTCGCCGCGCCGCACGGTGTAGGTGCCGCGGGCATCCGGCCGCGGCTGTTCGGCGCGTGCCGGCGCGCGCGACTGCGCGCCCGATCCGACCGGGCGTTCGACGATCGGGACCTGGCGGGTGGAAGTGGTACAGCCGGCGAACAGGCTAAAGGTGAGGGTCAGCAGGACTAAGCGGGGTGTTTGTTTCATTCTCATTTACGAAGTATCGGTCACGGGCAAGCTGTGGTGGTGCACCAGTACGGTTTCGGTACTGCGCTGCGACTCACTCAATTCACTAAACGATGCCCGGACGCAAGGGGACAAAATGGCAGGCTTCCAGCGTTTCGCTGGCCCACTCGGCTTTGCCGGTGCGGGTGATGCGCTGCAAATGCTGCACCTGGCCGCCAACGGGCGCCACCAGGCGCGCGCCGATGGCCAGCTGTTCGAGCAGGGCGCGCGGCACTTCCATTCCGGCCGCGGCAAGGATGATGCCATCAAAAGGGGCAACCTGCGCGAGCCCGAGCATACCATCTCCGTAGTGCAAGCGCAGGTTGGACAGGCGCAGGGAGCGCAGGTTGGCCTTTGCCAGCTCGTGCAAGGGCTTGATGCGTTCGATCGAATACACGTCTTGCGCCACCCGCGCCAGCACCGCCGCCTGGTAGCCGCAACCGGTGCCGATCTCGAGGACGCGGCCCATCGCTTTGCCGTCGCGCATGGCTTCGATCATGCGCGCCACGATATACGGCTGCGAAATCGTCTGGTGGTGGCCGATCGGCAGCGAGGCGTCGATATACGCCTGGCTCGACATGGCCGGCTCGATGAACAGGTGGCGCGGCACCGCTTCCAGCGCAGCGAGCACCAGCTGGTCGCGCACGCCCTGCCCTGCCACGCGCGCCACCATGGCGCGGCGGATCGCTTCGGTCGCCATCAGCTCCGAGCGCTGCGCGGTAGGGATGCTTTGCGTGGCCGATGGCGCATAGCCGGGCAGCTTGGGACCGGGCTGCAGCGCCCTCGGCGGCTGGGCGCCGCCAACGGCGCGCGCGGCATTCTGGGTCGCGGTCTGCGGGGTGGCGACCGGCGCCGGGGCCTGCGGCTTGCGCGCCGCGCCGCCGGTGACCGACGACAAGGGCAAAGGGAAAGTGCTGCGCTCGGGCGTCTTGGTCCGGTCGTTCATGCGAGTCCCTGTGCCAGCAAGGCCAGCTGGGTTTTATGCGTCAGGTCCACTTGCAGCGGCGTGATCGAGACTTGCCCCAGCAAGGTGGCGTGGAAGTCGGTACCCTCGCCGGCATCGCGGCAGGCGCCCGGCGCGCCGATCCAGAAGATCTCGCGTCCGCGCGGATCCTGCGCGCGAATGACGGGCTCGGCCTGGTGGCGGCGCCCGAGGCGGGTCGGGGTCAAGGGTCCGAGTGCCTCGTAGGGCAGGTTCGGAATGTTCACGTTCAGCAAATACGGCGAGGGCAGCATGTGGAAGCGGCGCTGCACCACGTCGCGGGCGACGCGGGCGGCAGCGTCGAGGTGCTCCCAGCCATGGTTGACCTGGGAAAATGCGATGGCCGGGATGCCGAACAGGAAAGCTTCGGTCGCAGCGGCGACAGTGCCGGAATACAGGGTGTCGTCGCCCATGTTCTGGCCGTTGTTGATGCCGGAAACGACCAGGTCGGGCGGCGCGTCGCCCATGCCGGTCAGCGCGATGTGCACGCAATCGGTGGGCGTGCCGTTGACAAAGTAGAAACCATTGGCGGCGCGCGTGACCGTCAGCGGACGGTCGAGCGACAAGGAGTTCGACGCGCCCGAGCGGTTGCTGTCGGGCGCGACCACGATGATTTCGGCGATGCTCGCCAGGGCATCGGCCAAGGCGTTGATACCAGGGGCGAGATAGCCGTCGTCGTTACTGATAAGAATTCGCATCCGGCGATTTTACCTGAAGCAACGCTTTCAACGCGCATTCGGGGGAGATAATTTCTGGGCCGCGGGGCATAACGAAGTTGCCACAAGACGAAGCTACGCCCCGCCAGCCTGCCCGTCAACCGGTTCGCGGGGCCGTTGTCCTGAGGCGACGCCGGCACCGGCCGGGCCGCTTGCACTGCCGGCGCGGCAGCGGCACCGTGAAGCAAGGCCGCGCCAGGTCTTGTCAGGCGCACAAGCACGCAAGCAGCTCAGCGCAGGGCCAGCGGGTGGCCGCCGGCGGCCTCGATCAGCGCGCCCTCGAGCGACGCGACTTCGTCTTCGGCGAAGGCCAGCAGCGCATCCTTGTCGCCGTCGTCCAGGTACACCTGCTTGATCAGCGCCACCCCGCGCCGGCGCAGCGGCTGGGACACCGTCGGCCGCAGGATGATTTCGCGCAGGCTGTCGGCCAGCTGGCGCGCCTCGCGGGCCCGCCCACTTTCGAGCAGCTTGTGCAATTGACCAAGCTTGTGATCGAGCGGCTCGGGCGGCGCCGTCTGGCCAGACCCGGAACGGCCCGCGCCCGGACGGCCCGCACCCATTCCCCCGGGCAGGGCCGGCGCCGGCATGCCGCCCGGCGAAGCGTCGCCCGGCGCATCATGGGGACCGGCCGACATCGCCCGCAGCTGCAGCAAGCGGTTGCCGCCCTCCTCCACGCTTTGCTCGAGGCGGCGTGCGGCGGCGCTGTTGCCCTGGCTCGACAGGGTCTGGGCCAGCATCTGCTTGCTGCGCAAGGTTTCGTGGTCGTCCATGCCGCGCAGGCGTTCGTGCAGGCTGACCACGTGCTGCTGTAGCCGGCGCGCTTCTTCCAGTTCGCCCTGCTGGCTGAGTGTGGTGGCCAGGCGCAGCAAGACGCCGAGCGTGTCCGGGTGTTCCGAGCCGAGGCGCCGCTCGCGCGCCGTGGCGAGCGACTGCTGCATGTCGCGCACGGCGCCCAGGTCGCCCTGGGCGGCGAAGATCTCGGCCAGCGCCTCGCGCGCCTGCAGGGTGACCGCGGCGTCGACCCCGGCCTGGCGTTCGCGCACCCGCACCACGCTTTCCTGCAGCTTGCGTGCGTTGCCGAGGTCGCCCATGTCGCGCAGCAGCGTGGCCAGCTGCTGGGTGCAGCGCAAGCTGTCTTCGTGCTCGGTGCCGAGCACACGCTGGCGCCCCTCGATCACCCGTTCGTACAGCATGCGCGCCCGCGAATACTCGCCCTGCAGCGCCAGCGTGCGGGCCTGGCCGGCCACGGCGTCGAGGGTGGCGATGTGATCGGGGCCGTACACGCGCTCGCAGGTGTCGAGCACGGCGTCGTGCAGGGTCAGCGCGGCGCCGAACTCGTCCTGGCGCGCAAGCGTGGCGGCCAGGCCCGAGCGCGCCGCCAGCGTTTCGGGGTGGTCGGGCCCGGCCGCGGACAAGCTGTGTTCGAGCAGCACTTCGTACTGTTCGCGCGCCTCCCGCAGGCGTCCGCTGTCGCGCAGGACGGCAGCCAGCGCCGCGCGGCTGGCGCAAGTGTCGGGATGGTCGTCGCCCAGCAGGCGCTGGCGCAGCGTGGTGCTTTCGGCGAAGCAGTCGCAGGCGAGCGGCAGGCGCGCGCCATGCAGGTACAGCTCGCCCAGGCGCAGCAGCTCGCGCGCCAGCAGCACCGCGTTCGGATCGAACGTGGATGGCGCGCTGCCGCGCTTGTCGCCGGCGGCCAGGCGCACGCGCGCGCCGTCGACGGCCTCGATCAGGTCGATCTCGAGGCGCGACTGCCAGGGGAAGCGTCCCGCCGCCGCCCAGCCCAGCAGCGCCTCGATGGCGCGTGTTTGCGACAGGCGGTCGCCGTCGCGTTCGGGCAGCGCGCCGAGATGCTGGGCGGCGCCGGCCGCCAGCGCGCCGTGCAGCTGGACTTCGTCGAGATAGCTGTCGAGCGAGAGCTGCGACATCCCGTAGCAGTCGCGCAGCAGTTGCTCGAGCCGCGGCTGGTAGCCGGCCACGCCCTTGTGCAGGTCGCCCCGGCGCCACAGAATGCGGCGCTCGGCATCGAAGCCGTCGACCCCGCAGGGCACCGGATACACCAGCAGCGGACGCTGGGCTTCTTCGTGGCTGCAGCGGTAGTCGATGGCGCGCGTGACGACGCCGGCCAGTCCCTCGAGGCTGCGCCCGTTCGGCGTGAACAGGCCGACCAGGCGGTCGGGCAGCAGCGTGGTGCAGACGCTGACCGCCGCCGAACGGCCGCCGCGGCAGTCGACCAGGACGTGGCGGAAGTGGCGCGTGAGGTGGGCCGCGAAGGCCCGGTACAGCGCCGGGCAGGCGGCGAACAGGCCGTCCCAGTCCATGCGGTCGGCGCGCTCGCCGAAGCTGTCGTCGAAGCAGCCGGCGCGCATCAAATAGAGCGTGCGGCCCTGATCGACGCGTTCGACATAGGCTTCCCAGTCGATGGCGTCGAGCACGAGCCGCGCGCGCTCCTCGTGGTGGTCGCCGCCGGTGCGCCCGAGCGCCTTGAGCTGCTCGCGGCAGGCTTCGAAGTATTCGAGCAGGCCCGGACGCGCTGCCTCGGGCCGGGTATCGGGGCGCGCCTGTGCGTAACGCTCGTCGCGGGTCGGAAACAGGTGGTGCAGGCCGGGCGCCTCGGTATCCCAGTCGATCATCAGCACCGGCGTCGTCGCATTCTGGCGTCCGGCCAGCAGCACGGCGCTGTCGGCCAGCGCGATGCTGCGCGCGGCGCCGCTTTCGAACGAGTAGAAGGTGGTGACTTCGCCGGGACCGCCGATGGGCGGCAGCATCAAACGGTTGATTTCCATGGAGCTCCTCATTTTTTCGGGAAAGTGAGATCCGGGACGGCACGCCACTCCGGTGGGACATCGGGGAGCACGAATTGGTTGCAGTCATGCCCGGGTGGCATGTAGATTTTCTGGTACTGGTAATGGGTAGCGATCCGCTTCACCATCTTGCCGATATCGGGCAGGAAATCAGGGTTCGATTTCAGGTCGGCCGTGGCCATTGTGAAATGCGAAAAATCGACATAAAAACTGGAGGACGCGATCTGCGGCGGCAACCGGTCCGGGTGCTGGGTCATGATGACCGGGATGATCAGGTGGCTGGGCAGCGTGTACCACTGGCTGCGCTCGGCCTCGATGCGGCGCATCGCCTCGTACTCGCGCCGCGTATAGGCGTGCGCCTCGTATTTCGGCGTGTAGATGAGGACCATGCAGACGCTTTCGCACATGGCGCGCGCGATTTTGCTGTCGAGGTCGTCCCCGCCGCCGAGCTGTTCGGTGTCGACAAAAAGCTCGTCCTCGGTGTCGAAATAGGGTTCGAGATAGCAGTGCAGCGCGTCTGCCAGCGCGGTTTTGAAGCGCTGCATCAGCGCATGTTTTCCATGGGCGTAACTGAAGAAACAGCCGTACCGAATCGCCATTGCCATTCCCCCGGTCAATACGCCTGCTGGCCGCATGCGCACCCATCACTCTAGCGTCGCGTTCCCTCATCATTTTGCGGACGCACAAACGGGTCCACCGCGCCGGGACATTGCAAGCATTTACATTCCGTGAGGCATAATCGTAAGAAAACCAACAGGAGGAGATGAAATGAAAGCGATCGTATGTAAAGAATGGGGTCCACCGGACAGCCTGGAAGTGCAGGACCTGCCCGACCTGGTCCCCGGCCCGGGCGAAGTCGCGGTCGACGTGCGTGCGGCCGGGGTGAATTTCCCCGACGTGCTGACAGTGCAGGGCAAGTACCAGGTCCGCCCGCCGCTGCCGTTCACGCCGGGTAACGAGTTCGCCGGCGTGGTGCGCGCCGTCGGCGAAGGCGTGCGCGGCTTTGCCATTGGCGACCGCGTCATCGGTTTCACCCAGACCGGCGCCTTCGCCGAGCAGGCGCTCGCCCCGGCCGGCGTGCTGATGCCGATGCCGCCCGGGATGGAGTTCGACACCGCCGCGGCCATCACCCTCACCTACGGCACCTCGCACCATGCGGTGGTCGACCGCGGCCAGCTGAAGGCCGGCGAGACGATGCTGGTGCTGGGCGCGGCCGGCGGGGTGGGCCTGGCGGCGATCGAGATCGGCAAGGCGCTCGGCGCCCGGGTCATCGCGGCCGCTTCCAGCGCCGAAAAGCTGGACGTCTGCCGTGAGCACGGCGCGGACGTGCTGATCAACTACACCAGCGAGGACTTGCGCGAGGCGATCAAGGCGGCCACCGGCGGCAAGGGTCCGGACGTGATCTACGATCCGGTCGGCGGGCCCTACAGCGAGCCGGCGCTGCGCTCGATCGCGTATCGCGGGCGCCACCTGGTGGTCGGCTTCGCTGCCGGCGATATCCCGAAACTGCCGTGGAACCTGATGCTGCTGAAAAGCGCCTCGGTGGTCGGCGTGTTCTGGGGCGATTTCGCCCGCCGCGAGCCGCAGGCGAACCTGGCGGCGATGCGCGAGATGCTGGGCTGGATGGCCGACGGCAAGTTGAAGCCGCTGGTGTCGAAGCGGTATGCGCTGGCGGAAACGGCGCAGGCATTGAATGACATGGCCGAGCGCAAGGTGACCGGGAAAGTGGTGATCGTCCCGTAATTTGCAGGGTGGGCATCCCCCGTGCCCACCCTACGTTTTAAAGAAGGCCAGCACTTCCTCTTGCACGCGCGTGCGCTTGAATGGCGGCAGGCTCTGCCAGATGCGCCGTCCATACGGCTTGCTGATCAGGCGCGGATCGCAAATCATCAGCACGCCGCGGTCATCGACGTCGCGAATCAAACGCCCCGCGCCCTGCTTCAGGGTGATGATCGCTTCCGGCAACTGGTGGTGCATGAAGCCGTTCATGCCCTGCTTTTCCATCACTTCGATGCGCGCCGCCAGGACCGGATCGTCGGGTGGGGCAAACGGCAGCTTGTCGATGATGACCAGCGAGAGCGCCTCGCCGCGCACGTCGACGCCTTCCCAGAAGCTCTGGCTGCCCACCAGCACGGCGTTACCCGCGTTCCGGAACGAGTCGAGCAGTTCGGTGCGGCCACGTTCGCCCTGCACGAACAGCGGGTACTCGAGGCCGCGGTCGGCGAATTCGGTGCGCAGGCGTTCGGCGACGCGGTTCACGGCGCGAATCGTCGTGCACAGGAAGAAGGTGCGTCCGCCGGCCGCTTCGATCACCGGCAGCGCCGCGTCGACGACGGCGTCGGTATACCCCATCGAGTTTGGTTCCGGCATGCCGGTCGGCACATACAGCACGCCCTGCTCGCCGTAATTGAAGGGGCTCGGCCAGGTCAGCGCCGGCTCGCCGGCCAGGCCCATCTGGTCGGCGAAGTGCTTGAAATCGTTTTTGACGGCCAGCGTTGCCGAGGTAAAAATCCAGGTGCGCGGCGTGCCTTCGCGCTGGTTCTGGAAGATCGGGGCGATCGACAGCGGCGTCTTGTGCAACTGCAGCGAGGAAGCAAAGGCTTCGACCCAGAGCACGGCGGCCTGGTCGCCTTCGACGACCTTGCCTTTCGCCTCAAGCTTCCAGGCGTCGTAGGCCGCTTTCAGCTCGACCGCGCGCACGCGGCAGGCTTCCAGCGTTTCGGCCCGCTGGGCCTGTTCTTCGAGCACGTCGATCATGCCCTCCAACTCGTCTTTCAGGGTCTGCAGCGCCGGGAAGAAGCTTGATGTCGGCGGCACCTGCGGCAGCGACATGCGCGTGCCGCCCTCCGGGAAAGTCAAGCGCAGGTCGCGCGCGGCCTTTTCAACGACCGTAACGACCCTGGCCCAGTCCGGGCCGCGTGCATGGGCCAGGCCTTCGGCCAGCACGTCGCGGCACAGTTCCAGCACCTGCGAGGTCGAGACCGACTGGCCGAAGAACAGCGTGGCCGTGTCGGGCAGCTGGTGCGCCTCGTCGAAGATGATGGTATTGGCCGACGGCAGCAGCTCGGCCACGCCGGTGTCTTTCAGCGCGACGTCGGCGAAGAACAGGTGGTGGTTGACCACGACCACGTCGGCCTGCTGGGCCTCGCGGCGCGCCTTCATCACGAAGCAATCCTGGTAGTACTGGCACTCGGCGCCCATGCAGCTGTCGCGCGTGGAGGTGACCAGATTCCAGACCGAGGCGGTTTCCGGCACCTTGGCCAGTTCCGCCTTGTCGCCGGAATTGGTCATCTTGATGAAGCGGGAGATTTCGCGCAGGTGGCCGACGTCGTCGCGCGAGGTCAGGCGTCCGTTCTGCAGCGTGCGTTCGAGGTGATAATGGCAGACATAGTTCGAGCGACCCTTGAGCAGCGCAACCGATACCGGGGCCTTCAGGGCCTTGCGGATGGTCGGGATATCGCGCAGGAACAATTGATCCTGCAAGTTCTTGGTGCCGGTCGAGACGATCGTCTTGCCGCCCCACAGCAGCGCCGGCACCAGATAGGCGAAGGTCTTGCCGGTGCCGGTGCCGGCCTCGGCCATCAAGACTTTCTGGCCGTCGATCGCGGTGGCGATGGCTTTCGCCATCTCGGTCTGCGCGGCGCGCGGTTTGAACGTGCCGACGGCGGGCGCGAGCGGGCCGCCGATCCCGAACAGGCGCTCGAGCTCGGCATCGTACTTGCCTGCCGGTTCTTGAGGCGGAAGGTCGGCAGGAACGTCAGCGGCGGGCAGGTCGGCGCCGGCGGCGCCGGGCACGGGAAGGTGATCGGTCAAAGTTAGCGTAGGGTTGAGCTTGAATGCAGGTGCGCAGGCAATCAGGCCGGCACGTCCGGCACGAGTTGCATTTTCAGCAGGGTGATATGGTCTTTCAGCTGCAGTTTACGCTTTTTCAGGCGGCGCAGCTGGAGCTGGTCGGCGTGGCCGTCCGCGGTCAGCATGGCAATGACGGCGTCCAGGTCGCGGTGTTCGACGTCGAGTTCAATAATGCGGCGCTGGATGTCTTGGACATCGGTCATGATGGCGGTTCCAAACGAGTTTTTCAACAACGAAGATGGGGCGGCGGCGGCGCAGCGGGAAGCTACTGTACCGGGATCAGAGCGCGCTGAACCTTATGGCTTGCAACGCGGAGGCTTCTGGGTGCATAGTTTAATCCAGAGCGTCGTTGCCGCCAACAAAGATCGGCCACTGAGCCACGGAAAGCATCAAAGTTTATGAATCTCTTCAAGATCGAGGCGGGAACCGCACAACACATCGGTAACCGTCCACGTCAAAACGACCGGGTCGCCCTGCTCACGGGCGCACGCGCGCCCGGTCACGTGCTCGCCCTCCTGTCCGACGGCCTGAACGGCCCGGCAGGCGCCGAGCAGGTGCTGCACACGGCCAGGCAGGTGTTCGACAGCTTCAAGCCGGGCGACACGCCGAACCCCGAGCGCCTGGCCCAGCTGCTGCGCGACATCGTGCATGAAACCCATCTCGTCATCAAGATGAATGCCGTGACCACGGGCGAGGAAGCCCACGCCAGTTTCGTCGGCCTGCTGCTCTCGCCGCACGGCGAGGCGGTCTGGGCCCATGTGGGCGACTCGCGCCTGTACCGCTTCGAAAACGGCGAGCCGTCGATGCGCACCAATGACGACGCCTACATCGAGCAGCTGGTCGGCACCGACAAGCTGGCGGTCGAATCGGCACGCAACCACCGGCGCTCGAAAATCCTGCTCAACGTGCTGGGAAACAGCCGCAAGGAACCGTTCGTGACGGTCGGCTGGCAGATGGGAATGGCGCCGGGCGACCAGTTCCTGCTGTGCTCGGACGGGCTGTGGCATTTCTTTACGGATGCGGAGCTGGGAGCGGCACTGGCACGCTCGACGCCGCGCCAGGCGTCGGAGATGTTGATCAACAAGGCGGCGGAGCGGTCGCAGGGCAAAGGGGGGAATTGCTCGATGGTGATCGTCAAGCTGGTGAATGCCTTGCCGGAGGGTGCGGGGGCGTTTGGGACCTTGCCGGGACGGGGGTAAGGAAGAGTCGGCAACAATCGTCAAGCATGCCGGGACCCGGCGGCGGTGACGTTGCCCGACGCGCAGTCACCGTGCAGCGTTCAACGCGTGGGCTCAAGAGCGGTTCGCCGCCCGGCCCACCCGACAATGTTACGTGAAGAGCTTACTTGGCTGGAGCCGGAACGACTGCTTTTTGCGCGGCGGCGGCTTTGTCTTTTTCGGCCTTGTCGGCGGCGCGCCTGGCGCCGCGTTCGGCCTTGCGCTGGGCGACTTCGCGCTGGCGCGCTTCGGCTTTGAGGCGCCGTTCCTCGAAGGCGGCGGCGTTCGCGGCGCGGGTGGCGGCGTTCGCCGGTGCGGCCGCGGCTGCCTGCGCGGCGCGGGCGTCGCGGCGGGCGATGCGCCCCGGGACCGACGAAGGACGCGGCGGCGGCACTGGGCTGACCGTCTTCAAAGGCGTCGGCGCCTTGCCGGCGCTGGCGGCTTCCTCGGCCTGGAACTCGGCCTCGGCGACGGCCATCGCCTTGTCGCGTTCGTCGACCTTGTTCTTGCGCTTGAAGTATTCGGCTTCGACCTCGATCTCGCGCTGCGCGCCCAAGGCCAGGCGGCGGCGCTCCCCCGCTTCTTCCAGGCAGTTATTGACAAAGAATTTGTCGTAGCAGACCGCCTCGCGCTCTGCATAGCGCGCTTCGATCGCGGCGCGCTCAGCGGCCACCGTGGCCAGGCGCTCGTCGGCCTGGGCCACCGAAGTGGTCGGCACGACGGCCGCCACGACGGGTGCGGGACCTTTCGCCGCGCAGGCAGCGAGCAGGCTGGCAACGAGCAGCGCGCCGGCATGGCGCAACATGGACTGTGCTCTGGTCATCTTCTTCCCTGTTTCCCTCAAATTCTCAAGCGATGGCGTCGGCCGCGCCGCGCCGTTCGGCCAGCATGTATTCGCGCGACTGCATCTCAATGATACGCGAGACGGTGCGGTGGAATTCGTTCGCCAGCATACCCTGCGTGTAGAGCTGCTCCGGCTCGACCGCCGCCGACATGATCAGCTTGACCTTGTGGTCGTAGAACACGTCGATCAGCCAGGTGAAGCGGCGCGCTTCCGACGACTGGCCGGCCGACATCGCCGGGATCCCGGACAGGATCACGGTGTGGAAACGCGTGGCCAGTTCCAGGTAGTCGTTCTGGGAGCGCGGACCGCCGCACAGCGTGGCGAAATCGAACCAGACCACGCCGCCCGCATGGCGCAGCGCGCGGATCTCGCGGTTCTCGATGTGCACGATCGGGCTTTCGTCGGCGGTGTCGGCGACTTTCGAATAGGCTTCGCGCAGCATGTGGTCCGACGCGGCGTTGATCGGCGTGTAATAGGCCTCGACCTGCTCCATGGCGCGCTTGCGGTAATCGTTGCCGGCGTCGACATTCAGCACGTCGAGCTTGTCCTTCAACAGCGCGATCGTCGGCAGCATGCGGTCGCGGTGCAGGCCGTCCGGGTACAGCGTGGACGGCTCGTAGTTCGAGGTCATCACGAAACTGACGCCGTTGTTGAACAGGGCCGTGAGCAGGTTGTACAGGATCATCGCATCGGCGATGTCGGAAACGTGGAATTCGTCGAAGCAGATCAGGCGGTATTTCCTGGCGATGCGTTTCGCCACTTCGTCGAGCGGATCGGCCACGCCCTTGAGTTCATCCAATTGGCCGTGCACGGCGCGCATGAATTCGTGGAAGTGCAGGCGCGTCTTGCGCACCACCGGGACCACGGAATAAAAGGAGTCCATCAGGAAGGACTTGCCGCGCCCTACCCCGCCCCACATGTAGACGCCACGCGGCACGTCCGGGCGGTTGATCAGGCGCCTGAAAGCGGACGACCGCTGGGCCTTGTACTGGACCCAGTCGTCGTACGCCTGCTGGAGGCGGTCGACCGCGGCCTGCTGGGCCGGATCGGAAGTGAAGCCGCGCTCGGCGAGGGCGTGCTGGTAGTACTCTTGGGCGTTCATGAATGCTTGTCGTGCTGTGGGTGCGGGATCATCCGCACCGCGTGCAAAGAAGGATGTAGGGTGGGCGGGTCCCCCGCCCACCCTACGGAGGCTATCGCGATGCGAACTTCCGCGTGGGCACGGAGTGCCCACCCTGCTAGAAATTCAACGACCGCTTGTCGACCGCCAGCGCCGCTTCCTTCACGGCTTCCGACAGCGACGGGTGCGCGTGGCAGATGCGGGCGATGTCTTCCGACGAGGCCTTGAATTCCATCGCGACGACGGCTTCCGAAATCAGCTCGGAAGCGACCGGGCCGACGATGTGCACGCCCAGGATTTCGTCGGTCGTGGCGTCGGCCAGGAATTTCACCATGCCCGAGGTGTCGCCCAGCGCGCGTGCACGGCCGTTGGCCATGAACGGGAAGGTGCCGGCCTTGTAGGCCACGCCTTCGGCCTTCAGTTGCTGCTCGGTCTTGCCGACCCACGCGATTTCCGGCGAGGTGTAGATCACCCACGGAACCGTGTTGAAGTTGACGTGGCCGTGCTGGCCGGCGATACGCTCGGCGACCGCAACGCCCTCTTCCTCGGCCTTGTGCGCCAGCATCGGGCCGCGCACGACGTCGCCGACTGCCCACACGCCCGGCAGGCTGGTGCGGCATTCGTCGTCGACGACGACAAAGCCGCGCTCGTCCAGCTGCAGGCCGACGGCTTCGCCATTCAGGCCAATCGTGTTCGGCACGCGGCCGATCGAGATGATCAGGCGGTCGAAGGTAGCCACCTGCTCGGCGCCGGTCGAATCGGCGTAGGCGACGGTGACGTTGTTCTCGCCCTTGGTGATGGCGCCGATCTTGCAGCCCAGGTTGATTTTCAGGCCCTGCTTGGTGAACAGCTTGTGCGCTTCCCTGGCGATCTGCTCGTCGACGGCGCCCAGGAAAGTCGGCAGGCCTTCGAGCACGGTGACGTCGGCGCCGACACGGCGCCACACGGAGCCCATTTCCAGGCCGATGACGCCGGCGCCGATCACGCCGAGTTTGCCCGGCACGGCGTCGATGGCGAGCGCGCCGGTGTTCGACAGGATCAGCTTCTCGTCGAATTCGGCGCCCGGCAGCTGGCGTGCGTTCGAGCCGGTGGCCACGACGACGTTCTTGGCCGTCAGCGTGTCGGTGGTTGGACCGGTCACGTTGATGGTGTAGCCGCCTTCAGCGGTGCCCGCGAAGGAACCGCGGCCGTGGAAGAAAGCGACCTTGTTTTTCTTGAACAGGAACAGGATGCCGTCGTTGTTCTGCTTGACGATGACGTCTTTGCGCTTGAGCATTTGCGGCAGGTTCAGCGCCAGGCCCGACACATTGATGCCGTGCTCGGCAAACGCGTGGCCGGCGTGCTCGAAGTGTTCCGACGACTGCAGCAGTGCTTTCGACGGGATGCAGCCGACGTTGGTGCAGGTGCCGCCCGGGGCAGGTTTGCCGGCCGCGTTGCTCCACTCGTCGATACAGGCAACCTTGAAACCCAGCTGGGCCGCGCGGATCGCCGCGATATAGCCGCCCGGACCGCCGCCAATGACGACGACGTCGAATTGTTTCTCGTTACTCATGAATGATTCCTTATTTATTCTTCTGGGACAAAAATCCACATCAGGATATACACCAGCGCGCCGAACCCGGAAGTGAGGATGGTGAGCACCGCAAACAGCAGGCGCCAGACCCAGGCCTCCATGCCGAGCGTGCCGGCCAGGCCGCCGCAGACGCCGCCCAGCCAGCGGTCGACGCGCGAACGGCGCAGCGACTGGAAGTGGCTCACGCCGGGCGTGGGCCGGGCATCGAAGCCGGTGCCCGTGCCCTCCTTGTTCAGGCTGACGCGTTCGTTGGGGCTGGCGTTGGCCAGGACTTTCGCCTTGGCCCGCTCGAATTCGTCGGTAGTCAACGCGCCCGCCTGGTGCAGTTCGTGCAGGCGCCGGATTTCATCGGAGATCATGGTGGTCCTCCCTGTGGTTCGGTGGACGCGCCGCAAAATGGGCGCGTCCACGCCCTGACAAAATTACAGGTCCAGCAGCAGGCGTGCCGGATCTTCCAGCGCATCCTTCATCGCGACCAGGCCCAGCACGGCTTCGCGGCCGTCAATGATGCGGTGGTCGTACGACATCGCCAGGTAGTTCATCGGACGGATGACGATCTGGCCGTTTTCGACGACAGCGCGGTCCTTGGTCGCGTGCACGCCCAGGATGGCCGACTGCGGCGGGTTGATGATCGGGGTCGACAGCATCGAGCCGAAGGTGCCGCCGTTCGAGATCGAGAAGGTACCGCCCGACAGGTCTTCCAGGGTCAGCTTGCCTTCCTTGGCTTTCTGGCCGAATTCACCGATCTTCTTTTCGATCTCGGCGATCGACATCTGGTCGGCGTTGCGCAGGATCGGCACCACCAGGCCACGTGGCGAACCGACGGCGATGCCGATGTCGAAGTAGCCGTGGTAGACGATGTCGTTGCCGTCCACCGAAGCGTTCAGGATCGGGTACTTCTTCAGCGCGGCAACGGCGGCCTTGACGAAGAAGGACATGAAGCCCAGCTTGACGCCGTGTTCTTTCTCGAACTTTTCCTTGTACTTGTTACGCAGGTCCATGACTGGCGCCATGTTCACTTCGTTGAACGTGGTCAGGATGGCGTTGGTCGACTGCGATTGCAGCAGGCGCTCGGCGATCCGGGCGCGCAGGCGGCTCATCGGCACGCGCTCTTCCGCGCGGTCGCCCAGGTTCGCCACTGGCGCGGCAACCTGCTGCAGCGCCGGCTTGGCTGGCGCCGCAGCGGCTGGTGCCGCGGCCGGCTTGTTGGCCACTGCGGTCAATGCGTCGCCCTTGGTGACGCGGCCGTCGCGGCCCGAGCCGTCCATGCCGGCAGCGCTCATGTTGTTATCGGCCAGGATCTTGGCGGCGGCCGGCATGGCGACGCCGGACATCGCGCCACCGGCGGCTGGTGCAGCGGCAGGCGTTTCGATCGGGGCGTTCGGCGCGGCCGACGGGATTGCCTTGACTGCCAGCGGGCTGGTTTGTGCCGCGGCTTCGGTATCGATGATCGCGATGACTTCTCCGGCGACGACGGTCGCGCCGTCGGCCTTGAGCAGCTGCACGATCACGCCGGCGCCAGGCGCCGGCAGTTCGAGGACCACCTTGTCGGTTTCGATGTCGATCATGTTTTCGTCGCGGCCGACCGGCTCGCCGACCTTCTTGTGCCACGACAGCAGGGTCGCTTCAGCGACCGATTCCGACAACTGGGGGACCTTGACTTCGATTTGTGCCATGTAAAACTCCGTATGATTATTCTGTATTCGAAAACACCCGCCCGGGCCCTCTGGGGCTGGCCAGGTGTCGTTAACATTTAACGATTTATTTGGTCAGGATGAAACCCTTGAGCTTCGAGAACGCCGTGTCGAGCAATTCCTTCTGCTGCGCCACGTGCTTGTCCGAGTAGCCGACAGCAGGCGCCGCCGAAGCCGGGCGGCCGGCGTATGCCAGGCGCTGACCTTCGTCCATGTTTTCGAAAATGTTGTGCTGGATCTGGAACCACGGGCCCTGGTTCTGCGGCTCGTCCTGTGCCCACACCACTTCAGTCGCGTTGCTGAACTTACGCAGTTCGGCGCCGAACGACTTGTGCGGGAACGGGTACATCTGTTCCATGCGGATGATCGCCACGTCGTTGATGCCGCGCGTCTTGCGGGCGCCGACCAGGTCGAAATAAACCTTGCCCGAGCAGACGATCACGCGCTTGACCTTCGACGCTTCGATCTTGTCGTCGCACTCGCCGATCACGGTCTGGAAGGCGCCCTTGGCGAGATCGGTCAGCGGCGAACCGGCGTCCTTGTTACGCAGCAGCGACTTCGGCGTGAAGATCACCAGCGGCTTCCTGAACTGGCGCACCATCTGGCGGCGCAGCAGGTGGAAGATCTGGGCGGCGGTGGTCGGCTGGACGACTTGCATGTTGTTGTCCGCGCACAGCTGCAGGAAGCGCTCGATACGGCCCGACGAGTGCTCCGGACCCTGGCCTTCGTAACCGTGCGGCAGCATCATGACCAGGCCCGAGGCGCGGCCCCACTTCACTTCGCCCGAAGCGATGAACTGGTCGATGACCACTTGCGCGCCGTTGACGAAGTCGCCGAACTGGGCTTCCCAGATCGTCAGCGTGTTCGGTTCGGCGGTCGAGAAGCCGTACTCGAAGGCGAGCACCGCTTCTTCCGACAGCACCGAGTCGATCACGGTGAAGTTGGCCTGGTTGTCCGA
>JANNNC010000136.1:0-20978 GCA_031398335.1 Massilia sp.
GCTCAGGGCAAGGCGCAGCGTCGAAGACAGTACGCCAGTACGGCGAGACGCTGCAATGCCGCCATGAGCGCAGTGTCAGGCGCTCCGGTGGGCGGGGTCGATATCGACCCCGCCGTTGTACTCCATGATCGCCGCCGCGCGTTCCAGCTGGGATGCGTCGGCGACCGTCACCGTCATCATGCATAGATCTCCACGAACGGCGGGCTTGAATACGTCCTCGTAGTCGGTGCCGCCTTTGACTTCAGGCGAATCGCCCACGTAAAAATTGCTCTCGGCCGGACCGGCTTCGTCGGTGGTGACGTTGACATCGATGCCGTTGCCGTCGAAACCCTCGGCCAGCAAGCCCTTGCGGGCCGCTTCGGCCGCTTCGAAGCTGGGCAGCATGCGTACGATTTGTTGGTTCATGGTTGCTCCACGATGGCAGTGATGTCCACCGTACCAGAATCCCCTTCCCCGCGGCGCTCGCTCGCCGGGCGCATGGCGGCGCCCGCGGGCTGTTGGCCTTTGAACACGCCGGAAACGGAACATGCCATTTGGACCCATTCACGCTCGCTTCGAGACAAATGTTTAGTACAATCAGGAAATGTTGTGGCCCGCGGAAGCCACATCGCGACACAGTGTTAATCAATAACCCACGGTACCTAACAAGATGAATATCTCACGCCGGATTGCCGCCTCCCGTCCCCTTGCCACGACGGCCATTCATGGCCGTGTCGAAGCCTTCCGCAACGAAGGCATGGGCATCATCGATTTCTCGATTGCGATCTCGCATTTCCCGCCGCCCGCCTCCGTACTGGACGCGGTCACCCGCGCCGTGCAGGAAGAACGGACCATGCCCTACACGGGCGTGGCCGGTGCGCTCGACGTGCGCCGCAGCCTGTGCACCAAGCTCGAACGCGAAAACGCGATCAGCGCCGCGGCCGGCGAGATCATCGTCACCAACGGCGCCAAGCAGGCGCTGTACGAAGCGCTGTATGCGATGACCGATCCCGGCGACCGCGTGCTGATCTTCAAGCCGCACTGGCCGGCTTACGTCACCACCTGCCTGCTGCTCGGACTCGAACCGGTGCTGGTCGACCTGCCCGACACGCTCACGCCCGACTCCCTGGCCGCCTGTCCGCAGGCCGACCTGGTCATCATCAACAACCCGCACAACCCGACCGGCAAAGTCTATACGCGCGAAGAACTGGCACACCTGTGCGCCTGGATCCATGCGTGCGGCGCCCAGGTCATCGTCGACGAGAGCTACGAACACCTCAGCTTCGGCCCCGCCCACACCAGCTTCGCCACCCTCTGCGACTGGCGCGCGCTGGGCGTCGTGACGATCTTCTCGGCCTCGCAAAGCTACGCGATGATGGGCTGGCGCCTCGGCTTCGCCCTGGCCCCGCTCGAACTGGCGCAGGCGATGCAGACGCTGCAAGGCCCCATCACGGCCGCCACCTCGCACCTGGCCCAGGTGGCCACGGTTGCCGCCTTCGATTGCGCCCCGCAGCAGCACATGATCGATGAATACCGCGAGCGGCGCGACACGGTGCTGCGCCATCTGGTTGAGGTGCCGTGGATCGAGATGGCCTGCCCGGATTCGGGCCCTTACCTGTGGGGCGACGTGCGCGCCCTGACGCATGATACCGAGGCCTTCGCCGAAGCGCTCCTGGCGGAAGAAGGCGTGGCCATCATGCCGGGCGACGCGCTCGGCGTGCCCGGCTTCATCCGCATCGGCTACATCTGCGACGACACCTGGACGCTGATGGAAGGCGTACGCCGGCTGGTCGCCTTTGGCGACAGGATGGCGGCGCAGCGATGAAACAGACCAAGCCACTCTTCAGGCTGAGCAGCCTGCGCGGCCGCCTGATGCTGCTGGTTGCGCTGGCGATCCTGCCGCTGGCCTTGATGACGATCCTGGGCGGCATCCGCGAGCGCGAACAGGCGATCGAGGCCTCCGAGGAAAACCTGCGCCGCCTGACCAACCTGGCCGCGGCCAACGAAGCGCAATCGGTCGAACGCGCGCGCCAGATCCTGGTCGACCTGGCCAGCGTGCCCGACCTGCTGGGCGAAACGCCGCGCTGCAACGGCTTGCTGGCGGACGTATTGGACCGCAATGAAGGCTATGTCAATTTCGGCCTGATCCAGCTGAACGGCGACGTGACGTGCAGCGCCGTGCCGATGCTCCATCCGGTCAACCTGGGCGACCGCGCCCACTTCAAGCGCGCCATCCTCGAGCGCCGCTTCATCGCCGGCGACTACGTGTTCGGCCGCGTCATCCGCCGCCACACCATCAACCTCACCTACCCGGTGATCGACCGCAGCGGCAAGGTCGTCGCCGTCGTCTTCGCGGCGATGGACCTGGCGGGCCTGGACACCTTTGTCGCCGACATCAACCTGCCGCCCGGCTCGGTGCTGGTGACGACCGACGCCAACGGCACCATCATCTCGCGCCGTCCCGATCCCGAGCGCTGGTTCGGCACCAAGGTCTCGACGACGATGCGCGACGCCATGAAAGGCGCCAGCCGGCGCGCGGTCGTGCTGCGCGACGAGGACGACGTCGAGCGCCTGCATACGTTTGCGCGCGTGGGCGCGCCGTCGCTGTCGGACTACACGGTCACGATCGGCATCCCGGTCGAGACGGTGACGGCCGGCGCGCGCCGCGCCCAGCTGATGTCGCTGATTGGCCTCGCCGCCACCACCATGCTGGCGCTGCTCGCGGCCTGGCTGGCGGGCGACGTGCTGATCGTGCAGCGCGTGCGTAAACTGAAGGACACGGCGCGCCGCATCGCCGCCGGCGACCTCGATTCGCGCTCCGGCATCGCCTACGAACGCGAGGAGATCGGCCAGCTGGCCGAGGCGCTCGACGAGATGGCCGCCACGCTGCAGAAGAAGGAAGCGGCGCGCGGCCTGGCCGAGCGCGAACTGCGCGCGGCCGACCAGCGCAAGGACGAATTCCTGGCCATGCTCGCGCACGAACTGCGCAACCCGCTGGCACCGATCAGCACCGGCGCGCACCTGCTGAAACTCCTCCACTCGGACAATGCGCAGATCACCCAGACGTGCGCCATCATCGCGCGCCAGGTCGAGCACATGACCGGCCTGGTCGATGACCTGCTCGACGTCTCGCGCGTCACGCGCGGCCTGGTGTCGATCTCGACTCAGGTGCTGGACCTGCGCAAGGTGATCGACGACGCAGCCGAGCAGATCCGGCCCCTGATCGCCACGCGCCGCCACAGCGTCGTGCTCGACCTGCCGCAAAACGCGGCGCCCGTCAAGGGCGACCACAAGCGCCTGGTGCAGGTGGTGGCCAACCTGCTCAACAACGCGAACAAATACACGCCCGAAGGCGGCCGCATCGCCCTCTCCCTGGCCGAAGAGGGACCGGAGTACGTGCTGACCGTGAGCGACGACGGCATCGGCATGGAGCCGCAGCTGGTGGCCCGCGTGTTCGACCTGTTCACCCAGGCCGAGCGCACCCCGGACCGCTCGCAGGGCGGCCTGGGCCTTGGCCTGGCGCTGGCCAAAAGCCTGGTCGAGCTGCATGGCGGCACGGTGCGCGCGGAGAGCCGCGGCCTCGGCCAGGGCAGTACCTTCACGGTACGCCTGCCGCGCCACGCCCAGGAAGTGCTGGTCCCCGTGGCCCAGACGACGGGCCACGCGCAGGCCATCAAGCCTTTGAAGGTGCTGCTGGTGGACGACAACCTCGACGCCGCGCACACGCTGCAGCTGTTCCTCGCCGCCGGCGGCCACCGGGTCGAACTCGCCTACTGCGCGGCCGACGCGGTCGACCTGGCACGCGTCTTCAACCCCGACGTCTGCCTGCTCGACATCGGCCTGCCCGACTTCGACGGCAACGAACTGGCACGCCGCCTGCGCCGCCTGCCGCAAGCGACCGGCGCCACCCTGGTCGCCATGACCGGCTACGGCCGCCAGCAAGACCGCGACGCCGCCGAAGCGGCCGGGTTCGACCATTACATGGTCAAGCCGGTCAACACGATGGAGCTGTCGGATTTGCTGGCCGAGGCGGCGGCGGAGAAGCATCGCAGGTAGCATTGGTGGTTACACCACGGACGGGGTTTTATTTTTCGATCTGCTGGCGTGCGTAACGCGTGGGCTCGAGAGCGGTTCGCCGCCCGGCCCACCCTGCACATGAAGGAGCGGGAATGGATTCGGTAGGCGTGGTACTTGCGATGCTGCTGGCGGTGATCGGCAGTGCTTACCTGGTGCGCATGCTGCCGTTTGCGGTGCCGCTGCCGCTGGTGCAGATTGCCCTTGGCGCGGTGATTGCCGGGGTCCTGAAGCGCGGCGTCACCCTCGATCCCGAAATATTCTTCCTGTTGTTCCTGCCGCCGCTGCTGTTCCTCGACGGCTGGCGCATCCCCAAGGTCGGCCTGTTCCGCGACAAGGGCATCATCCTCGAACTCGCGCTCGGCCTGGTCGTCTTCACGGTGCTGGGCGCCGGCTTCCTGATTCACTGGCTGGTGCCGACCATGCCACTGCCGGTCGCCTTTGCGCTGGCGGCGATCGTCGCCCCCACCGATCCGGTGGCCGTGTCCTCGATCGCCGCGCGCGTGCCGATTCCGCGCCGCCTGATGCACATCCTCGAGGGCGAGTCGCTCCTCAACGACGCCACCGGCCTGGTGTGCTTCCGCTTCGCCGTGGCGGCGGCCATGACCGGCGCCTTTTCGCTGGCGAACGCGTCGTTGACGTTTCTGTGGGTGGCTCTGGGCGGCATCGCCTGCGGCGTCGCCATCACGGCCTCGGTGGCCTTTATCGGGCGCGTGGCCGGCCAACGCCTGGGCGAGGAGCCCGGCTCGCCGATCCTGGTCAACCTCCTGATCCCGTTCGGCGCCTACCTCGCGGCGGAGCACCTGCACGCGTCGGGCATCCTGGCCGCCGTCTCGGCCGGCATCACGATGAGCTATGTCGAGCTCTCGGGCCGCGCGCTGGCCACCACCCGGGTGCGCCGCGCCGTGGTCTGGGACACGGTGCAGTTCGCGTTGAATGGCGTGATGTTCGTGCTGCTGGGCGAACAGCTGCCCGAGATCGTGGTGCGCGCCCTGAGCGACGCCAGGCTGGATGCGCGCATGACGCCCTGGACCCTGGCCGTCACCGCGCTCGCCATCAGCCTGGGCCTGATCCTGCTGCGCCTCGTCTGGGTCTGGGTCTCGCTGCGCCTGACCATCCTCAAGGCACGGCGCCACGGCCGGCAGGTGTACACGCCGAACTTCCGGCTCGTGATCGCCACCTCGCTGGCCGGCGTGCGCGGCGCCATCACGATGGCCGGCGTCATGACCCTGCCGCTCACCCTCCCGGGCGGCGCACCTTTCCCCGGGCGCGACCTCGCCATCTTCTACGCCAGCGCCGTCATCATCGTCTCGCTGCTGGTGGCCAGCATCGGCCTGCCGCGCGTGCTGCGCGGCCTCGAAGTGCCGGAAGAATCGAGCGAGGAAGCAGAGGAAGACGGCGCGCGCCACGACGCCGCGGTGGCGGCGATCGCCGCCATCGAAAAGGCCGCGCACGGCCACCTCGACCAGGAACACGACGCCGACGTCCACGCCAGCGCGGTCGACCACGTGCGCGGCATCTACGAACACCGGCTCGGCGGCAGCGGCCTGTACGACCCTGCGCGCGTGCGCGTGGTCGAGCAGGCCGAGCGCGAATACCGGCTCACCGCGCTACAGGCCGAGCGCAAGGCCATCCTGGGCCTGGTCCATGCACGCACGCTGTCGGACGAGACGGCGCGCAAGCTGCTGCGCGAAATCGACCTGGTGGAAGCGCGCTACCGTTAATCGCAATGCCGCGCCTGCGTTAGTGAGCGAACAGTGCGCCTATCCGGGAAGCGTAAGATCGGCACAAGCCTTCACCCTGCCCGATTGCCGCCATGACCCTTGACGACCGCACGCCGGAAGATCCGGCACCGCTCAGCGATCCGCCCACCGCCGCCAAGGCGGCCGGCCTGCGCTATGTCACGGGCGACAAGCCCGGCATCCGGCGCGCACCGGCCAGGGAAGGATTCAGCTACTGTTCCGCCAAGGGCGAACCGGTCGATGACGAAGCGACCCTGAAGCGCATCAAGGCGCTCGTTATTCCACCCGCCTGGACGGATGTCTGGATCTGCCCCCAGGCCAACGGCCACCTGCAAGCCACCGGGCGCGATGCGCGCGGACGCAAGCAGTACCGCTACCACGCCAAATGGCGCACTGTGCGCGACGAGGTGAAGTACGAGCGCATGATCAACTTCGGCAAGGCGCTGCCCGCGATCCGGCGCGAGGTCGACAAGGCCTTGACGCTTCCCGGCATGCAGCGCGAGAAGATGCTGGCGACGATCGTCTACCTGCTGGAAGCGACCATGATGCGGGTCGGGAACGAGGAATATGCGCGCACCAACAAATCCTTCGGCCTGACAACGCTGCGCAACCGCCACGTGAAAGTCGAGGGCAGCGCCATCGAATTCAAGTTCCGCGGCAAAAGCGGCGTGTACCACAAGATCCACGTGCAGGACCGGCGCCTGGCGCGCATCATCCGCAGCACGCGCGACCTGCCGGGCCAGGAGCTGTTCCAGTACCTCGGCGAGGATGGCGAGCCGCACAGCATCGACTCGGCCGACGTCAACGACTACCTGCGTTCGATCACGGGCGAAGACTACACGGCCAAGGATTTCCGCACCTGGTCGGGCACCGTGCTGGCGGCGCTGGCGCTGCAGGAATTCGAGAAGTTCGACTCCGAAACCCAGGCCAGGAAGAACGTCGTGCGCGCCATCGAAGCGGTCGCCCAAAAGCTCGGCAACACGCCCTCGGTCTGCCGCAAGTGCTACGTGCACCCGGCCGTGCTGGAGGCCTACATGGAGGGCGCCGTCATCGAGGCCATGCGCGAACGCACCGAGCAGGAACTGATCGAAGACCTGCACGCGCTCCAGCCCGAGGAAGCGGCCGTGCTCGCGATGCTGCAGCAGCGCCTGGCCAAAGAAGCCGAAGCGGCGGCAGGCAAGCAGCGCAAGACGGCTTGAGAAGACAATACCCATTCAAAGGACACGCATGACAAACAAAAACACCGCATCCCCGTTCGACTTACAGGAAGGCTGCTGCGCCATCGAACTCGTCGCCCACTTCGCGCACCAGGTAACGGGCGTCACCGTTTCCGAAGACAATCGCATTTTTGTGAGTTTCCCGCGATGGACCGAGGACGCGCCGGTGTCGGTGGCCGAACTTCTGCCCGGGGGCGAACTCGAACCCTATCCGAACGCGAAGTGGAACGGCTGGCGCAACGCGCGCAAGGACGAACTCAGTCCCAAAGACCATTGGGTCTGTGTGCAGAGCGTCGTCGCCGATGGCCGCGGCAGCCTGTGGGTGCTCGATCCCGCCGCGCCGGCGCAAAGCCATGTCGTCGATGGCGGGCCGAAGCTGGTACGCATCGACCTGGCCACGAACAAAGTCAAGCAGAGCATCGCGTTCGGCGAAGACACGGCTCCGCAGGGCTCCTACCTGAACGACGTGCGCTTCTCGCCTGATGGCGGCCATGCCTACATCACCGACTCGGGCGTGCAAGGCGCGATCGTGGTGGTCGACATCAAGAGCGGCGAGGCCAGGCGCATGCTCGATGGCGATCCGTCGACGCAGATGAAGAAGGGGCTGGACGTGAAAGCCGACGGCAAGGTGCTGCGCCGCCCGGACGGGCGCGGCGTCGAGTTCTCGGCCGACGGCATCGAGCTCTCCGGCGACGGCCAGTACCTCTACTGGCAGGCAATCAAGGGAGACACCCTGTATCGGATTCCGACACAGGTACTGCAGGGCGCAAGCGGGGATGCCTCGGGCGGCGTCGAAACCTTCGGTTACAACGGCGTCAACGACGGCCTCCTGCTCGCACGCGGCACCAACCGCATGCTGCTCACCAGCGTCGAAGACAGCGCCATCAAGATGCGCGACCTCGATGAAGGTGCGAACGCGCCCCTGCAAACGCTGGTGCGGGACGAACGCCTGCGCTGGCCCGACACCTTCAGCCAGGGCCCGGACGGCGCGGTCTATGTGACGAGTTCGCACATCCAGGATTCGGCCTTTTTCAAACCGGATGCCCCAGGTGCACTGCCGACCGAGCTGTGGCGGGTCGTGCCAGCCAACTAAACGTCCGGCTTATGCGTCCGGGTGATCGAACACCTGGCGCAAATAGGCCAGGAAGGTCTCGTCGGTACACATCGATTTGCCGGGCGAATCCGACAGCTTCGCCACCGGCTGGCCATTGCAGCGCACCAGCTTCATGACGATGTTCAGCGCTTTGAAGGGCGTGTCGTTGGTGAGCTGGGTGCCGATGCCGAAGCCCGTCATGGTGCGGTCGGCGAAGTGGCGGTACAGGACCAGGGCCTTGGGTACCGTCAGCGCATCGGAGAACACCAGGCGCTTGGTGCGCGCATCGATGCGCAGCCTGGCGTAATGGGCCAGCGCCTTTTCGCCCCATTCGGTCGGGTCGCCCGAATCGTGGCGCAGGCCGTCGATTAGGAATACCCCCACTCCCAAGTATCGTTACTATACACTACCATAAGAGTAGTGTACCCTAAGCCATTAGTGTAACCACCTCAAGGCGTATCATGCCATTTTACCTTGTATGGCCGGACGCAAGTCGAATGACAGCTGAGGGCTTTGGAAAAGTAGCAGACATCCCTGCTGTGTTCAATACGGATTGGGCCTACCAAGAAGCGCCCTCAAAATTCATTCGCGAGCGCGCTTTGCGAACATACCTTCCCCGTAACGCGCGTATGTCGGTTGAGGTCCTGACCATGGCAAGCAAACAAGTTTTCGGGGATAGTATCTGTAATTTTCTCGAGTGGTGCGAATTTCGAAACCATGACTGGCGCCTTTTAGACTATAACACTCACATCCTTCAAGGTTATCAAAAAGAAATGTCGGCTGGTTCTTTTTCAGCCAGCCATCGCGGGTTGGCCCCTGCTACAGTAAATTTACGAGTTCAAGAGGCATGCAACTTTCTTGAATGGGCGTCGATACGGAAACTGCGTGGGGGATTCGAAGTCCCCACTATTCTTATTACTAAACATCGGCAAAACCCGATGCTTTCGCATGGCCATAAATTACAAGAGATTGCAGTTCGTCAAGGCGCAGCTCGCCCAAATCCGGCGTCGCTTCATATGCCCTCAAGACTATCAGTGCAACGATGGCTTGACTGTGTCCGGATCGAAAAGGGTGTAACGAAGCATCTAATGGCAGAATTAGTTATCAATACTGCCGTACGCCGTGAGGAGGCTGTTCAATGGAGAACACATACTCTGCCAGAAAATAAAAACGACTGGATGATTAAGGGCGGCGAAGTCGCTGTACAGGTCGAATACGGCGCAAAGGGGCCAAAACACTACAATAAGCGCGGCGACCTAGTTGGTCCACAACGCACTGTCTTTCTCCCTTTAGAACTGGCAGAAAAAATTCATACGTATCGCGAAACAAAACGACTTAAGTATTTCGCAACATATGTAAAAAAAGGTTCAACGCCTGAAGAGCGTAACCTCCGCAAGAAAAAGATATTTAAACAACTATTTCTTTCTGACTTTACTGGAGAACCAGTTTCATCGCAAACGTTCTATGACGCTTGGACTGAAGCAACTCATATCCCATACAAAGGATGGTCCCCCCATTTGGGGCGTCATTATTGGGCATGCAACGAACTACTTAAACAGCTTGATAAGCAATTGGCAATTGTGAAGCATATCGACAAAGCACAGATCCCTATTGATTGGATACGCGGCAATGTACAAGATTCGATATTTCTAAGGATTCGGCCTCAACTCGGACATATTGACGAAAAAACTACTGAGCGCTACGTCTCTTGGGTTGCGCAGCAATACCATAGTGGTAATATGAGTGATGGATTTGAACTTGCGTTAGAAGAATAACTCTATATTGAAACCAGACTTTCATGGCACAGCCCTCCCGCAAAAAGACCAAAGGCTTCGCAACCAACGTAGTCGAGTTGCAAACTGCGCCTTTAGCCCAGCGTCACCCATTGGAAGTTCGAACGAACCACGACAGCGGCTCAATTATCCTCGATTTGAAACAGTTTGCCGAGGGTACGCTCGATAAGACTGCGTACCCCCTTATTCAGAACCGGTTTTCAGGGCGTCCTACGCTGATAAAGCAGCTAGCTCCTCATATACAATCTTTATATGGCAACAAGCGTAAAATTTCCGCGAAGAACATTATAACTATCCTACGTAGCTGGTGGGTTTTTTTTGACACGATAAACGACGAGCATAATGTCGATTCATTTGAACATATCGACGACTTCGTGAGCTTTAAGCAGTTGCGTGCAAAGGGAATGGGGAGTAATAATCGGACTGATTTTCTACGCTTGGTCAACGCCTGCCGAACAGCACATGGCTTGCCGGCCCTTTATTGGCCGAGTACCGATGAGAAGGAATCGGTGCGATCGTTGCCCCACTTTGCGCACGTCAAGCTTATTTATCATGAGCTAAAGCAGCATATGAAGTTAGTAATGGCAAGATGGGACCTTGCCGACGAATTGGCAATGAGCGGGAAGGACTGGTCGGGCGGCCTGGCCGGCCGCCATAACAAAATTCATGGATATTGGACGGACGCAGACACCCATGCCACTTATCGAGGAGCGATTGTTCGCTTAGGGAATCCAATCCCTACTAAGGACCAGATAAGAATTTTGCTCGTGCGCACTGCAGTGCCCGCAGTAAATAACTTGGCCGATGCTGTTATGGGATTATATCCACGTAAGGTGGACGTGCAATATATGCTGTTCCTCTTTTTGTTGCGTACAGGCTGGAATGCCACTACCGCGCTTGAGATTGACGTCGACACCTCCTTAGTTCAGCACCCGACGTCAGACGCTCACCACGTTGTGCGCGCTATTAAAAATAGAGGGGGCTCAGAACAGGTCGCAATTGGTCTTAACAAATCACAGTTCTCTCCTGGCAACATTTTACGAGTGCTGATCGCGCGGACTGCCCCACTACGATCCCATTTGCGTGTTGAACTTGCGGAACTTGAAAAGACTTACGGCATAGCTGGCGGCGACGACATTCTCGAACGCATAAGAGAATTGCGCAGGAAGATTAAGAGTCCTTGGTTATACTCAGCAAAAAGGGATTCAATTAGCTTTCTTACAATTTTCAATTACTTAAATGTTTCTCAAGGAAAGACTGGATGCTCTGGCTTACAAGACATCATAATGAAAATCAATTTTACTCGCCCAGAGAGCGATCTTATTGATGTCGGGATGAGTGTGGGTGACTTCCGCGACGCATATATTTCGTTTGCCTATGAGTCCAGCGGATATTCGTGGCTGGTCGCGAAACTCGCAGCTGGTCATCGCAGTCTAGAAAGCTTACGGACCTATTTGCGTAAGCGCCACTGGAAAGCGCACGGCGAGAAAAAGGTGCACGCGTGGGGCGAAGCTTTATGGAGCGAGATTAAGGTCTACCGAAGCGTCGATCCTGCCATATTGTACGCGCGCGTGCAAAGGGGCGAAATTTCTAGCGAAGAGAGAGCGCGATGGACCAAGCGCACACACGTGGGAACTGGCTGTAGGGATTTCGCTCATCCACCCCAATACGTTGCACCGGAACATAAAGAAGGAAGTGGCTGCCGCGTGCAGCGTTGTACCTTGTGTCATCAAGCAATTATATTCGATGATAGCTACGACCTCTTGGCCCGTCGGTTAATGGAGTTGGCTTACATTCGCGAGACGACGCCTTTGCTCGCTTGGATGCAGTCCTCATTTCCCATCGAAATGGAAAACACCGAGCGTGCACTTAGTCAGTTCGACGCAAAAACGGTTGCTGAACGCAAACAGTTTTGGCTCGACGAAATAAATTCTGCCCGGTACACCCCTGTGACTTTCGAGGGGGCGTACTAAGTCCAACATCATGGAAGAATATATGAATCCAATCGTGCGTAGCTTATTAGAAACCGACCTGTACAAGTTTACTATGTGGCAGGCACTACTGCACAGCCACCCAGGCGCTCAGGCGAAATACGCATTTGTATGTCGCTCGACTCCTAAGTACCCTCTCGCGTTACTGGCAGAAGAGGTAAACCGGGAGCTCGACCATTTGTGCACCATGCGATTCACGGAAGACGAACTGGCTTATCTTCGCGGTCTGCGCTTCTTGAAAAGCGATTTCATAGACTTCTTGACGATATTTCAGTTTCAGAGAAAATTCATCAACGTCATAGTGGAGGGTGAAACACTCATTATAGAAGCGTACGGCCCACAGGTGCACGTGATGGGATTTGAAATATTTACCCTTTATATTGTGAGCGAGCTATATTACCGACGTTTTGATAAGAACGTGTGTATGTCCGAGGCAATGGCCCGGCTATCAAGCAAGACAGAATTCTTACGGCGCGAAATTTCAAATCTCGATACTCGGCATCCATTTGCATTTTCAGACTTTGGGGTTCGTCGCCGTTTCTCTGCTGAACTACAAGATGAAGTCGTTACGACTCTAGCACGCGAATTTCCAGAGCATTTTAGAGGAACTTCAAACGTTTATTTAGCGAAAAAGTTGCATTTAACGCCCATCGGAACGATGGCGCATGAATATTTACAATCATATCAAGCCTTCGGCGTTCGTCTTCGAGATTTTCAACGTGCAGCATTAGATGGATGGGTTCACGAATTCCGGGGCGAATTGGGAACCGCCCTCACTGACGTGGTCGGTATTGATGCTTTCCTAGTTGACTTCGATAGATACTTCGGTCTACTCTATGATGGCTTACGGGTTGACAGTGGAGACCCTATGGAGGTCGGCGAAAAAATCATTGCTCATTATAAAAAACTCCGGATCGACCCGCACACCAAGCGAGTTGTCTTCTCCGATAGTATCAACTTCGAAATCGCTGTCGCTATCCACAAGAAATTCGCGGACCGCATCCAACCCGCTTTTGGCATCGGCACTAACTTAACAAATGACACTGGGGTTCCGGCGTTAAATATTGTAATGAAACTAGTGTCATGCAATGGCCAAGCAGTAGCGAAGATCTCTGATACTCCAGGCAAAATTTTGAATGTTGATGAAGCATTCCTAAACTATCTCAGTCAAGTGTTTGGAAAGCCTTTACGCTAGGTGAATCCCTTGGAAAATAACGTCGTCGTGGCGCCCATCTTTGCACCAGACAAAAACCCTTTCGAGGAAGTTCGAGCGCGCGTGTTCAAGGGTGTTGGGGCAGAAGTCATCCATACGATGGAAGATGCAGAGCTACTACGCTTACAGGCGCTTCTGGGATTAGGCAACCAATGGGGAATGCTTGTTTTTCCGAAATCATGGATGGCGCCTGGAATCACATCGCAGGACGCTTGGCGGACCGTTGACGTACGCGGGTCATTGCGCGGCTCGTCCGCGACAATTGCGGACGAGGAGTTAGCGATTCGGACCGTAGTGGCCGCAGTGCTTCTTTACATCGCCACGCCTGTGTTTAACCCCCGTTATGTCCAATACCTAAAGCCTTCGTCGATCTGCACTAGTGCAAAAAAGCTCCTTAAAATTGTGGTCGAGGCGTTAGCGCAGCCAGCAAGGCAAGACGGTAAGCTGCTAGCAAGGCTTCCAAAATTCGACTACAGGCATGATGAAAAACAAAAGCGAAAGCGTATTGAACTTGAGCGTCTTGCTCGCTTCGCAGAGCGTGGTTTCTGGGTCGATTTGCCAGATGTAGGTGTTGGTCGCCCGTCGCCGCCCTCTCCTGTCGGAGACCCGATCGTACCTCGTTCGCCACTCAAAAATGGAACCTTCCTGCCGCTAAACGATGAATTCGTTGCTGAAGCAGGATATCGAGTTGCGTGGATCGTGGAGACCTTAGGGCCTTCGCTCCTGCGTTGCGGGCGCGGAATCTATGACATACGCCGCGCTAATTTATTATCAGAGGGTGTGCGAGAGACGCAGCGCTGGCGGCGTACAGAACTTTCTAAGGCATTTCTAAAAGACTTTACTTGGTTTGATCCTGACGGGAAGCCAATTTCCGCCTTGCCATTTCCAGTAGACTTCAGTGGGATGGGAAAAGGTGGTAAGTTCAGCTGGCCTCCGCGTACGCTTGCCCAGACTCGCATGCTGCTGCGGATTCTACAAAGTGCTCACCTGTTTACTTGTTTGATAAGTACGGGCGGGCGTATCAGTGAGACGCTCTCTCTTCAACCTGGCTATGTCACCGAGAGTTCAGATGGCATCCTGCTAGCAAATGGTCGCACTTACAAGCTATCGCTGTTAGTGGGCGGAGAAAGGCGTGATTGGCCTCTGCCTGCAATAGCGGTCCAAGCACTTCGGCAACAAGATGAACTGGCCATGCTAGCCATCCCAGAGAATGATGACGATAGCGATGACGCCAAGGCCGCCGTTTCACTTGAAAGCATATGGACCCGCGAGGGAGGTAGCGGAGAACGTATTGATGGAGAATACAACAAGTACCTGGGAAATATCGTCAAGGTGTTCGGCCTTACTGAGGAAATGGGCGAGGGGAAACTCCATGCACATCGCTTCCGAAAGTCAACCGCCCGACTGATTGCGCTCGCAATTCTAGGGGCCCCAAAGATTCTAATGGATTTGTTCGGCCATAAGCAGATCGGTATGACGCTTCATTACATTTTAGCCGATCCGATCATTCGTGCCGAAATGCTTGAGGTGGCGCGAGCCCAGACAATTATGCTGGCAAAAACCGCGATCGTAGGCGCGGACGAGTGCGGTGGTCCTGCGGCGCAGAAGCTGCAAGTTGCTGTTGCGGCGGAACGATTCCGCATGGGTAGCGATTTCGGGGAAGCTACGTTGCAAGAATTAGCTGAGACGCTCACAATTAATGGACGACACTGGCAATTGGTGCGTCCAGGAGTGCTTTGCACAAAAGGCCCGCAAGTTGCTGGGGCATGCACCCCATCCACAGCGATGCCAGAACCATCACGTTGTCGTGCTTCTTGCGAACACCGCCTCGAACTTGGTTTTCTGAAAGATGACGTCGACAATTTGATAGCAATTGCCGTTGCGAACTTGGAGCAGGCAGTCGCGAACGATGATGAAATAAAGGCTGAGATGTGGCGTGGGCAGATACTAGTGAATATTGCTCGTTTTGGAAAACTTAAGACCAAGTGGGATCTGCATCCGGTAATCAGAAACTTGTTGAGGACAACTGGGATGATACCAAAATGAGCGACGTCGCCAAACGAGAGGCGCCATGGTTACTGGAAGGCGCCGGCAACAAACGGGCTGCGACGGTGAAGAAATTTACCGATGCGATGAAGAGCATGGAAGTCGATATCCAAGCCAATAACAATATTTATCCATTTAACAGCGGAACCGTAAGCCAAACTGAGGTCTGTCGGCGCGCCGGAGTACGGAAGGAACTACTTCAGGCACCGACACATAAAACGACGACGAAGTTAATGGTGGACGCATGGGTTGCCGATATTAATAAATCCCTGATTACCGGAAAACGCAACGTAAGAAGGGCGGTAACAGCTAGATTAGATGACTGGAAAGAAGAGCATGAGAGACTACTGACGTCCTACCGAATAGACATGCATAAGCTCGAAGTCGCGGAAGCGCGAATTGCAGAGTTAGCTGAAGAGAATGCAGCTCTTCGCGAACAACTGACGACGGCTGGCTCGAACGTCCGGGCACTTAAGTTAGAGGATAAGAGCGACAGGGGAAAGAAATAGAAGTTGGATTATATTTACACAAAGCCTCAGGCCGCGTTGTTTAATATTACGAGCCTAACAACCCTCGAGACAGCAGGCAAGCGATTTGTTAGGCATTCTTGTGCTATTCTTCCATACCGGCGTCAACGCAATTACTGCGTATCGGTCCAAGCTTCGCCCCGTATATTCCATCCAATGCGATCACCAACCTTCCGCACGATCCACTGCGCCTCCTCACTCGACGTCCACTTCGTCGCAACCAACCGTACGTAATACTGCTGGAGGATTTCGTTCTCCGTCATATGTGAGCGTTTCCCGCTTTAGACTCGAGAGACTTAGCAGAGAGCTGCTTAGCCAGATCCTCGCAGACACACCATCGATCGTAGATTTCCGGCGGCGTGCATCCAGCCATGTAGTAGCGTCCTTCGCACAACGTCGCTAATACCTTAGGCTGGGCTCCGGGCAGTGCTCCGGTAATGCGCTCTTGGGGAAAGTCATTGGCACCGCCCAGTCGCTCTCCTCCCCGTCGATTTTTTCGCGGTCACTCATCCGTCTCACCTAAGTTAAGTTATCGATCGGACGTTTAAGCACAGGCGGAGTGTAAACCCTCATCACTCCACCGGATGTCAGGGCAGGTCGCAGCCCAGCTCGCGCACCACGTTTCGAAAAATCCATTCCACCTCTCCTGGGACACATCCCCACCCAAACCGCCGCGCGATATCGAGATGCAGCTCAACAATTTCCGTGGTGGGCACTAACGGATGTCGAAGTTGTTCTTTCCTAACCTCTGCCACCAGCTGGCAAACAAGATCCACGCACAGCTCGCAGTTCGACAGAACGTCATCGATGAGGTTTGCCTGGGGAAAATCTGCGTGGATTGATGACGCCGTCCGTAGGTTAATAACGGCCAGTCTGACACCGGATGACTTGCAGGACCTTGCTGCCCTCGCCAAGTCCCATCACGGGTTGCCTACCCCAGAAGGGCTAGCCCCAACACGCCTTGACGCTGCGACCTTACCCTCTTCCGCTCAAGCGGGCGTGGACGTCAGCCTTATTGCATTTCGCAGTCCGGCGCCATACTTTCGTTTCAATTTTTTCGTAAACCAATTGCCAATCGTCTGGACGGTCCCAAACAACGGCCTCTTCGGCGGGTACCCGCGAGGGAAATCGATACTAAAAACCACTGTATCTAACCAGATACTCACAAAAAAATCCTCACTAATGTAAACCATCTCCGCATTGATCATAGGCGGCTAGCAATTGTAAACCACATCCAGGTACTGGTGACAGTGAACCGCTTGCGTCATTAACTTAAACGTAAACTTGTCCGGCCGTTGTACGACCCGTATGTCTAGTTCACCGCCGAGGGCGCGGCCAACAACTAGCATCTCTAGGGCCTACAGCATCACCCCCAGCTGATCCTGACCCTAGCGTTGACGAGATCGCCAGCTTCCTTAGGCCATATGTTTTTGAGCAGTTTCTTGATCGCCGGGCTTAGAAGCGCCTCGTCCATGCTTGCAATGTTAGATTCCCCCATCGCCGCAAATAACGCCCGATTAAAACGGCTCAACCGGTAACCGGATTGCGCAGACTAGTCGCCTGAGCCCTCCAGTCGTTGTGCCAGTGCCGCCGATGTTACTTCGTCGACTTCAGGTACGAAGTCCTTGCAAAATGTGAGAATAATTAATTTAGAGATAAGAGTGCAACAGCGTCCATCAAGCCCTGCATATTCAAGAAGCAGGCGAGCGGGCGGAATCAAAAAACACAAGGGGCGGTGCACAAAGTTAAATTTATGTACGTAGAACACACAAAAAATCTAAGATCTTGGCAAAATGCGTTTTAACGCTATCGAAGCAAGTTAAAATAATAAAGCGAACGAAATCAATCGTTTAACACGCAATATTCTAAAACTTTTTTCAAAAATTTAGATTGAGGTTATTTTGATGCCAATCCAAAAACGTCTTTTTCGCGTCGCCCTCTGGTGGAACACAAACGACACGTCCAAAGGCGACTTCTGTGAACTGGTGTGGGCTAAGGATAGAGAATCTGCAATCCGCGAGCTGGCTAGGCGCATGAGTCTTGAAAACAATTGGATGACGCCTAGAGAGCGCCGCGAGTTCATCCAGGATCTAGTGGACGGAGCTGGACCATATTGCACGGAGGATGTCGGGGCTCAACTGCCGAGCGAACTCAACACATTGTTGGCAGGTCCCCGCCTGGTGCTGACCTCCAAACGCACGCAAGCACTTCGAGAAATTTTCCAAATTCTAGAACGCAGCGGAGTGGCAATATCATCGCACGCAGACTGAATGTAAGCGGTCGAAGCTAAATCTTGTGTAGCGCCACGAATTTCCAATGCTGTCGAAATTCATTCCAGGATGTGGACCGAGAGACCTTTGAAATTGCCGTTACTGGTATTTCGATTTGCCGGTCGCGCTATTCCAATCGCGGATCGAAACAACAGGTTGAATCGGTCTTTATCCTACGTAATAAACAACGCTCAGAAGCTAAGCCAAGTGTATATTTATTCAAATATGGGAAATGGCAGACCAGCTAGTAGCGCCCGTAATGCCTCTGTCAACCCAGGAATATCTGATGAGTGGAAGCGCTACCGTGCTTTTCGCTTCTTGCGTCCCTCTGGCCCCGAGCGGCGCATCTGGCGTCGCCGCTGCCGCCGCCGTTGCACTTCCCAGTACACCACACATGCCAAGGCACAGAGAGCAAAAATAAGGCCTACGAAAACGATGAGATCCATCGTTTCGCTCGTGACGATTACTTTCATATCCTTTTGATCGACAGATTAGTGAGGGAACACGGTGTGCTTCCACAAGCTCGGAACGAGGCAAGCAATCGGCGCTTGACTCATTTGCTTGACAGTTTGCGCTCCTACTGTGCCACAACGACCATTCTCGCTCAGTGTGGGCTGAGCCTCGGGCCGTAGGAGGGATGCTTCATTCAGCGTTCCTCATCCCGGCAGCCGCCCCCCGCAGCCGCAACGCGTTCCCGATCACCGACACTGAGCTCAGGCTAATCGCCAGCCGGCGATCATCGGCGACAGCAGCTCCCGGCAAGGATGCATCGGGCGCTCTTGATCTCGCCGGTAAAGGCAGACCATCAGCTGCTGCGCTCGGTCCTTCCCGCTCCAGTGCTCATCGAAGGTTGGGGGGCGGACAAGCAGCGGCCGTTTGGCCTCGAGTTCACGATGGGCCCAATCGAAGATGCGAATCTGGTCAAAACCTACCAGAGATTGAGCGAGTTATGCAGCTGCTGCAATTCACGCACGCGCAATTGGCGCGCATGCGTTGGGTGCGGCTGATCTGGAACTGCAAGCGTAGCAAGCCGGGTGTCCATCGCGCAAGTAAGGTGCCGATAGCCCGCAGACATAAACTGTTCAGGATGCTGGTGCGAGTACAAACCGCAGTTGTACCGTGATGTCGTCGTCCGTCCGGTGCGCTTCGAAGCCCAACTTGCACACCAGCGAGAGCAAAGGACGATTTTCCGCCAAGGTCTCGCCAACGATTTCATAAGTTCCCCGATCGCGGCAGTAGGCGATCAGCTTGTTCATCAGTATCCTGCCAAGTCCCCGCCCCTTCAGGTCGGAGCGCACGATAACGGCAAACTCTGCTTTTACATTGTCGGGATCTGTGACGACGCGCGCCACCCCCAGCGTTTCCGGCGTCCCCTCCGGCGTGAGCCGGGTGATGATGAATGCCATCTCACGGTCATAGTCAATCTGTGTAAAGCGGGCAAGTTGCGACGGCTGCAACTCGCGCATTCCTATGAACATGCGATAACGGACATCCTCCGGCGTGAGCGCATTGAAAAATGCGACGTGGGCAGCGCCGTCTTCCGGCCGTATCGGCCGCAGTGTCACGACCGCCCCGCCCCATGCGATTTCCTCTTCCAGTTCCTGGGGATAAGGGCGAATGGCAAGGCGAAGCATGGGGTCTGCGCCCTGGCCGAAGGCGGCAACGCGCATGCGCGCATCGAGCGCAATGACCCCCGCGCTGTCGGCCAGCAGGGGATTGATGTCGAGCTCGGCGATCTCGGGGATATCGGTGACCAGCTGGGCCACCCGAATCAGGGTGCGGCAGATCGCATCGATATCGGCGGGAGGGCGGTTGCGATAGCCCGCCAGCAGTTTCGACACACGGGTACGGGAGACCATGTCGCGCGCCAGGACCCTGTTCAGGGGCGGCAAACCGATAGCGTGGTCGTCCATGATTTCCACGGCGATGCCGCCTTGCCCAAACAGGATCACTGGACCAAACACCGGATCCGTCGTGACGCCCACGATCAGTTCGTGCGCTTGAGGGCGCCGCGCCATGGCCTGGACCGAAAATCCCTGCAGGCGCGCTCCTGGCTGCAAGTCCGACAGCCGCACTTGCATCGCCTGCGCCGCTGTACGCACCGCCACCGCGGTCTCCAGGTCGAGCACGACGCCGCCTACGTCCGATTTGTGGTTGATGTCCGGAGACAGGATCTTGATCGCCACCGGGAAACCGATTTCCTGCGCACTCAGCACTGCCTCGTCCACCGTGAGTGCGATCCGCGTTTCCACCACCGGGATGCCATACGCCGCCAGCACTTGCTTCGCTTCCGGCTCCGACAGCATCTCGCGCCCGGCTGCGAGCGCGCCGCGCGCCACCGCCTGCGCCATGGCCCGGTCGACGGGGGCATCGACCGGCGCCGAGGCCGGAGCCTGCATCAATAAATGCTGATTGCGCCGAAAATGGACGATCTGCAGGAAGGCATGGATCGCATCTTCCGGCGTATCGAACGTGGGAATGCCGGCGTCGGAAAATATGCGGCGCGCCTGCGAAACGCCATCCCCCCCCCAGCCAGCAGGCAAGGATATTGCGCGATGCGGCGCGTGCAAGCGGGACCAGCGCATTGGCAATCTCGACACTGGAGACGATGGCCGTAGGCGCGTGGATAAAGAGAACGGCGTCCGAGCCCGGGTCCTGGAGGAGGATTTCAAGTGCGCGCGCGTAACGGCTCGCGGGCGCATCGCCGATGATATCGACCGGATTGGCATGCGACCAGGTTGGCGGCAGCAGTTTGTCGAGCCGGGCCAGCGTGGGCGCGGACAGCGCCGCAAGGCTACCGCCACGGCACATGAGCTCATCGGTCGCCATGACCCCAGGACCGCCGCCATTGGTCAGGATGCCCAGTCGCTCGCCTGCGAGCGGATGCGCGTGCGCCAGGGTTTCCACCGCGTCGAACAGGTCTTCGGTCGACAACACTCGCAACATGCCTGCGCGCCGGAACGCGGCATCGTACACATCGTCCGCGCCCGCCAGCGCGCCGGTATGCGAGGCCGCAGCCCTCGCCCCTTCGGG
>JANNNC010000064.1:0-2444 GCA_031398335.1 Massilia sp.
AGATGAACCGTCTCAGCCGCCAGCATCTGCAGGAATTCGGCTTTGAGCCCGATGCGCCCACGCTGGCCGAGAAGATGGAGATTCAGGAAGACAAGATCCGCAAGATCATGAAAATCGCCAAAGAGCCGATCAGCATGGAAACGCCGATTGGCGACGACGACGACAGCCACCTGGGTGACTTCATTGAAGACACCAACAACGTGGCACCGGTGGACGCCGCCATGCAGGCCGGTCTGCGCGATGTGGTCAAAGACATTCTGGACAGCCTGACCCCACGCGAAGCCAAGGTGCTGCGCATGCGCTTCGGCATCGAGATGTCGACCGACCACACGCTGGAAGAGGTCGGCAAGCAGTTCGACGTCACTCGCGAGCGCATCCGCCAGATCGAAGCAAAGGCTCTGCGCAAGCTGCGTCACCCGTCGCGTTCGGACAAACTGAAGAGTTTCCTTGAGGGTAGCAACTGATAGTCAGAAGGGGATTCGGCTGCTGATTGCAGCCAGACCTTGACGGCTCTACACTTAACGCAATATCCTCTGGCCACTTCGTTCGGGACACCGCAGCAAGGTGGCGAGATTTTTCTTCCCATCAGCACAAGTTTTGGGCCTCTAGCTCATGCCTGGTTAGAGCAGCGGACTCATAATCCGTTGGTGCCGTGTTCGACTCACGGGAGGCCTACCAGAATTTTTACTGAAAAATCAAGGGGTTACGGTGTTTCGTAGTCCCTTTTTCCGTCCGTGCCAAAATGGCACTGTGACGTAGTCGTGACGTGCAGCAGGGCATCAATCGCGGCGGCATTTTGCGCCATCTTGGCAGGCGCCAAGTGCGCGTAGTGCCGCACCATCTGCACAGATTTCCAAGCGACTATTTCCTGCAGGTCGTACAGCGGCGTGCCGTGCTGGATCAGCCAGCTGGCCCAGGCGTGACGCAGGTCATGCCAGCGGAAATTGCTTATTCCCACACGCACCAGGGCGCTTCGCCGACCCCGCGTGTTGGGCCAGCGGATCGGCTTTCCACGGTAGGTGGAGACCTACTCCGGATGCTTGCCACGCTGGCGCTTCAGAACGCCCATGGCGAGATTGTTAAGTGACACATGCAGGTCGTCTCCATTCTTGGCGTCGTCGCCATGGACCCAGACTGTACGGCGCGTAAGATCGACCTGTGACCAGCACAGGCCGGTCACCTTGCCGTGCCGTCTTGATGAACATGCGCGGCGATCAGTGCAGCATCAGGTCCATTGCTAAACGCCTTTGCCGTGCGCCAAGTTCGATCAGCCGCGAATTGCGCCGTGCACCAGGTTCAGACGCCTACGACGCCTGGCGCACCTGCAGAGTTACACACGACGTATAGCGCCGCGTTGCACACGCAAGCGCCATTCTGACGGCGCACTTTTTCAGGTGGTGCGGCACTATCTGAAAGAACTCTGGTCGCCGCAGCAGATTGCGAACATACTGCGAGCCATGTGGCCCCACGACTCCGACAAAACGGTCTCTCACGAGACGATCTACAAGGCGATCTACCTGCACCCGCGCGGCGAGCTCAAGCGCTAACTCGTCGCCTGCCTGCGCCACCACAGCCAGGTGCGCAAGCCGCGCAGCCGCGGTGTCGACCGGCGCGGCCAGATCAAGGACATGCAGAGCATCCATATCCGCCCGCCCGGGATCGAAGACCGGCTCATCCCCGGCCATTGGGAAGGCGACCTGATCAAGGGGCGAAGGCAACCGCTCCTCGGTAGGCACGCTGGTCGAGCGCACGACCCGTTTTGTGGTGCTGGCCAAGATGGACAATGTCGGCACGCGCTCGGTTGAGGACAGCTTCGCCGCTGTCCTCAACCGGCAGCCGGCGGCACTGCACAAATCGATGACCTACGACCAGGGCCGCGAAATGCACGGCCACAAAATCCTGACTGAGCGCACCGGCGTGCAGATCTACTTTGCAGACCCGCACAGCCCATGGCAGCGCGGCTCCAACGAGAACACCAACGGCTTGCTGAGGCAATACATGCCCAAAGGCTCAGACCTGTCGATCTACTCTCAGGACGAACTCGACGCTATTGCGCTCTCGCTCAACACCAAGCCTCGCGAAACGCTCGTGTGCGATAGCAGGCGGTTGCCAGCGCCGTCATACGCATAGCGGCTGACACTCAGGACGGGTGGCGTCCTGTTTGCCTTGAGCGCCGTGGCGCTGACGATCAGGCGGTCCTGGGCAGATCAGGCGGTTCTGGGCATCGTAGGCGTAGGTGCTCGTCCCGTCGGTTGCCTCCTGCAGCAGCAGGTTGCCCTCAAGGTCCCACAAATAGCGATGATCGAGCAGGGCGTCCGGGTCGCGCTTGTGTCCGAGCGCGCCCGGCAATGCCGGCGTTGCCGGGCCCGACGCGTCCACCCCGCGCGCAGGCGCCGCAGCGGCTGGCCCGGCGCCGGTCAGGGCGGACAGGGCCAGCGTCATCC
>JANNNC010000104.1:0-27555 GCA_031398335.1 Massilia sp.
CGAGCTCCGCTGCGTCCGCTTGTCAGGCGCGTCACCAATGACTCATTCCCTACTGGGACAGGTTCTTAGCTTAGAGCACCTGACAACACTTCCAGAGCGGCGTTGCACCGTCTCGCCGTACTGGCTTACTGTCTTCGACGAAGCGCCTTGCCCTGACGGTCTTGTCAGGCGCTCTTAGTTAACAATGCGCCGTGCGTGGCGTGCCAGGTGGCGGTCGAGCGCATTCGCAAATTGCTGGCGGTCGGCCTGGCTGAAGGCGGCCGGGCCGCCGGTGTCGACGCCGCCGCTGCGCAGCTCTTCCATGAAGGCGCGCATCGTCAGTTGCTGGGCGATGGTGTCCTTCGTATAGAAATCGCCGCGCGGGTTGAGCGCGAAGCCGCCTTTTTCGAGCACCAGCGCCGCCAGCGGAATGTCGCCGGTGACGACCAGGTCGCCCGCGTTTAAACGCTCGACGATTTCGGCATCCGCGACGTCGGCGCCGCTCGGCACCTGCACCGAGCGGATGAATTTCGAGCCGGGCACGCGCAGCAACTGGTTCGCCACCAGCGTCACCTGGATTTGCGTGCGCTCGGCCACGCGGTACAGGATGTCCTTGATGACGGCCGGGCAGGCGTCGGCATCGACCCAGATCTGCATCGCGCTGGTCAGTTCAGCGTTCAACGCAGCGGGTCCCACAAATCGCCCGTCGGGCTGATGCGCGGCGCGGCGACGCCGAAGTGGCCGTAGGCGGCTTGCGTGGCGATGCGGCCGCGCGGGGTGCGCTGCAAATAGCCTTGCTGGATCAGGTAGGGTTCGAGCACGTCTTCGATGGTGTCGGCCGCCTCGCCGATGGCAGCGGCCAGGTTGCCGATGCCGACCGGCCCGCCGCCGAATTTGAAGAGCACCGCTTCCAGCAGCTTACGGTCCATGACGTCGAAGCCGACCGAGTCGACGTCGAGCATGATCAGGGCCAGGTCTGCGATCTCTTTCGTGATCTGGCCATTGCCCTTCACTTCCGCATAGTCGCGCACGCGGCGCAGCAGACGGTTGGCGATACGCGGGGTGCCGCGCGCGCGCATCGCCACTTCCCTGGCGCCCTCCTGGTCGATCGGCGCCGCAAGGAGGGCCGCGCTGCGGGTGACGATCTTGGTCAGTTCTTCGACGTTGTAAAACTCGAGGCGGGCGACGATGCCGAAGCGGTCGCGCAAAGGGTTGGTCAGCATGCCCGCGCGCGTGGTGGCGCCGACCAGCGTGAACGGCTGCAAGTCGAGTTTTACGGAACGCGCGGCAGGGCCTTCGCCGATCACGATGTCGATCTGGTAGTCCTCGAGCGCCGGGTACAGGATCTCCTCGACCACGGGAGACAGCCGGTGGATCTCGTCGATGAACAGCACGTCGTTCGGTTCGAGGTTGGTGAGAATCGCCGCCAGGTCGCCCGGGCGCTCGAGCACCGGACCGGAAGTCTGGCGCAGGTTGACCCCCATCTCGCGCGCGATGATGTGCGCGAGCGTGGTCTTACCCAGGCCCGGCGGACCGAACAATAGCGTGTGATCGAGCGCTTCGCGCCGTTTTCTTGCAGCGGAAATGAAAATCTCGAGCTGGCCGCGGATCTTTTCCTGGCCGACGTATTCATCGAGCTGCTTCGGGCGCAAGGCGTGCTCGATCGCCTCCTCGTTGGGCGAGGCCTGGGCGGCGTCGATGACCCGCTGCTCGGTGAAATTGTCGGTCTGGATGCTCATGTTTTATCTTTGATAACAAACGGCGCTTTATGCTTTGGAGAGCGCTTTCAGGGCGAACTTGATGCCGTCCGACACGGTCGAACCGGCCGGCAGGTTTTTGATGGCCAGCAGTGCTTCCTTGTCAGAATACCCCAAAGACTGCAGTGCGTTGAGCACGTCGGACTGGGTATCGTCGCGCGGCGCGCCGCCGACGATGCCGAGGTCGGCGCCAATCTTGCCTTTTAATTCCAGCAGCAGCCGCTCGGCGGTCTTCTTGCCGATGCCGGGCACTTTTACCAAGCGACCCGATTCCTGCAAGGTCACGGCCTGGGCCAGGTCGGCCACCGTCATGCCCGACAAAATCGCCAGCGCGGTGCGAGCGCCGACGCCGGTGATCTTGATCAGCTGGCGAAACAGCGCGCGCTCGCTGGCGCTGCCGAAGCCGAACAGCAAATGGGCATCCTCGCGGATCGCCAGGTGGGTGAACAGCACCACCTTCTCGCCGGTATGCGGGAGGTTGTAATACGTGCTCATCGGCACGTCGACTTCATAGCCGACGCCCTGGCAATCGACCAGCAGTTGCGGCGGGTTCTTTTCCAGCAGGGTTCCGGAGATGCGACCAATCATGGTTGACCTTTTTATTTAATTAGACCAGACGGCCGTTCTTCATGCGCAGCATGGTCTTCTGCGGGCTGAGCACGTTGAGCAGCGCCAGCGTGTCGTGGGTGTGGGCGTGGCAGATGGCGACACCGAGGGCGTCGGCCGCATCGCTGCCGGGCAAGCCGGGGAGCTTCAGCAAGCGCGCGACCATGTCCTGCACCTGGGGTTTGGCGGCCTTGCCGCTGCCGACGACGGATTGCTTGATCTGGGTCGGCGAGTACTCGGCCACATCCAGGTCCGCCCCGACCAGCGCGCAAATCGCCGCCCCGCGCGCCTGGCCGAGCAGCAGCGTCGACTGCGGATTGACGTTCACAAACACTTTTTCGATGGCCGCGCAGTCCGGGCGGTAAGTAGCGACGACTTCGCGCACGCCATCGAGGATGATCTTCAGGCGCGGTGGCAAGGCGCCCTCCTGGCCCGCCTTGATGGTGCCGGAGGCGATGTAGCGCAGTTTGCTGCCGTGTTTTTCAATAACCCCAAAGCCGGTGGTGCGCAGGCCTGGGTCGATGCCGAGGATAATCATTGTCGAATGTTATACCGGCCAGCAACGTTCGTGGGGAAAATACTGTGTAAAAGCACAGTAGGGTGGGTGTATGTGGCGCCTGCGGTCGAACTACCTGGACCTCCATTGGAGGGACGTAGGGTGGACACGGGGCGCCCACCCTACCGATTAATGACGGAAATGGCGGGTGCCGGTGTACAGCATGACCACGCCGCGCTCGTCGGCCGCGTCGATCACTTCCTGGTCGCGCATCGAGCCGCCCGGGTGGATCACGCAGGTCGCGCCCGCATCGACGACAACATCGAGGCCATCGCGGAACGGGAAGAAGGCATCCGACGCCACCGCCGAGCCGGCCAGCGAGAGGCCGGCGTTCTGCGCCTTGATCGAGGCAATGCGCGCCGAGTCGATGCGGCTCATCTGCCCTGCCCCGACGCCCAGCGTCATGCCGTTACCGCAGAAGACGATCGCGTTGGATTTCACGAACTTGGCTACGCGCCAGGCGAACATCATGTCTTGCAGCTGCTGCTGGGTCGGCTGCTTTTTCGACACAACACGCAGGTTGCCAAGGCCGACGTTCTTCGCGTCCGGCGCCTGCACCAGCAGGCCGCCGCCGCCGCGCTTGACGTCGTACGGGTTCTGGCCCTTGCCCAGCGAAATTTCCAGCAGGCGCACGTTCTGCTTGGCTGCCATGATCCGGCGCGCCTCTTCGGTAAAGGATGGCGCGATCAGCACTTCGACGAACAGCTTGGCCAGCGCTTCGGCCGCGCGGCCGTCGACTTCGACGTTGAAGGCGATGATGCCGCCAAAGGCCGAGGTCGGGTCGGTCTGCAAGGCACGGGTATAGGAATCGAGTGCGTCGGTGCCGATCGCCACGCCGCATGGATTGGCGTGCTTGACGATCACGCAGCCGGCCGGCTGGGCGAAGCCGCCCAGCGATTTCACACACTCCCAGGCCGCATCGGCGTCGGCGATGTTGTTGTACGACAGTTCCTTGCCCTGCAGCTGGCGATAGTTGGCGAGCGCGCCATCGACCGCCGCCACGTCGCGATAAAACGCCGCGCCCTGGTGCGGGTTCTCGCCGTAGCGCATGTCCTGCACCTTCTCGAAGGACATGTTGATCGTTGCCGGATAGCTGGAACGCGTCGCGTGCTGCTTGTCTTCACCCAGGCTGGTGAGGTAGTTGGTGATGGCGCCGTCGTATTGCGCGGTGTGCGCGAAGACTTTCTTGGCCAGGCGGAACTTGGTGTCGTAGCCGACGGCGCCAGCGCTTGCCGCGTCGGCTCCCCCGCCGACGCCCTTCATTTCGGCCAGCACGACGCCGTAGTCGCCTGGGTCGCAGACCACGACCACATCGCGGTGGTTCTTGGCCGCCGAGCGCAGCATGGTCGGGCCGCCGATGTCGATGTTCTCGATCGCGTCTTCCAGCGAGCAGTCATCCTTGGCGACAGTGGCCTGGAACGGGTACAGGTTGACCACGACCATGTCGATCTGTGGAATGCCGTGCTCTTCCAGCTTGGACACGTGCTCGGGGAAATCGCGGCGGGCGAGGATGCCGCCGTGCACCTTCGGGTGCAGGGTCTTCACGCGGCCGTCGAGCATTTCCGGGAAACCGGTGTAATCGGCAACTTCAGTCACCGGCACGCCATTGTCTTGCAACAGCTTGGCGGTGCCGCCGGTGGACAGGATGTTGACGCCGAGCGCGGACAGCGCGCGCGCGAAATCGAGCACGCCGGTCTTGTCGGAGACGGAAATGAGAGCTTGTTTGATCATGGGATGGCCACTGTTGATGAGAATTCGGGTCGGAATTCCGGCGCGCCATTCTGGCCGCGCCCACGCGGCCAACAAGGCACCGGTGAAGCTTAGAGCAGTCCGTGCTCTTGCAGTTTCTTGCGCAAGGTATTGCGGTTGATGCCCAGCATCTGGGCTGCGTGCGACTGGTTGCCGTCGGCACGCGTCATCACCACTTCCAGGATCGGCTTCTCGACGGTCATGACCATCATGTCGTAGATGTTCGTCGGCTTTTGCTCGCCCAGGTCATTGAAATAGTCCTCGAGGCTCTTCTGGACAACTTCCTGGATACTCTCTTTGCTCATGTCTGCTGCTTCATCCTGGTTAGTGATTGCTCCGCCGCTTATGCCGGCGGTGTCCCCAAATCGTTGTTTTTGTTTTACGTGCTGTGCTATTTACGCTGCCAGCGCTTCGACGGCAGGCTGGGCGGGCCGGTATTGTAACCGCTCGCCATGATGAAGTTGCGATTCGAGGAAATTATCGACGGCCGCAAGTTGCTCGGCGGTCGTTTCCAGCAGGTTCATCCGCTGACGAAATTCTTCGCCGCCCGGCAAATCCTCGACATACCAGCCGATGTGCTTGCGCGCGCTGCGCACGCCGATAAAGTCGCCATAGAAGGCGTAATGCGCCGGCAAGTGTTCGTTCATGAGCTGCCGCACTTCTTCCACCATCGGCGCCGGCAGGTGTTCGCCGGTGCGCAGGTAGTGGTCGATCTCGCGGCAGATCCACGGGCGCCCTTGCGCCGCGCGCCCGATCATGACCGCGTCCGCGCCCGTGTAGTCGAGCACGAACTTCGCCTTTTCCGGCGTCGTGATGTCGCCGTTGGCGACCACCGGAATGCCAACCGCCGCTTTCACGGCGCGGATGGTGTCGTATTCGGCTTCTCCCTTGTAGCCGTCGGCGCGCGTGCGCCCGTGCAGGGTCAGCATCTGGATGCCGGCCTGTTCGGCCAGGCGCGCGATGCGCAGCGCATTCTTGTTCTGGCGGTCCCAGCCGGTACGGAATTTCAGCGTTACCGGCACGTCCACCGCCTCGACCACGGCATGCAGGATGCGCTCGACCAGGTCTTCATGCTGCAGCAAGGCCGAACCGCACCAGCTGTTGCACACCTTTTTGACCGGGCAACCCATGTTGATGTCGATGATCTGGGCGCCGCGCTCGACGTTGTGACGGGCGCAATCGGCCAGGTCTTGCGGGTCGGCCCCGGCGATCTGCACCGCTTTCGGCTCCATCTCGCCTTCGTGGTCGGTGCGGCGGCTGGTCTTTTCGCTGGCCCACAGGCGCGGATTCGAGGCCGCCATCTCGGACACGGCATAGCCCGCGCCGAGCTGTTTGCACAGCTGCCGGAACGGACGATCGGTCACGCCGGCCATGGGGGCGACGAAGACGTTATTGCGCAGTGTATAAGGACCGATGTGCACAGCGGGAGCCAGACAGGAATGGATGGGAACCAGCTATTTTACCCGAACGGTTGCTCAATTTACGGGCAATATTTTTGCGAAACTGTCGCGAACGGGACAAAACCGTGTGGACAAAAGGCAAAGAAATGCTTAGGGATTATCCAGTGGGCATGGTGAAGTGTGAGAGTCCTGCACCGAAGGGTGGACTCAGGACGCCACCCTACAACGGCCGAACGCTCAGACGTCGTCGAGGACGGCTGGCTGCAGATGCCCTACTTCGCCCCAGCTCACCAGCTCCAGCTTTCCGTCCTGCACGACAAACCGGTTGATACTCGCATTGAGCACCTTGAAATCGCGCGGCGTTTCCAGCGACAGGCCAAGCGCGGCGCGGTAGATGCACTCGAGCACCCCGCCATGGGCGACGATCGCCAGCGATTTACCCGGGTTATCCGTCGCCCAGCCGAGGATGGCAGTCGTGACCCTGTCATAGAATTCGCGGAAGGTCTCGCCCTTGTTCTGCCCCGGCGGCAGCTGGCCGTCGATATCCCGCGCCTGCCAGGCGGCGAACTCTTGCGGGAAACGCGCGGCGATGTCGGCGTACAGCAAGCCTTCGAAGCCGCCGTAGCAGCGTTCGCGCAGGCGCCCATCTATATAGAGAGGCTGGCCGGTGGCGTCGCCGAGCGCCTTGGCGGTCTGGCTGGCGCGCGACAGGTCGCTCGAGACGAGCACGTCGAAGTGTTCGTCGGCCAGGCATGCCGCCAGGGCGCGCGCCTGGCGCTGTCCTTCTTCGTTCAGGTCGATATCGAGGTGGCCCTGCAGGCGGCGTTCGGCGTTCCAGGCGGTTTCGCCATGGCGGATCAATACGATCCGGGTGGGGGTGTCGTTGTGCATGCGGTCCAGAAATGCCCGACAGCTGTCGGGCGGAATTAGGTCGAGAGTGTCGGCGCGATGTCGGGGTTGAGCGAATACACACCGAAGATCTTCGCTTCGTCGAGGATGTGGCCGGTCAGTGCCAGCCGGGCTTCGGCGCAGGTAAAGTTGCCGTCGAGCGGGAACTGCGGAATGTCGAGTGCGTAGATTGTAAACACATAGGTGTGAACGCGCTCGTCGTTCCATGGCGGGCACGGCCCGTCGTAGCCGAAATACTCGCCGGCCATGGCCGGATCGGACGCGAACCAGCTCGTATAGTCGTTGATCCCCTGGCGCAGCTTGTGCTCGGTACCGTTCTTGACGAGGAAGGGTACGGTCGGGCCGCTCTTGCCACCGGGCGTGACCATGTCGGAAAACTGGCCTTCGTTGATGGCTTTCAGGCTGGCTGGAATGTCGACCAGCGCCCAGTGGTGGAAATCGGCGCGCTTGAGCGACTCGGGCACGCTCCTGCCCTCCTTGTTGACGTGGGTGCCGTCGGTCGGGGCGTCGCCGTCCACGCACAGGATCACCAGCGACTGGGTACCGGCGGGCACGTCGTCCCAGGCCAGGTGGGGATTGCGGTTGCTCGACAGCCGCACGTGCGCATCCGGGTCGATGACTGCGAACGCGCACTCGCGCGGGATCAGGCCGCCTTCGGTAAACGAATCACTCCAGATTTTCATCTTCGACTCCACTTGGCCTCCCTATTAGTATTGACCCCACGCTGCGGCAGGGGTTTCAACGTGAAACAACGACGGGATCAACACGCAGCCAGATCGTCACCGGACCGTCGTTTGTCAGGCTGACTTTCATGTCTGCGCCAAATTGACCCGTTTCAACTTTGCCATGGCGCGCTGTGGCCTGGCGCACGAAATGAGCGAACAGGCGGCGTCCATCGTCGGGGCTGGCCGCCGGCGAGAACGAAGGACGGGTACCGGAGCGGGTATCGGCCGCCAGCGTGAACTGGGGCACCAGCAGCAGCGCGCCCTCCATCTCGGTGACGCTGCGGTTCATCTTGCCGGCTGCGTCGGAAAACACCCGGTAGCCGAGCAGTTTCGTCAGCAAGGCGTCGGCCTCGCGCTCGGTATCGCCCTTCTCGGCGCAGACCAGCACCATCAGCCCGCTGTCGATGGCGCCCACGGTGGCGCCGTCGACCACGACACTGGCGTGGCTGACGCGTTGCAAGAGCCCGATCATGCCGGATCGCCGGACCGCGCGAAGTTGACCCGCGCGAACTTGCGCTTGCCGACTTGCAGCACAAAACTGCCGGCTTCGACCTTCAGGTTCTTGTCGCCCACTACATTGCCGTCGATGCGCACGCCGCCCTGGTCGACCATGCGCATGGCCTCCGAGGTCGAAGCGCACAGGCCGGCTGCCTTCAGCAGCTGGGCCACGCCCAGCGGTGCACCCGAGACCGCCACTTCCGGCACGTCATCCGGAATGCCGCCCTTCGAACGGTTCACGAAGTCGGCCAGCGCGTCTTCGGCCGCCTGGGCCGAATGGAAGCGCGTCACGATTTCCTGGCCCAGCGCCACCTTTGCGTCGCGCGGGTTGGCGCCGCCGTCGACCGCGGCCTTCAGGCCGGCGATGTCGTCCAGCGAGCGGAACGACAACAGCTCGAAATAACGCCACATCATGACGTCCGAGATGCTCATCAGCTTGGCGAACATCGTGTTCGGCGCCTCGGTGATGCCGATGTAGTTGTTCTTCGACTTCGACATCTTTTCGACGCCGTCCAGGCCTTCCAGCAGCGGCATGGTCAAGATGCACTGCGGTTCTTGCCCGTAATCCTTCTGGAGTTCGCGTCCAACCAGCAAGTTAAATTTCTGGTCCGTTCCACCTAGCTCAAGGTCTGACTTCAAAGCGACCGAATCGTAGCCCTGCATGAGCGGATAGAGGAACTCATGAACAGCAATCGGGGTCCCACTCTTGTAGCGCTTGGTGAAGTCGTCGCGTTCCATCATGCGGGCGACAGTGTAGCGCGAGGCCAATTGAATCATGCCGCGCGCGCCAAGCGGGTCACACCACTCGGAGTTGTAGCGCATCTCGGTGCGCTCGGCGTCGAGCACGAGGGAAGCCTGGCGGAAATAGGTCATGGCGTTTTCCTCGACCTGCTCGCGGGTCAGCGGCGGACGGGTCACGTTGCGGCCCGAAGGGTCGCCGATCATCGAGGTGAAGTCGCCGATCAGGAAAATCACCTGGTGACCCAGGTTCTGCAGTTGGCGCAGTTTATTCAGCACCACGGTATGGCCCAGGTGCAGGTCCGGGGCGGTCGGATCCAGGCCCAGCTTGATACGCAGGGGTACGCCGGTCTTTTCCGAGCGCACCAGCTTTTGTACAAATTCGCTTTCGATCAGCAGTTCGTCGACGCCGCGCTTGGTGATGGCGAGCGCTTCCTGGACCTTGTCGGACAACAGTAGTTGGGTCTTGGAAACGGAGTTGTTAGTACTACAAGACGCAGTGTCTGTCATAAATTCTTTGTAGGAGTTTGGCTAAAACGCTTGTAGGACGCGATATTTTGGTACAATGTTCGATCCCATCAATCTTACTGCAAGAAAACTTTTTAAAACAACAAGAAAAATAGTGGTCTAAGTTCAAGCGGTAAATTTTAACTGATTGCATGAACCCTATCCAAAAAATCACCGGTAAACGCCTGCTCAGCCTGACCAATACGAGTCGCAAGACCCGTATCGTCGGCGCTGGCGCCCTCGCCCTGGCACTGTGCGCATTCGGCGCTGTCGCAACGGCCCCGATCGCCCAGGATGACAGCAACGTGCATGTGGTCTCCGTCGCCGAGAACCTGGCCCTGCCCAACCTCTCCGACCAGATCACCGCCCTGCAGCAGGACGAGCAGCAATTCATCCACGAAGAGCGCGTCCGTTCGGGCGACTCGATCGGCAGCATGCTCGGCCGTCTCGGCGTGAACGATGCACAGGCGCAGCACTTCATCCGCTCCGACAAGCTCGCCCGCCGCCTCCTGACCCTGAAAAACGGCAAGCGCCTGCAGGCCGAGACCGACGAAACCGGCCAGCTGCTGTCGCTGCGCGCCACCCTCACCGACAAGAACAGCGCCCCGACCACGCTCACCATCGCCCGCCATGGCGACGGCTTCAAGGCATCCGAAGTGCCTGCCAAGCTCGAGCGCCGCGTCGAAATGCGTTCGCGCGAAATCACCAGCTCCTCGCTCTACTCGGCCACCGACGCGAATGTCGACGGCGGCTCGATCCCGGATTCGATCGTCGGCGAAATCGTGCAAATGTTCTCGACCAACATCGACTTCCGCGGCGACCTCAAGCGCGGCGACCGTTTCAACGTCGTCTACGAAACCTTCTGGCTCGACGGCGAACTGGTGAAGACCGGCCGCATCCTGGCTGGCGAATTCATCAACCGCGGCACCAGCCACCAGGCCGTGTGGTTCGAAGATCCGGTCACCAAGCAGGGCGGCTATTACGGCATCGACGGCAAATCGCTGAAAAAAGCCTTCCTCAAGTCGCCGCTGGAATTCTCGCGCGTCTCGTCGGGCTTCTCGAACCGCGTGCACCCGATCTCGGGCCAGTGGAAAGCGCACAAGGGCATCGACTACGCCGCATCGACGGGTACCCCCATCCGCGCTGCGGGCGACGGCACGGTTGAGTCCATCGGCGTCTCCGGTGGCTACGGCAACATGGTCGTCATCAAGCACTGGTCGAACTACACCACCGCCTACGCGCACATGAGCCGTTTCGGCAGCGGCCTGCGCAAGGGCGCCAAGGTCAGCCAGGGCCAGGTTATCGGCTACGTCGGCTCGACCGGCTGGTCGACCGGCGCCCACCTGCACTACGAATTCCGCGTCGCCAATGTTGCACGCGATCCGAACTCGCTGAAAAACCTGATGGCCGCCCCCCTGAGCACCGGCGAAATGGCCCGCTTCAAGATGGCCGCCGCGGAAATGAACCACCGCTTCTCGCTGATGACCCCGGGCGGCAACGCCATGGCTGCCCGCTAAGCCAGGCACCACGCACTCCACAGGACGCCTTCCGTTGCTTCATCGCACGGAAGGCGTTTTTACGTGGGTCTCGATTATGATGAGCACATGATGACTTCCTCCCTGTATATCGGCCTGATGTCGGGCACCAGCCTTGATGGCGTCGACGGCGTACTGGCCGACTTTGCCGGCGGCGCGATCCGCACCCTCGAGGCCGCGTTTATCCCCTTCCCGGCCGCGTTGCGCGCCGACCTGATGGCGCTCCAGGCCAACGGGCAGAACGAGATCGAGCGCGAGGCGCTGGCCGCCAACGGGCTGGCTGCCGTCTACGCACAATGCGTCGAGGCACTGAAGGCGCATGCGGCCGGGCCGGTGGCGGCGGTGGCCGTGCACGGCCAGACCGTGCGCCACCGGCCCGAGCTCGGCTTTACGCGCCAGACGAATAATCCTGCCCTGCTGGCCGAACTCAGCGGTATCGATGTGATCGCCGACTTCCGCAGCCGCGACGTCGCCGCCGGCGGCCAGGGCGCGCCGCTGGTGCCGGCCTTCCACGCCGCCGCGTTTGGTGCGCCGGGTACGACGCGCGTGGTGGTGAACATCGGCGGCATCGGCAACATCAGCATGCTGCACGGCGACGGCCGCGTGACCGGCTACGACACCGGACCCGGCAATGTGTTGCTGGACGGCTGGATCGGGCGCCACCAGGGCAAGGAATACGACGCGGACGGCGTTTGGGGCGCGAGCGGTACCGTCAATGCCGGTTTGCTGGCGGCTTTATTGGAAGAACCGTATTTCCACCAGCCGGCGCCGAAAAGCACGGGGCGCGACCTGTTCCACATGGAATGGCTCGATGCGCGGCTGGCCGCCTTCCCGGACGTGGCGGCGGTTGACGTGCAGGCGACGCTGGCCATGCTCACCGCGCGCACGATCGCCGACGCGATCCTGCAAGGCGGCGTGGAGGTGGATGCCGTCTACGTCTGCGGCGGCGGCGCCTGTAACAGCGCCCTGCTGCGCGCCCTGGCGGCCGCGCTCGGTGGGACTGTGCCGGTCGAATCGACGGCGGCGCTCGGCATCGCGCCGAACCGGGTCGAGGCGCTGGCGTTTGCCTGGCTGGGGTATCGCTTTACCCAGCGCCAGCCGGGGAACATGCCGGCGGTGACCGGGGCGAAAGGCTTGCGAATTCTGGGCGCCCTGTACCCTGCCTGAAAACCGGGTGGGCACAAGTGCCCACCCGACGGGAAACAATCTCGGAGCCGGGCCTCAGGTCAGCGCGTCGAGCAAATCCGTCCCGTACGCGTGGGCATGCGGGTCTCGTGTGTGGATGAAGAGACGGGCATGCAGCAGAACCCGCCTCGTGGCAGGTCGCTGATGAAAACGGAGCGCTAACCCACCATTCTGGGAATGGTGGCAATAATGTTGGTCGGCGGAAGGAGGCGCTCGGTGTTCATGAATGCATGGCAACGCTGACTTTCCCGGACCGCAAGCGCAGATGGCGCGCACGAAAAACAAGTCCGGGCAGTGCCCGGATCTGGTATCGACACCCGGCCAGGCCGGATTGCGCGAAATGCTTATGCCGAAAACGACGAACCGCAGCCGCAGGTGCTGGTGGCGTTCGGGTTCTTGATGACGAACTGGGCGCCTTCGAGGTCGTCCTTGTAATCGATTTCGGCACCGACCAGGTACTGGTAGCTCATCGAGTCGATCAGCAGTTGGACGCCGTTCTTCTCCATGGTAGTGTCGTCTTCGTTCACGATTTCGTCGAAGGTAAAGCCGTACTGGAAACCCGAGCAGCCGCCGCCTTGCACGAATACGCGCAGTTTCAGGTCGGGATTGCCCTCTTCCTCGATCAGCTGGGCCACTTTTTCGGCGGCGCTGTCGGTGAAGACGATGGGGGTCGGGATGGTGTCAAAGTCAACTACTTCGGCCACGGCAGTCATGGATAAACTCCTGATTGGATTCAAATTTATTCCATTATAGACTGTTCGTGACGGTCACGCTCCTGATGCCTCCGCCACTGCAAGATGAAACACCGGTTCGCCCGTCGGCTGGTGCGTCAGTTTGCCGGTGACCAGGGCCCCGCCGTGCATCTCGAGCAGTTTGTAATGGACATCTCCATGAATGCGGCCTTTCGGCTGTAATTCAAGCAGTTCCGTCGAATGCACCGCCCCGGCGATGAAACCGTTCACCACCAGGTTGGCGCAGCGTACTTCTCCTTCGATGCGCGCGTGCTCGGAAACGATCAGCACGCTGTCGACGCCTTCGCTGGCGATCACGTTGCCGTGGACCTCGCCATCGATGCGCAAGCCGCCGCTGAAGCACAGGTCGCCCTCGATGCGGGCGGCAATGCCGATCAGGCTGTCAATTTCGCTTTTTGCATTGCGACCGAACATGGTGGCACCCCTGTGAGATGGAAAATGTTGACGTGAAACCGACCAACGCATCGGTCAATTTACCGTTCTCAACAGTTACCGCCTTGATCTAGCTCTTGTCAGACAGTGCACGGCGGCAATGCCACAGGGATGCTGATTTTCAGTGTTGCAGCCTGATCGCAACGTCCGGTTACGGCAACAGGGCGATCTGTTGCAAACCCGTCGTTTCTTCGAAGCCAAACATCAGGTTCATGCACTGCACAGCCTGGCCCGAGGCGCCCTTCACCAGGTTGTCCTGCACTACCAGGATGACGACGGTGTTGCCGCCATCCGGACGGTGCAGCGCCAGGCGCAGCAAGTTCGAGCCGCGGGTCGAGCGCGTTTCCGGGTGCGAGCCGAAAGGCATCACGTCGACGAAAGGCGCGTCCTTGTAGGTGTCCTCGAACAGCGCCTGCAGCCGGCCATCATCGATGTCCTTGGTCAGGCGCGCGTACAGGGTCGCGTGCATGCCGCGGATCATCGGCACCAGGTGCGGCGTGAAGATCAGGCTGACCTTGTCGTCGGTGAAACGCTGCAGCTGGGCCGAGGTTTCCGGGGTGTGGCGGTGGCCGGCAACGCCATAGGCTTTAAAGTTGTCGCTCGATTCCGAGAACAATGTGCCGATCTCGGCCTTGCGGCCGGCGCCGGAGACGCCCGATTTTGCGTCCGCAATCAGGCTGCCGGCATCGATCAGGCCGGCCTTGAGCAGCGGCACGAAGCCCAGCTGCATCGTGGTCGGGTAGCAGCCCGGATTGGCGATCAGGCGCGCGTTCTTGATGTCGTCGCGGTTCAGTTCCGGCAGGCCATACACGGCTTCCTCGATCAGCTCTGGCGCGCTGTGCTCGATCTTGTACCATTTCTCGAAACTGGCGCGGTCCTTCAGGCGGAAGTCCGCCGCCAGGTCGATGACCTTGACGCCGGCCGCCAGCAGCGCCGGGGCTTGCGCCATGGCCACGCCGTGCGGGGTGGCGAAGAACACCACGTCGCATTTGCTCAGGTCGGCCTTGTCGGGCGCCGAGAAGGCGAGATCGACGCGCCCGCGCAGCGACGGGAACATGTCGGCCACCGGCAGGCCGTCTTCCTTGCGCGAGGTGATCGCGGTCAGCTCCACGCCGGGGTGAGTTGCCAACAGCCGCAGCAATTCCACGCCCGTGTAACCGGTTCCGCCAACGATGCCAACTTTGATCATGTTCTTTCCTTTGAATATATAAATGGTAGGACGAAGTGCAATTTTAACAGTCCGACCGATACGGGGCAGCGCCGACGTTCACACCGGGCGAACGGGCCGGATGCAAAGAATATTTGCACGGGAAGCCAATAGTGCAAATATTCCATGCCCTGCCCTTAACGATCAGGCGCCGCCGGCCTGCAGCCCGAGGCTGATTTTCTTGATTCCGCCAGTCATTTTGCTGCTCCTGCGCCAATTCCAATTGGCCAAATTAACGTGCGGCCCACGGGCGCGGCGGTGCGTTATCGAACGCATGCGGCGAGGATCAGCGGAAAATGTCGCAGCGCAGCATCGTCCTTTTGCGTCCAGACGTAAAAAAGCCGCCCGAAGGCGGCTTTCTGGTCCAGCAGTGAGCAGCCCGCAGGCTGCTTGAAACGATTAACGCTTCGAGAACTGCTTCGCGCGACGTGCTTTACGCAGGCCGACTTTCTTACGCTCGACTTCACGGGCGTCACGGGTGACGAAACCGGCACGTGCCAGGTCGCCCTTGAGGCCTGCATCGTAGTCGATCAGCGCGCGGGTGATGCCGTGACGAACGGCGCCAGCCTGGCCCGACTCACCGCCGCCGTGCACGTTGACCTTGATGTCGAAACGCTCGACGTTGCCGGTCAGTTCCAGCGGCTGGCGAATGACCATCAGGCCGGTTTCGCGCGAGAAATATTCGTTCGCAGGCTTGCCGTTCACGATGATCAGGCCAGAGCCGGCTTTGATGAACACGCGAGCGACTGCACTCTTGCGACGGCCGGTGCCGTAGTTGTAGTTACCGATCATGTCAGTTCCTTAGAGGGTCAGTGCTTGTGGTTGCTGAGCTGCGTGTGGGTGCGAACCTTCCGCGTACACTTTCAGCTTCTTGATCATTGCATAGCCCAGTGGGCCCTTCGGCAGCATGCCTTTGACAGCTTTTTCCAGGGCACGGCCCGGGAAGCGCTGTTGCATTTTCAGGAAGTTGGTTTCGTAGATACCGCCCGGGTAACCCGAGTGACGGTAGTACGTCTTGTTGGTGGCTTTCGTGCCGGTCACACGCAGTTTGCCTGCGTTGACGACGACGATGTAGTCACCGGTATCGACGTGCGGAGTGAATTCTGGTTTGTGTTTGCCGCGCAGTCGGAGTGCCACTTCGCTGGCAACACGTCCGAGGACCAAGTCCGTCGCGTCAATCACGAACCAGTCGCGCTGGACTTCATGGCCCTTAGCGGAAAAAGTTTTCATGTTGACTTCCTAATAGGTAAATTGCTCAAATGGTGGTTCCGCAATGGTTACTGCGGACTCTGCCTTATTGTCTTTTCCAGAGCAAATGGAAAGCCAGCGATGATACTTCATTTGACTGTCGTGGGTCAAGGTGGCGGTTGACTTCCTGTCGCATTCGCGCCCAACGGTTCCCTGCGCTCCGACAATGTGATGGCATACAACAATCAATCCATTGCGCGGCGGGCTAGACTCGTTCAACCATTCCCTAGTGAAACTATTTGTTGACCGCCGAAACAATAACAAATTACTATTGGTCAACTATCTAAGGAGTCTTCGTGAAAACACGTTCCATCCTGCCGCTCGTGCTGGCGTTGCTGGTCACGGGTAGCGCCACGGCGGCCGGGGCTCCGGATGCGCCGCGTCCGGCCAAGCCGCCCCCCCGCACCTGCCACCTGCCCGGCGTCGAAGGCGCGCTGCGCTGCCTGTCCGTCCCGGTCCCGCTCGATTACGCGAAACCGGCGGCGGGCGGTTTGAAGATCCACGTCACCGTTGCGCCGGCGTTTCGCGAGGGCGCCAAGGCCGACCCGCTGTTCGTGCTGGCGGGCGGTCCAGGCCAGGCCGGCAGCGAGGTGGTCACGCTGCTCCCGGCCGCCTTCAGGCGCGTGCGCGCCACGCGCGACATCGTCTTCGTCGACCAGCGCGGCACCGGCCTGTCGGGCAAGCTCGATTGCGAGAGCCGGCCCGAGCACGAAACGATGAACGACGCCGAACAGGAAGCCGAAATCCACCGCTGCATCAAGGCCAGCCGCGCCCCGTTCGCGGCCTACACCACGGCCAACGCCGCGCGCGACCTGGAGGAAGTACGGCGCGCACTCGGCTACGGCAAGGTCAACCTCTGGGGCGGCTCTTACGGCACCCGGCTTGGCCAGAGCTATGCGCGCGCCTTCCCCGCCAGTGTGCGCTCGCTGATCCTGGACGGCGTGGCGGCGCCCGAGCAGGTGGTGCCGGCGGCCGGGCGCGATGGCCAGGCCGCGCTCGACAAGCTGTTCGAGCACTGTGCCAGGGACGCCGGCTGCAGCAAGGCCTACCCGAACCTGCGCGCCGAATTCGACAGCCTGGCCGCGCGCGCCGACGCCGGCATCAAGCTCTCGATCGCCGACCCGCGCACCGCGCAGCCGACCACGGTCACGATGTCCGGCCCGCGTTTCAACGGCACCGTCCACAACATCCTGTATTCGCCGGCCGACGCCCGGCGCCTGCCCTTCCTGATCCATAGCGCCCACCGGGGACGCTGGGAGCCGTTCATCGCGCGCCAGAACGTGGGCGGCGACTTCACCACCGAATCGACCAGCGCTTTCCTGCTGCACCTGGCCGTGGTCTGCGGCGAGGATGTGCCGCGCATGACGCCCGGCCTGATGAAGGACGAGGACGCCCTGCTCACGCGCGCATGGGCCACGCGCATGCCGGCGATGTGCAAGACCATGAACGTGCCGCCCGTGCCGTACGTAGCGCCCACCATGATCGAGGCGCCGGCCCTGCTGATGTCGGGCGCGCTCGATCCGGTGACGGCGCCGCGGCGTGCGGAAAGCGCCGCGCGCCACATGCGCAATGCGCGCCACCTGGTCATCACCAACGCCGGCCACGGAGTCTCGCATCTGGGCTGCGTGCCGCGCCTGATGCGCGAATTCCTCGACAACCCGGGCGCCAGGCTCGACGCCGGCTGCCTGGCCGAGATCCCACCCCCGACCTTCCAGCTCGGCAGCGCCGGGCCGCAACCCTGAATCGAGCTCCCCATGATCGAAGTCCACGATGTACGTAAACAATTCGGCGACGTGCAGGCGCTCGGCGGCGTCAGTTTCAGCGCGCGCGACGGCCAGATCACGGCCCTGCTCGGCCCCAACGGCGCCGGCAAGACCACCCTGCTGCGCACCCTGGTCGGCTTGCTGAAACGCGACCACGGCACGATCGCCGTCGACGGCGTCGACCCGGAAACCGATCCGCTGGCGGTACGCCGCAACATCGGCTTCCTGACCGACCAGTTCGGCCTCTACGAGCGCCTCTCCACGCGCGAATACCTGGGCTATTTCGGGGAACTCAACGGCATGGGCGGCGCCGCCCTGAAAGCAAGGATCGACGAAGTGTCGGAACTGCTGTCGATGGACGACATCCTCGAGCGGCGCACCAAGGGCTTCTCGCAGGGCCAGCGCATCAAGGTGGCGCTGGCGAGGACGCTGCTGCACCGCCCACGCAACCTGCTGCTCGACGAGCCGAGCCGGGGCCTGGACGTGATGAGCACGCGTGCGCTGCGGCGTGCCCTGTCGGCGCTGCGCGCGGACGGCTGCTGCGTCATCATGGCCACCCACGTGATGCAGGAAGTGACGCACCTGTGCGACGACGTGATCGTCATCGCCAAGGGGCATACCGTGGCCCAGGGGACGCCGTTCGAGCTGTGCCGCCGCACCGGCATCGAAAACCTGGAAGACGCATTCGTCAGCCTGGTGGGCGAAGAAGGGATTGCCGCATGAAGCCTCTTTACCTGACCATCTTCGTCAAGGAGATGCGCGAAACCCTGCGCGAAAAACGCACCGTCGGCCTGCTGCTGCTGGTGACGCTGATGTACCCGGTCATGTTCGGCTTCCTGATGCAGAAGCTGATCGACCGGAATACCCGCTCCGAACGAGAAGGCATCGAACTGGCCGTCATCGGCGGCAGCAAGGCCCCCACGCTGATGGCCCAGCTCAAGCAAAAGAACATCACGGCGCTCGACACCGCGCCGATGGACGAGCCGGCGATCGAAGCCCTGCTCCAGAAGGGAAAAGTGGCCGGGGTACTGCGCCTGTCGGACAAATTCACCGACAACTACGCGGCGATGCGGCCGGCCCGCATCGAGCTGTGGTTCGACTCGGCCGCCGAAAAGAATGCGCAGCGGCGCGAAGTCGAGGAGGTGCTCGAGACCTATGGCGCGAACGTGGCCAGCGCGCGCCTGCTGGCGCATGGGGTGTCGCCGGCCACGCTGGCGCCGATCGAGGTGCAGCGCTACGACACCGGCACCAACGCCTCGCGCTCGGCCGGTTTCATCGGCAGCATGCTCAGCATGCTGTTCTTCCCCGCCTTCTTCTGCGGCATGTCGGCCGCGGTCGACAGCACCGCCGGCGAGCGCGAACGGCGTTCGCTGGAAGTGCTGATGGCGCAGCCGGCGCATGCCTGGGAAATCGTTACCGGCAAGTGGCTGATGGCCGGCGCGCTGGCCGTGATCGGCCTGACGCTCGAACTGATCCTGGCGCACATGGTGCTGTCCTGGATGCCGCTGGAAGAACTGGGCATGACCTGGAGCCTGAACTGGCTCGATATCGCCATGGTCTGCATCGTCGCGCTGCCGCTGGCGATGCTGGCGGCGGCCCTGCAGATTGCGCTGGCGATGAACGCCAAGTCGTTCAAGGAAGCGCAAAGCCTGCTCAGCATCGTGCTGCTGCTGCCGATGCTGCCTGGGGTCGTGGTCTCGATGATGGAACTGAAGACCTCGATGTGGATGTACGCGGTGCCGATGCTGTCGAACCAGACCCTGCTGCGCGAAATGTCGAAAGGCGTGGACGTCGGCGCCCTGCCCTTCCTGCTCACCTTCATCAGCAGCGCGCTGCCGGCGCTGGCCGTCATCGCTTTTGCCGGCTGGCGCATGAAGAGCGAGCGCTACGTGCTGGCGGTGTAACTCGTTCACGCTCTACGCAGCTGAGGAAAACAGCCCTGCCCGGCGAACCGGTCGGGGCTGTTTTACAATAAGCGCCATCTATCAACGCGGAGAATCACACATGGAAGTCAAAGTCAGCTGGAACGGTGCTTCAGGCATGAGTTTTCGCGCCCAGACCGGGTCGGGCCACATGGTGAGCATGGACGGCGCACCCGAAGGCGGCGGCCACAACCTGGCGCCGCGGCCGATGGAGATGGTACTGGTCGGCACCGGCGGCTGCACGGCTTACGACGTGGTGCTGATCCTGCAGCGCGGGCGCGAGAACGTGCTCGGCTGCGACGTCACGCTGCAGGCCGAGCGCGCGCAAGTCGATCCGAAGATTTTCACCAAGATCAATTTTCACTTCGTCGTCACGGGGCGCAACCTGAAACCGGCGGCGGTCGAGCGCGCGGTCAAGCTGTCGCACGAAAAGTATTGCTCGGCCTCGATCATGCTGGCGGCGATGGCGGAGATTACGCATACGATCGAGATCGTCGAGGCGGCCGCCTGAGCTCGCACGCAACTTCAATCGGAGGGACGTAGGGTGGGCGGGAGACCCGCCCACCCTACGTCCTGCTGCATAAAACACGGTGTCAAACACCGGTGGCGGAATGCCGCCAGTTACAAATAATACGCCGTCGTCGTCATCACCTTCGCCATCGCCCGCATCGCCAGCTTGACCGGCACCGGCATCTCGGCCGCGCCCAGGGCCTGGGCGGCGGCGCCGTGGGCGACTTCGTCGACGCGCATCTGCTCGACGATCGCGCGCGATTTGGCGTCGCCTGGCGGCAGCTGGTCGAGGTGGAGGTTCAGGTGCGCTTCGACCTGGCGCTCGGTTTCGACCACAAAGCCCAGGCTGCGCGCGTCGCCCAGCTTGGCGGCCACGGTGCCCATCGCATACGCCCCCGCATACCAGAGCGGATTCAATACGCTGGGCTGCGAGCCCAGTTCGGACAGGCGCTGCGCGGTCCAGGCCAGGTGGTCTTCCTCTTCGCGGCCAGCCTGCTGGAACTGGGCGCGCATGCCCGGACTTTGCGCGTGGCGCGCCTGCGAATCGTAGAGCGCCTGGGCGCAGACTTCGCCGACATGGTTCACCCGCATCAGGCCGGCGCTATGGCGCTGCTCGCGCTCGTCGAGTTCGCAATCGACCGCATGCGCGGCCGGGTTCGCGCGCGACGCCGCGGCCACGCCGCCGACCACGCGCAGGGCCTTGTCGAAGCCGACGATCAGGTCGTCGAGTGGACTGATGAAACGGTTCGGGCGCATAGGAATCCAGTAGTCGTACTAAAACCACATTATATGCGCCGTGTCCGCCGCTTGCCGCGCGCCTGCTGACTGACGCCCTGCGCCAGGGATGCCACGCGTCCTGCTCCCGCTTTTTTGCACTCTGGCCGGCACTACGCGCCGTGCATCGCACGGGCCCGCCCGAGTCAGCCATTAGGGCATACAATGCAGTCGTTAAAAAAGCTTGGCGGAAATGAAAGTAATCGCTTTGCTAAAGTTCATCTGGAGTCCGCATGGAATTACGCATCCGCAATTTGTCCAAAACCTACGCCAACGGTGTCGTGGCGCTGGACAAGGTCACGCTGAACATCCCGCCCGGGATGTTCGGCCTGCTGGGGCCGAACGGCGCCGGCAAGTCGACCCTGATGCGCATCCTCGCCACGCTGCAGGAATGCGATGCCGGCTCGGTCTTCCTCGACGATATCGACGTGCTCGACGAAAAGGACGAAGTACGGCGCATGCTCGGCTACCTGCCGCAGGACTTCGGCGTGTATCCGAAAGTGTCCGCCTACGAACTGCTCGACCACTTCGCCCAGCTAAAGGGCATCGCGAATAAACACCGGCGGCGCGAGGTCGTCGACGGCCTGCTGCAACAAACCAACCTGTTCGAGGTGCGCCACCAGAAGCTCGGCACGTTTTCAGGCGGCATGCGCCAGCGCTTCGGCGTGGCCCAGGCCCTGATCGGCGACCCGCAGCTGATCATCGTCGACGAGCCGACCGCCGGCCTCGACCCGCAGGAACGGGTGCGCTTCCATAACCTGCTGTCGGACATCGGCGCCGACAAGACGGTGCTGCTGTCGACCCACATCGTGTCGGACGTGGCCGATTTATGCGCCAACATGGCGATCATCCACAAGGGCCACGTGCTGCTGTGCGGCGAGCCGGCGCGCCTGATCGAAGGCATCGAGGAAAACATCTGGGCGCGCTTCGTCGACAAGACGGATTTACCGCTGTTCCAGAAGCAGCACACGGTGATCTCGACGCGCCTGCGCGCCGGCCGCACGCTGATCCACGTGTACGCCGAGGGCGACCCCGGCATGGGGTTCGAGGAAGCCCACGCCAGCCTCGAGGACGTGTACTTCGCCACCATCGCCGGCCGCCATAACATGCAGGCCGGGAACTGCTGATCGATGGCAGCGCTCTTTTCCATTGCCCGTTTCGAACTGCGCGGGCGTTTTGGCCAGCTCTCGACCTGGGTCTGCTTTTTTGCCTTCGTCGCCTTGACGGTGTTGTGGACGGCCGCCGCCGGCGGCGTCTTCAAGGACCCGATCGTCGCGTTCGGGTCGCGCGTGCTGATCAACGGCCCGCGCCAGGTGGCCTTGTCCTGCGCTTTCCTCGGTTGCGTGGCCGTCGTCGTGATGGCCGCCATCATGGGCCGCGCCGTCCAGCAGGACTTCGAGCACGGCATGCACCACTTCTTCTTCAGCGCGCCGATTCCCAAATACGCCTATGTGTTCGGGCGCTTCCTCGGCGCCTGGGTCACCCTCGCCTTCATTTTCGCCGGCATTCCCCTCGGCGCCTGGATCGGCAGCCTGCTGCCCGGGATCGATCCGGACCGGGTCGGCGCGGCCGGCGCCTTGGCCTATGTGCTGCCCTGGCTGCTCACGCTGCTGCCGAACCTGTTCATTTTCGGCGCCATCTTCTTCGTGCTGGCGGCGCTGACGCGGCGCATGCTGCCGGTCTACGTGGCCAGCATCGTCCTGATGGTGGGCTATACGATCGCGCCCTCGCTGGCGCGCGACTTCGACTATAAAACCCTGGCCGCGCTGATCGACCCCTTCGCCACCACGGCGCTCCTGCGCCTGACCGAGTACTGGCCGATCGCAGAACGCAATACGCGCCCGGTCCTGCTGGAGGGCGTCTACCTGGCCAATCGCCTGATCTGGTGCGGCTTCGGCCTCGCGGTCCTGCTGCTGGGCTACTGGCGCTTCCACCTGGTCGGCCTGATGGAAACCCGGGGGCTTGACCCGCGCGGCGAGGGCGAGGCCGCGCCCAGCCTCTCGCAGGCCGCCATCAACACGCGCGAGCGCCCCAACTTCGCGCAGCGCAACCTGGGCCTGTTGCTGGCCAGGGAAGCGGCGCGTCACCTGCGCCAGTCGGTGGCAACGCTGCCTTTCGCGCTGATCGCGCTGGTCGGCATGGCGCTCCTGGGCGCGGGCAGCTTCGACGTCGGCCACCTGCACGGCGCGCGCACCTCGCCCGTGACCTGGCAGATGCTGGAACTGGTGCGCGACGTGTTTTCGATTTATATCGTCGTCGTCACCGCCTTCTACGCGGCCCAGCTGGTGTGGCGCGAGCGCGATGCGGGAACAAGCCAGCTGTTCGACGCGCTGCCGGTACCCGGCTGGCTGGCGCCGGTCTCGAAAGCCCTGGCGCTGGTGGCGATGCAGGCGCTGCTGCTGTTCCTGGCCATGCTGTGCGCGATGCTGTGCCAGCTGCTGCGCGGCTATGTCGCGCTCGAGCCTGGCCTCTACCTGCAGACCCTGTTCACCATCCTGCTGCCGCAGTACGCGCTGCTGGCGGTGCTGGCGATCGCGGTGCAGGCGCTGTGCAGCCGCAAATACCTGGGCTATGCGGTGCTGGTGGCCTTCGGCGTCGCCTCCATCGCGCTCCAGGGCCGCGGACTGGACCACGCGCTGCTGCACTACGCGACCTTCCCCCAGCTCGACTACTCGACCATGAACGGCTATGGCCACCACCTGCTGCGCGAGCGCATGCTCGCACTGTATTGGGGCGGCGCGGCCCTGATGCTGCTGGTGGCGACGGTCGTCCTGTGGCCGCGCGGCGTGAATGCGGAATTCAAAAGCCGCCTGCGGATGGCGCGCCAGAACCTGACCCCGGCCAGCCTGGGCGCCTTCGGCGCGGGCCTGTTCGTCTTTCTTGGTACCGGCGCCCTGCTCTGGTACGAACTGGACGTGGCCGGCAATTACCGCACCACGCACTACATCGAGGCGCGCCGCGCCGCCTACGAGACGCGCTACCTGCGCTTCGCGCAGCTGCCGCAACCGAGCCTGGCCAGCGTCGACCTGCGCGTCGACCTGCATCCGCGCAGCCGCACCTTGGCGGTGCAAGGCCACTACCAGCTCGAGAACCGCAACGGCGCCGCGCTGCGCGACCTGGTCCTGTACCAGCAGAGCGGCTTCGACCTCGTCGCGCGCCTGTCGCAGCCGGCCACGCTGGTCGCAAGCGACCGCGAACGCGGCTTCTTCCACTATCGCCTGGCCCAGCCATTGAAGCCGGGTGCGCGCATCGCCCTCGCCTTCGAGCTCAGCATCGCCCCTGGCGGGCTGCTCGGCATCGGCAGCGACACGCCGGTGGCCAGGAACGGCAGCTTCCTCACGGACGAGGCGCTGCCGCGCATCGGCTACCAGCACGCCGTCGAGCTGGGCGATGCGCGCGACCGCCGCCGCCACGGTTTACCGCCGCGGACGGCGCAGGCCATCGCGCCATTGAACGAGCGCATCGCCTTCAGCGCCATCGTCAGCACCGCGCCCGACCAGGTGGCCGTCGCCCCGGGCACGCTGGAACGCGAGTGGATCGCGCAGGAGCGGCGCCACTTCCATTACCGCGCCAACGGCGCCATCGTCAACGATTACGCCATCGCCTCGGCGCGCTATGCGGTGCGCCACGAGCGCTGGCAGGACGTCGCCATCGACGCCTATTTCGAGCCGGCGCACGCCCACAATGTCGCGCCCCTGCTGCGCGGCGCCAGCGCGGCGCTCGATTATGGTGCGCGCCAGTTCGGCGCCTACGGCCAGCACGACCTGCGCCTGGTCGAGGTGCCGCGCCAGGCCGGGGAAGCGCATGCCTTCCCGGGCATGCTGGCCCTGCCCGAGAACGGCGCCTTCATCGCCCGCTTCGACGACGACGCGCGCACCGGCATCGATTACCCTTTCTACATGGGTGCCTGGAGCACCGCGCACCAGTGGTGGCGGCGCCAACCCGGCGCCCTGCTGCTGGCCGACGGCCTGGCCGAGTATACGGCGCTGATGGCGGTCCGGCGCAGTGCCGGCGCGGCGGCGATGCGGCGCTACCTGCGCGAAGACCTGCGCGCCTACCTGATGGGCCGCGCCCTGGCCACCGGCCGCGAACAGCCGCTCGTCAAGAGCCTGGACGAGCCCTGGCTACGCCGGCGCAAGGCCGGCCTGGCCCTGTTCCTGGCGCAGGACCTGCTGGGCGAGGAGCGCGTCAACGGCGTGCTGCGCGGCCTGGCCGCAGGCACCGGTGCGCAGCCGCCGGACATGGCGGTGCTGGCGGCGGCCCTGCGCGCGGTGGCGCCGCGCGACAAGGCCTACCTGGTGCGCGACCTGTTTGAGGACATCGTGCTCTACGAGAACCGCGCCGACAGCGCCAGCGCGCGCCTGCGGCCGGACGGCAAGTACGACGTGACCTTGCACGCCAGCGCCGGAAAGGTGCGTGCTGCCGGCGCGGCCGAGCAGGAACTGCCGCTGGCCGATTACATCGAGTTCGGCGTCGACGACCGCGCGGGCAAGCCGTTGGCGCGCGAACGGCGGCGGGTCACCAGCGGCGCGCAGAGCATCACTTTCGTCGTGGACGCGCGTCCGGGACGCGCCGGCATCGACCCCGACCACAAGCTGATCGACAAGAAGCCGGCCGATAACATGGTTATAGTCGACAACGGTTGAAACTCGCGATATCATCAAGTTACTATTCCAGTGAGGTTTCACGATGTCCCCTATGCTTGCCGAAGTTTGCGAAAAGATCCAGCTCCTGAATGACGAGGAGAAGCATGAGGTGCTGCGCGTCCTGTTGCAGGACATCGACGACATTGCCGATGCCGATGCCGACGAGGCCTGGCGCGACGAAATCGTGCGCCGCGTAAAAGCGATCCGCAACGGCGAAGCCGCGATCCGCGCGCTGCAGGACTGGCAGGAGTAAGTCAAGGCGCGGCAAACGCCGCGCAGGCACGCAGCCATGACTACCCGGACCGGGTAAGCGTATAAACAGAATACCCAGTAATCGATAAAAAAACCGCGACCCGAGGGCCGCGGTTTTTTTCTTGCCAGGTGCGACCCCGGCAAGGCTTATTTCTTCGGCGCCGCTTTCTTGGCGGGCGCTTTTTTGGCGGCCGGCTTTTTCGCCGCGGCTTTCGCAGCAGGCTTCTTCGCTACCTTGGCCGCGACCGCGACCTCATCGCCCTCGCCTTCGGGCGCGGCGTCAGCTGCTGCCGCCTTGCCCTTGGCGGGCGCCTTGGCCTTGCGCTCCTCGAACTCGAAGCTGATCTTGCCATCCTTGGCACGCGCCAGGTAGGCCTTGAACGAGCGGCGCGTACGCTGCGACACGAAGCCCGGCAACAGGTCGGTCTTGCCGTCGTTGAGCAGCTTGGCCATCTGCTCGGGCAGGATCTCCTGTTGCAGGATGATGCGGCCGCTGCGGAAATCGCAGGTCTTCGGCTTGGCCACGCTCTTCTCGCAGACGTAGGCCAGGGCCATCTCGTAGACGCCGCCGAAGCATTTCGGGCAGGGTCCGAGCGCGGTCTGGCCGGTGAAGTCGACGCCTTCGCCGTCTTCTCCGCCTTCCTGGTCCTGGCCGAAGTCGAATTCGAGCTTGAAGTTGCTGATGTCTTCGTCGCGCACGATGCGCAGGATCGCCGCGAACGGGCGGCCCATCTTCGAGCGGAAGCCCTGCAGCGGACCGATGGTGCGCTTTTCCAGCAGCTCTTCGACCTCGTTGATCTCGAACTGGCGGCTGCCCGGCGTCTTGCTCATCGAGAATTCGCACTTGGTGCAGGCGAAGCGGCGGTAATTTTCCTTGACCACGCCGGCGCAGTTCGGGCACGGCGTCGTCAAAGTGGCGTAATCGCCGGGAATGGTGTCGTTGCTGTATTCCTTGGCGCGCTTGACGATAATCTGCGTCATCTGCGCGATTTCGCGCATGAACTCTTCGCGCGAAATCTTGCCCTTCTCCATCTGCGACAGCTTGTATTCCCATTCACCCGTCAGTTCCGGCGCAGTGAGCTCGTTCACGCCGAGGCCGCGCAACAGGGTCATCAGCTGCGATGCTTTCGCGGTCGGGATCAGCTCGCGCCCTTCGCGGATCAGGTATTTCTCCGTCAGCAGGCCCTCGATGATGGCCGCGCGCGTGGCCGGCGTGCCGAGGCCCTTGCCGGCCATCGCATCGCGCAGCTCGTCCGAGTCGATGAGCTTACCCGCGCCTTCCATGGCCGAGAGCAGCGTCGCTTCGCTGTAGCGTGCGGGCGGCTTCGTCACCAGGGCGTTCGCGTTGATTTTATCTGTCTGTACCTTCTCGCCCTTCGCGACCGGCACCAGGGTGGCGCCATCCTTGTCGTCGCCGGTGGTGTCCTTGCCGTAGACGGCGAGCCAGCCCGGGTTCGTCATGACCTTGCCTTCGGTCTTGAACTGGTGGCCCGACACTTCGGTGAAGCGGGTTGTGACCAGGAACTCGGCCGGCGGGAAGAACACGGCCAGGAAGCGGCGCGTGACCAGGTCATACAGCTTCTGTTCCGGTTCGGACAAATTCTTCGGTGCGACGCCGGTCGGGATGATCGCGAAGTGATCCGAGATCTTGGTGTTATCGAAAATGCGTTTGTTCGGCTTGACCCAGCCGTTCTTGGTGACCTGTTTCGCGAACTGGTTGTAGTTGTTGGTATCGGCCAGCGCGTTCATCGTTTCCTTGACGGTCTGGATGTAGTCTTCCGGCAGGTGGCGCGAATCGGTACGCGGGTAGGTCAGCACCTTGTGCTTTTCGTACAGCGCCTGGGCCAGGCCCAGCGTGTTCTTGGCCGAGAAGCCGAAGCGGCCGTTGGCCTCGCGCTGCAGGCT
>JANNNC010000148.1:0-52807 GCA_031398335.1 Massilia sp.
CGCACAACGCGAGTGAGCTGCGCTCGTTCCTCGGTCTCGCGGGCTACTATCGCCGCTTCGTGAAGGGCTTCAGTAGCCTCGCCACTCCGCTGCACGAGCTGACTCACACCGCCGACGGACAAGCCTACCGCTGGCAGCCCCAGCATCAGGCGGCGTTCGATGCGCTCAAGCTGGCGTTGCGCGAGGCTCCCGTGTTGGCTTTGCCCGATCCAGACCGCCAGTACGTGGTGAACACGGACGCGTCCGACTTTGCCACTGGCGCTGTGCTGCAGCAGGACTTCGGTCGCGGCCTCCAGCCCATCGCCTACCTGTCGCACAAGATGTCGGACGCCGAGACTCGCTATCCGACGCACGACAAGGAGATGCTGGCCATTGTCAACATGCTGGGCGAATGGCGCACGTACCTGCAAGGTCGACAGCCGTTCACCATCCGCGTGCTGACGGACCACAACTCGCTGCAGTACTTCATGACGCAGCAGTCCATGTCAGCTCGGCAGTCGCGCTGGCTGGACAAGCTGGCTGACTTCGACTTTAAGATCGAGTACATCAAAGGACCAACCAACGTGGTCGCCGATGCGCTGTCTCGTCGTGCTGATCACGCCGTCAAGGCGGGCACCGTGGCCGCGGTCACACTCGCTGCATTTGCTGCACACGGTGCGGCGAGTCTCACGAAGGCGGAGTTGGTGACGCTGCCACTGTTCGCACCAGCTACGCCCCGCACACTGCTGGCTGCCGCGTTGCATGCCGCCCATCGTCGCCGAGGTGCGGTCGCCCGGCCACCGCTGACCGATGAGCAGCGCCGCGCTCATACTCGTGAGGCCACGGAATCACACGATCCGGCACCCGATCACCCGGCTCCGAATAAGAAGGGCAGCGTCGAGATGCCATCACAGCAGTGTGTCGCATTCACCAAGCGCGGCACCGCATCCACGCTCACGCTGCGCCAGAATAACGGCGCGGCCCAATGAAGCGTTTCTTCCTGTGGCTGGTGCCGACGGCGCTGGCGGTACTGGTCACGGTGCTGGCTTTCCTGCCCGCTTCGTGGCTGGGCCCGATCGTCGAAGAGCAGACCGGCGGGCGTTTGACTCTGGGGGATGCGCAAGGTACGCTCTGGAACGGCTCAGCCTTTGTGGGCGGGGCGCCGGGCGAAGGCGGATCGGTGACGCCGCTGTTGCCGGGGCGCTTCAGTTGGCGCCTGTCGCCGCTGGTCTTGTTCGGGCGCGTCGACATGGCGCTGGAAAACCCGCAGGCGCTGGCGCAGCCGGTGCGCATCACGGGCAGCTGGTCGCAGTGGCAGCTGAGCGAAGGACAATTGCTGTTGCCGGCCGAAGGCCTGGCCGGGCTGGGTGCGCCATTGAATACCCTGGTGCCTTCGGGCGTGATCCGGCTGTCCTGGAACCGGCTCGACCTGGTGCGCCAGCCGACCAGCGTGGCGGTGACGGGACGCACGACCCTGTCGATGAACGACATGGGTTCGCGCATGGCGCCGGTCAAGCCGCTGGGCAGCTACGAGATGGTAATGGACTGGCGCGGCCAGCAAGCCGACCTGGTGTTGCGCACGGTGCGCGGCGCTTTGCTGTTGTCGGGAAATGGAACGTTGCAGAATGGACGCCTGCGTTTTTCAGGTCAGGCGTCGGCCGCCGATGGCTACGAGGAAACCTTGGGCAATATGCTCAATCTCCTCGGCCAGCGCCGCATGGTGAACGGTAAAAACATAATCGCATTAGAGTTCAGATAATGAAAACATCCTCCCGTAGCACCTCCGAATTCCCAACCCTGCGCCGTATTGCGGCCGGCGTCATGCTGTGCTGTGCGGTGGCCGCGGCCTTGCCGCCGGCCCCGGCTTTTGCACAGGAAAATTCCGCCGCCCTCAGTTTCGTCAACGCCGACATCGAGTCCGTCATCAAGGCCGTCGGCCATTACACCGGGATGACGTTCATTATCGACCCGCGCGTCAAAGGCACGCTGACGCTGGTGTCGGAAAAGTCGCTCACCAAGAGCCAGGCCTTCGGCTTGCTCACCTCGGCCCTGCGCCTGCAGGGCTTTGCCGTCGTCACCACCGGCGAGGGTTACGCCAAGGTGGTGCCGGAAGCGGAAGCCAAACTGCAATCCTCGCCGACCCAGGTGGGAACGCGCGGCACCCGCGTGCAGGGCGACCAGATCGCGACCCAGATTTTTCATTTGTCCTACGAATCGGCGGCCAACCTGACGGCGGTGCTGCGCCCGCTCATTTCGCCGAACAATTCGATCATGGCCAATCCGGGCAACAACAGCCTGGTGATCACCGACTACGCCGACAACCTGCGCCGCCTGTCGCGCATCATCGCCGCGCTCGACGCGCCGGTGGCGGCCGACCTCGACGTCGTGCCGATCCGTAACGGCATCGCCAGCGACATCGCCACCCTGGTCCAGCGCCTGATGGAGCCGGCCGCCGGCGGCGACTCCGGCCGCGTCACCATCCTCGCCGATTCGCGCACCAATTCGGTCGTGGTGCGCGCACCCTCGCAGGCCCGCGCCAATCTGGCCAAATCGCTGATCGCCAAGCTCGACCAGGCGACCACCGAAAAGGGCAATATCCACGTCGTCTACCTGAAGAATGCCGACGCCACCAAGGTAGCGCAAACCCTGCGCGCCGTGGTGTCGCAGGATGCGTCGGCCACGAGCGCGCCGCAGCAAGGCACTTCGGGCGGCTCGATCCAGGCCGGGGCCCAGGGCGGCGCCGGCGGTGCCGGCGGCCTCGGCGGCCAGCAGGGCCAGCCGAGCAGCATCGGCGGCGGCAATACCGGAGGCGGATTCGGCCAGCAGGGCCAGTCCAGCGTCGGCGGCGGCGGCCAGGGTTCCGGCTTCATCCAGGCCGATGCCTCGACCAACAGCCTGATCATCACCGCGCCGGACGCGATCTACCGCAACCTGCGCGGCGTCATCGACCAGCTCGACGTGCGCCGTGCCCAGGTCTACATCGAAGCCCTGGTCGTGGAAATGAATTCGCAAAAGGCGTCCGAATTCGGCGTGCAGTGGCTGGGCTTGTCCGGTAGCGACACCAGCAAGTACCGGGTCGGCGGCCTCCAGTCGTTCAACTCGGGCGCCAGCAACAACCTGATCAACCTGGCCGCCGCCGCGCGGGCCGGCACGAGCGGGCAGAGCGGCATTCCTTCGCTGCCCGGCCTGACCCTGGGCATTTTCAAGCAGATCAATGGCGAGCTCGGCCTGGGCGCCGTGGCCAGCGCCCTTGAAAACCATGGCGCCGCCAACATCTTGTCGACACCGAACATGATCACGCTCGATAACGAGCTGGCAACGATCAAGGTGGGCCAGAATATCCCGATCATTACCGGTTCGTTTACGACCGGCACCAGCGGGGCAAACAACCCCTTCCAGACCGTCGACCGCAAGGACATCGGCCTGTTGATGAAGGTGCGTCCGCAAATTTCCGAAGGTGGCGTGATCAAACTGTCGATCTACCACGAGAACTCGGGCATCGACAATTCGGTGGTGCGTGCCGAGGGCATCGTGACCACGGTGCGTGCGATCGAAAGCAATGTGCTGGCCGACGATGGCCAGATCATCGTGCTGGGCGGCCTGATTTCCGATAACGAAGACCATGGCGAAGAAAAAGTGCGCGGCCTGGGCGATATCCCGGTGCTGGGCAACCTGTTCAAGTATCGCAACCGTACCCGCAACAAGACCAACCTGATGGTCTTCCTGCGTCCGGTGGTGGTGCGCAGCAAGGAGCAAAACAACAGCATCTCGCTCGACCGCTACGAATACATGCGTGCCCTGGGCGCCGAGACGCGTTCGCAGGACGATACGATCCTGATGCACAACCTGGGTTCCCCGTCACTGCCGCCGCTGACCAACGGCCAGCCGCCACTCGGCGGCACCATGGCGACGCTGCCGCCGCCGGCGCCGGTCTCGGCACGTCCGGGCGCGGCCACCGGCGCAGGCACGACCCAGCCGCGCGCGCCGCAATCGACTCCACCGAATCAGGCGCCCGTGCCCCAGTTCCGTCCGGTAACGCCGCCGAACCAGAAGTGATCCGATCATGACCAACTTGCTGCCTTACGCCTTCGCCCGCGATCATGGGGTGTTGGCGCGCACCGGCGATGATGCAGGACACATCGCCGGACAAAGCGTCGAAGTGCTGGTCTCCAGCGCGACGCCGCCGGCCGCCATTGCCGAGGTATCGCGCCGTTTCGGGCGCATCCTGCTGCGCCGCCTCGAGCGCGGCGAGCTCGACGATGCAATCGCCGCCGCTTACGCCTCGGCCGGCGGCGACGCCAACCAGGTCGCCGACGAATTCGATGCCGACCTCGACCTTACCCGCCTGCTGCAGGACGTGCCGGCGATCGAAGACCTGCTCGAATCGTCCGACGACGCGCCCGTGATCCGCATGATCAACGCGCTCCTCACGCAGTCGCTGCGCGAAGGCGCGTCCGACATCCATATCGAACCTTTCGAGCAAACTTCGGTCGTACGTTTTCGCATCGATGGCACCCTGCGCGACATCGTGCGTCCCCGTAAAGGCATCCACGCTTCGCTCATTTCGCGTATCAAGATCATGTCGCAGCTCGACATCGCCGAAAAACGCCTGCCGCAGGACGGCCGCATCACGCTGCGCATCGGCGGCAAGCCGGTCGACGTGCGTGTCTCTACCTTACCGACCGGCCACGGCGAGCGCGCCGTCCTGCGTTTGCTCGACAAGGAAGCCGGGCGCCTCGACTTGTCGCACCTGGGCATGAGCCCGGACCTGCTGCCGCAGTTCGACAAGTTGATCAACCAGCCGCACGGCATCGTGCTCGTCACCGGTCCGACCGGTTCCGGTAAAACGACAACCCTGTACGCCGCTTTATCGCGCCTGAACGCCTCCACTACCAACATCATGACGGTGGAAGACCCGATCGAGTACGACCTGAACGGCGTCGGCCAGACCCAGGTCAACGCCCGCATCGACATGACCTTTGCCAAGGCCCTGCGCGCGATCCTGCGCCAGGACCCGGACGTGATCATGATCGGCGAGATCCGCGACCTGGAAACGGCGCAAATTGCCGTGCAGGCCTCGCTCACCGGCCACCTGGTGCTGGCGACCCTGCACACCAACGATGCCGCCGCCGCCGTCACCCGCCTGCTCGACATGGGCATCGAGCCCTTCCTGCTGTCGTCCTCGCTGCTGGGCGTGATGGCCCAGCGCCTGGTGCGCAAACTGTGTTCGCAGTGTAAAAAGAGCGATGGCGTGCACTGGCATGCGGTCGGCTGCGAGCGCTGCGGCCACACCGGCTACCACGGCCGCGTCGGCGTCTACGAATTGCTCGAGACCACCGAAGCGATCCGCGCCCAGATCCACAACCAGGCGTCGGAAGCCGATATCCGCGGCGCCGCGCAACGGAGCGGCATGCGCACCATGCGCGAAGACGGCGAGCGCTGGCTGCATGACGGCACCACCACGCAGGCCGAATTGCTGCGCGTGACCAAGGACTGACGATGCCCGCATTTCGTTATGAAGCGGTCGATGGCGGCGGCGCCACGAAGAAGGGCGTGGTCAACGCCGACAGCCCGCGCGCGGCGCGCGCCGACTTGCGCGTGCAAGGCCTGACGCCACTCAACGTGGAAGCCATCACGGCCCAGGTCGACGCGGCCGGGGTCACCCGTTCGCGCGGCTTCGGCGAGCGCCTGTCGCAAGTCGAACTGGCGCTGTTTACGCGCCAGCTTGCCAGCTTGCTGGAAGCCGGATTGCCGCTGGAACAGGCATTTACCGCCTTACTGGAACAGGCCGAAAAGCCCTACTTGCGCGACCTGATCGCCTCGATCCGTTCGGAAGTCATCGGCGGCATCGCGTTTTCCGATGCGCTGTCGCACCACCCGCGCGACTTCGATCCGATTTTCCGCGGGCTGGTGTCGTCGGGCGAACAGATCGGCCAGCTGGCGCGCGTGCTGTCTCGCCTGGCCGACTACATCGAACGCCGCAATGCGCTGGTGCAAAAGGTGCGCCTGGCGTTTACGTATCCGGCCATCGTCACGGTCGTCGCGTTCGCCATCGTCATCTTCCTGCTCACCTATGTGGTGCCGCAGATCGTGTCGGTGTTCGCCAACACCAAGCAAAAACTGCCGCTGCTGACGGTGATGATGCTGGGCGTGTCGAACTTCATGCGCGACTATGGCATTTTGCTGGGTATCGCCCTGATTGCGGCCTGGTTCGCCTGGCGCCGGGCGCTGCTGAACCCGGTCCTCAAACGGCGCTGGCATACCTGGCTGCTGACCGCGCCCGTGTACGGCAAGTTCGAGCGCAGCCTGAACACGGCGCGTTTCGCCAGCACGCTCGCCATTACCACAGGTTCCGGTGTGCCGATCCTGCGCGCGCTCGACACCAGCCGCGAAACGCTGTCGAACGTCGCCATGCGCGAACTGGTCGAGCAAGCCACGGCCAGCGTGCGCGAAGGCGTCAGCCTGGCGCGGGCATTGTCCGTGCAAAAACATTTTCCACCGATGCTGGTGCACATGATCCGTGCGGGCGAGATTACCGGCGAACTGCCGGCGATGCTGGAGCGGGCGGCCAATTCGCAGCAGGCCGACCTCGAGCGCCGCACGCTGACCATTGCCGGCCTGCTCGAGCCGGTGCTGATCCTGGCCATGGGCCTGGTGGTGCTGTTGATCGTGCTGGCGGTCTTGATGCCGATCATTGAAATCAACCAGCTGGTGCGCTAACAAGGACTACGATGAAGCGTCTGCCTCTCCTTTTCACCCTGCTTGCCCTGATCTTCCTGGCGGTGTCCGCCACCTACTGGGGCATGCAGTTGTACAAGCCGGTGCAACGGCCGATCGCCGCGGCCGCGCCCGCCAGCCTGCCCGAGCCCTCGCCGGATGCCGCCGCCACGCTCTTCGGCGGCCAGCCGGTGGCGAATGTCGCCACCAATTACCAGCTGACCGGCATCATCTCCGCCGGACGCGACAGTGCCGCCATCATCGTGGCCGACGGCCAGCCACCCAAAGCCCTGAAAGTAGGACGCGAACTGGCGCCAGGCGTGAGCATCAGCGAAGTGCACGCGCGCTACGTCATGCTGTCCGAAGGCGGCGTCATGAAACGCATCGACCTGGCCGCCGATACCAAGCCGGCCATTGCCCTGTCCGGTGGCGCGGTGCCGCCGATGGCCCTGCCGCAGCCGGAACGCCCGACGCTTGCTCCGGCCGGCGCCATGCCGCCAGGCGAGCCGCAGACGGCGCCCGGCGCCGTGCAAAGCCCGCCGCCGCCGGGCGAAGTCAACCCGGTCGTGCCGCAAGGCCAGGAACCGCCGCAGGAAGGCCCCCCACCCGACGTCGCCCCGCCGCCGAATCAACCGCAAATGCCGCCCCCGACCCGCTCGATGGGCAGCCCGGTCAGCAGCGAAGCGCCAGTCAGGTAAAACAAGGCCGCGCACCTGCGTGCGCGGCCGCATCCATACGGTGCCAGCTTACCGCCGCAAGGCCGTAAACGCCTTGAACTCCCACGACCTGAATCCCACCAGCAAGGTCATCCCCTCGCGCTCGTCCGCCGGCAATCGCCGGTCGTTGCGGTGCAGCCGGGTCAACTCTCCCGCCAGCTGGTGGATTTTCTGCGCCAGCTCGGCCGCGCTGCCTGGGGACAGCCGCGCCGGCAAGCACATCAGCGTCTCGCCGGGCCCGTCGAAGCGCCCCGTAAAATAATCCGGCACGATCTGTTCACGGAAATAATGTTGCACCGGCCCGTCCGGCAGCCAGTGGAAGGCGTTCGAGACGCGCAGCGTGTAGCGGTTCAGCGGCCGCAGTTCGATGATGCCCAGCCGGTCGAGTTCAGCCAGGCAGCCGATGCATTCGGCTTGCGTCAGGCGGTAGGTTTCGACGATCTGTTCCATGCTCCAGTAGCCGAGGCAGCAGATCGCCACCAGCAGCAGGCGCGGCTTGGCGACCAGCGAGGTTTCCTGGGGCAGGGTGAGGGCGTCGGGCTGGGGCCGCCCATCGGCCGCGCGGCGCAGCACGTCCTCGAAGGCAATGCCGGCCGCCTGGCAGATCTGCGCCAGGCGCGACAGCGGCATGTCCTTCTGGCCGAACATGCGCTTGACGCTCGACTCGCTCATGTCGATGCGCTCGGCGAGGGTTTTATAGGTGAGATTGGCCGCGCGCAGCTCAGCGCGCAGCACGTCGACGATCAGCTCGGGTGAGCTCATGGCATTCCTGTACTCGGCAATAGGCGGCGATCAATGTACAGGCGAATGGCTGGGTGGGCAAGTTGCCGATCGCGCGACCCAACACGCCTGCTCGCGCCAGCCCTTCGCCCGGCGCAATTTCCTCCTGTCTTTTGACTTGACCAAAACGAGCCCAGGCTCAAAACACTTCCACGAAATTCATCAGGTTCGGTCCTGGCGAACTGACGCGCCCATCCTGGTTTCGCGGGCTGGGTGAACCACACACATGCAGCGTCCAAAGGAGATGGTCATGACTAATAACGATATTCGTACACCTGGAATGATTGCCACGGAAGGGGCAGCCTCGGCCCCGGCCGCGCAAGCCCGGCAAGCGGCGTTGCGGCCGCTGTCCGGCGCCGGCGCACCGCAGCCCGAGCTCAGCGGGGCCGGTTTTACGTACCGCCACGACTGGGGCCTGCGCCGTGGCGACTGGACGCTCCAGCTCGACTGGCCGGACGTCAATCCGCGCTCGCAGGTGTTCGTTGCGATCGGCGAGGGCGCCCCGGGCGGCCCGGACGCCGGCAAGTTCATCGGGGCGGCCCGGTATACCCTGCACAATGTCGCCCCGCGTGCCGGAGGCGTCGATATCCGGGTCAACATCGAGTGGGAATCGGACATTTCTCTGTATGCCGATTACCTGGTGGTGAACCCCGCCGATGTGCCAGGCAGGACGGTGCAGCGCCAGAATACCGTCCCCTTGAGCGATGCCGACGCCGACCGCATCCTGGGCGCCATGGGCGCCGTGCTGCAAAGTGCGGACTCCGCCTCCGACATCGCGACCCGGGTCCAGTTCGTGCGCAACGGGCCGGTGCAGCTGTTGCCGGCCAACGTAGCCGGCACCATCCAGACCGAGGCCGATCTGACGGCACTGCTCGATGCGGGAACCGGCGTCAAGATCGTCCAGGCCATCCGCTGGTGCGGCGGCCCCGGCGGGTCGATCATCGGCTGCGCGCCCGTCGGCAGCCCCTCGGTCAACCTGGCTGCCATGCGTTTTACCGAAAGCCAGGAAGGCATCCTCTGGGGGCACGAGTATGGCCACAACGCAGGCCTCGGCCACCGCACCGACGATACCAGGGCCATCATGTATCCGAGCATCGGTACCGATCACAACGTGGTCAACGCTGCCGAGTCCGAGCGCTTCCTGAACGGCCCGCTCGCCGTCACCGGCGCCGTGATGGCGGCGAGCTGCTCGCTGGGCGTGGCGACCCAGCCACCGAGAGATGTCCGCGAGTTCGTCTCGCAGCACTGGATCCAGGGCGTGCCCTACCAGGCAGCGTCGCAATACACCGAGGAAGACGCCAGGCTGCTGCTGGAATGGCTGGTCAGCGAGCCCACGCAGCATGAAGAGTTCCTGCCCGAGATCGTGACCACGCTCGGCTTCATCGGCAGCGAACTGGCGGTCCAGCCGCTGATCGATTTCATGCGCACCATGCGCACCATGCGTGCCAGCCGGGCGGTGTTCAATGCGAAGAATGCGGTTCTGATCCACCTCGGCGACCTGGTCAACAAGTCCGGCAACCAGGCTGCCCTGGCCTTCCTCACCAAGGTGGCGACCGACATGGCGACGGCGACATCCCTGGCGGTGCCGCGGGCGGCAATCGCGGCGGCCGAGGCGGCCGTCGCAGGGGTGGTCGCACCAGGCGTCGACGCCCTGGCCGCCGAACTGGCCGTGTCCGCGACCTTTGGTTTGGCGCTGGCGGGCTTGCCGGAAGCGGAGCAGACCATCGCGGGCCTGCGGGGTGGCGCCACTGCCTTTGCCGCCGTCAATGCAGCGGCGGCGCAGGCCCTGCAACTAGCGCAAACGGTCCGCGCCATCGGCCAGGAAGGGTATTACAGGATGAAGTGGGAAGCAGAAAATCGCCCGTAAACGTCGATTGACGAGCGGGTAATTGCAGCAAGTTCGTGCAGCAAGTTCGCGCAGCAAGTTCGTCGTGATGAGGGACTTGCTTCAACAGTCAGTCGTCTTCGGCAACCAGCGGCGCTTTTTTCAGCTGCTGCTTGGCCGCCTGGCGTTCGGTCGACAACGGTTTTGTATGCGCGCCGGCCGCGCGCGCCTTGGCCAGGGCCGCGACCGGATTGCGCGGTTTGCCCGATTGCTGCACCGGTTGAACCCGCAGCGTCATCTTTTGCCGCGTCGCGAGTGCCTTGTTCGCCATTTCCTCTCTCCTTCCTGACCAGCCTTACAGCACGTAGCGCGACAGGTCTTCGTTGGCCGACAGCACCTCGAGCCGCTCGTTGACATAGGCCGCGTCGATCGCGACCTGTTTATCCTGCGTATCGCTGGCGTGGAACGAGATTTCCTCGAGCAGCTTTTCCATCACCGTGTACAGGCGCCGCGCACCGATGTTTTCCGTCCGTTCGTTGACGGCAAACGCGATCTCGGCCAGGCGGTGGATGCCGTCTTCGGAGAAGGTCAATTGCACGCCTTCGGTGGCCAGCAGCGCTTCGTACTGCGTCATCAGGCAGGCATCGGTGCTGGTGAGAATGCGCTTGAAATCATCGATCGAAAGCGATTCGAGTTCGACCCGGATCGGGAAACGTCCCTGCAGCTCGGGGATCAGGTCCGACGGTTTGGCCAGGTGGAACGCGCCCGAGGCAATGAACAGGATGTGGTCGGTCTTGATCATGCCGTACTTGGTGTTGACCGTCGTGCCCTCGACCAGCGGCAGCAGGTCGCGCTGCACGCCCGCGCGCGACACGTCGGCGCCACCATGTTCGGAGCGCGTCGCGATCTTGTCGATTTCGTCGAGGAAGACGATGCCGTTGTTCTCGACATTGTGGATCGCCTTCTGCTTCATCTCGTCTTCGTTGATCAGGCGCGCCGCTTCTTCCTCGGCCAGCACCTTCATCGCCTCCTTGATCTTCATCTTGCGCGCTTTCTTGCGCGCCGCGCCCACGCCGGCGAACATCGACTTGATCTGTTCCGTCATTTCTTCCATGCCGGGCGGGGCCATGATTTCCATTTGCGGCGCCGCGTCGACCACCTCGATCTCGACCTCGCGGTCGTCGAGCGACCCTTCGCGCAGGCGTTTTCTAAAAGTCTGGCGCGTGCTGTCGCCTTCCTTCGCCTCGGCCGCGGCGCTGACGTTGAAACCAAAATCGCGCGCCGGTGGCACCAGGATGTCGATGATGCGGTCTTCGGCGGCGTCTTCCGCGCGCTGGCGCACCTTCTTCATTTCGCTGGCGCGGGTCTGCTTGACGCCGATGTCGATCAGGTCGCGGATGATGGTGTCGACGTCACGCCCGACATAGCCCACTTCGGTAAACTTGGTCGCTTCGATTTTAATAAACGGCGCATCGGCCAGCTTGGCCAGGCGGCGCGCGATCTCGGTCTTGCCGACGCCGGTCGGGCCGATCATGAGGATGTTTTTGGGGGTGATCTCGTGGCGCAGGGGCTCGTCCACCTGCTGGCGGCGCCAGCGGTTGCGCAGGGCGATGGCGACGGCTTTCTTGGCCTTGCCCTGGCCGACGACGTGCTTGTCCAGTTCCGAGACGATTTCGAGGGGAGTCATGTTCATGATGTGCGCGCCGGTCAGTCCAGCGTTTCGATGATGTGGAACAGATTGGTGTAGATGCACAGCTCGCCGGCGATGGTCAGCGCCTTTTTTACCACCTCGGCGGGCGAGAGCTCGGTGTTTTCTTGCAGCGCCTTGGCGGCCGATTGGGCATAGATGCCGCCGGAACCGATGGCGCCGATGCCGTCCTCGGGCTCGAGCACGTCGCCGTTGCCGGTGATGATCAGCGTGACTTCCTTGTCGGCCACCAGCAGCATCGCTTCGAGCTTGCTCAGCATGCGGTCGGTGCGCCAGTCCTTGGCCAGTTCGACCGAGGAGCGCAGCAGGTTGCCCTGGTGCTTCTCCAGCTTCGCTTCGAAGCGGTCGAGCAGCGTGAACGCGTCGGCGGTGGCGCCGGCGAAGCCGCACAAAACCTTGCCCTGATAAAGCTTGCGCACCTTGCGCGCCGAGCCCTTCATGACGACGTTGCCCAGTGTGACCTGGCCGTCGCCGCCAAGGGCGACCTGGGCGCCGCGACGTACGCTCACAATGGTGGTGCCGTGAAATTGTTCCATATCTGCCTCATGATTAACTAGCCCTCCGCAAGTGGGGATGTTGCACAAAATTGCAAGTCAGGCTAACGCGACAGTAAGCTCAGCAGGTATGCACGTACAGGCGTGCGCAGTCGCCGAGATTTAACAGGCGCAGCAGCGCGGCAACCAGGTGGTTCAGCTCGCGCAGCTCGATGCGGCGGCCGTCCTGGGCCAGCCGGCGCAGGCAGGCGTGCAGGCTGCTTGCGGCAGCGAAGTCAATGCGCACCAGCCGTGTACAGTCGAGCACGACCGTTTCGGCCGGGTCGATGGCGGCATACGATTCGAGCGCCGCCAGCAAGTTACTAATGTCGCCATCAACGACGGCTGGCAGCATGAAGCGCTGTTCGGCGGGCATCAGGGTATTGCCGGCTGTGCTGGCGCTTCCCCCCTGCGGCAGGGCTTCGAACGAGGGCGGCGACACTTCGAAGGTGACACAATAATCCATCGCCGTTTCTTCGAAATCCTTTTCGCGCTCGAGCAACTGCAGCAGTTCGAGCAGCAGCAGCCAGGGCGCTGCGCCGCTGCTGCGCTCGCCGATTGCCAGCATCGGCCGCAGCACCGCCAGCAAGGTGTCGGCGCCCGCCAGCACGATGGGGCGCCGCGCCGCGCGCAAAGCTTGCAAGGCGGCCAGCAGGGCGGCGCAGGCGTCGATCGTCGCGCCCGTGATGCCGGCGACATCGACGCGCACCGGCGAACCCGGGCGCGATAACAGCGCCTGCAGGCGCTGCGCGGCTGCGGGATCGAGCGTCCCCGTAAAACGCAGGGCCGGGGCAATGCCGGGGAGCGCCTGCTGCGCGCTGGCCGCCGGCCGCCGGTTGACATAGGCCGGCGGCGATGTTTCGAAATGGCCGGCGTAGTCGATCGCGATACTGTCGAAATCCTGTTCGCGCCCTTCGGCCTGGAGCAGGTCGAGCAGCATCCACCAGGGCTGGCGCTCGCTGCGGCCGAGCCCAGGCAGGCTCTCGCGCAGGATCTGCTCGGCCAGCATGGCCTGGCCGTTGGCGTACAGGATCGCGCTTTCCTCGACCACCGGGGCGCTGGCCGGCGCGGCCGCGGCATCGGGCTGCTCGGCCAGGGTGACGAGTTCCATTTCTCCGGGCTGGTCCGGCACGGCCGCGGCAGCGGCAGCCGCGGGTGCACGCCGCGTGCTGCCCCAGCGCGCTTCGGCGTCGTCGAAGAAATCGGTCGTCATCGCCAGTTCGATGGCGTCGATCTTGGCGGCAGTGGCGCGTGCGATTTCGCGCTGGCGCTCGCGGTCGGCGTCAAGCGACAGGCGCGCCGGCGCGTCGGCGCGTGGGGGTGCCGCTGGCAGCGCGGCCGGCCCGGGTTTTTTCTTTAAGAAGGAAAATATGCCCACGTCATCCTGTCGATCGTCCCGCGCAGCCGAAGCGCTCATCCATGACGGTAGCATGGACGCGCCCGCGGCGTCCTGCGCACACGTGCGCCCGCGCAAAGCCTGCGCGGACGCGTGCTAGTGTATCCCATGAGAAAGTTTCTCATCGCACGCGCGGGTGGAACCAGGGTGTAAAAATGCAGAAAGCATGCGGCGGGCGCATGCTTTTTCTGGGGCAAGGCGGACTGGAATCAGTCGCCGTAGAGCTTTTGCTTCAGTTCGCGGCGCTGCTGGGCTTCCAGCGACAGCGTGGCGGTCGGGCGGGCGATCAGGCGCGGGATGCCGATCGGCTCGCCCGTTTCTTCGCACCAGCCGTAGTCGCCGCCGTCGATCGAGGCCAGCGATTGCTGCACTTTCTTGAGCAGCTTGCGCTCTCGGTCGCGGGTACGCAGTTCGAGGGCGTGTTCTTCCTCGATGGTGGCGCGGTCGGCCGGATCCGGAACCAGCACGGTTTCGCGCAGGTGCTCGGTGGTCTCGCCGGCGTTTTTCAGCAGTTCTTTCTCGAGCTGCTGCAGGCGGTCCCTGAAGAACGCGAGCTGGGCCGGGTTCATGTAGTCCTCTTCGCCCATCGCCCGAATTTCATCTTCCGTCAAGAGTCGGTCTTCGGCCTGAGCGGCATTCGGTTTCGTTGTTTTAGTCATGACTTCACTTACCTTCGATACGACAGAGGTTTTCATTTTATCAGCTAGCTCAGCCGTAGCACCCTGAACTCAAGGGTGCGCGCCCTTGCTGCTGCCATGACGGCCCGTATGATCCGCCGTCTTCGCTGCCCGGGAGAGCAGCGGTCCATCATCAGCATCGGTCCCGTCCTCCTGGAAGCGACCGGTACCGCTAAACCGGGATAGTTTATACCAAACATTGTTCCAATCCGCGGATAAATACGTCTTTTGGTAAATTTTTACCAATAAACACCATTTTGCTGCCGCGTGCCTCTTCCGGCTCCCACTTTGCGCCCAAGTCGCTGCCCATGATTTGATGCACACCTTGGAACACGACCTTGCGCTCGGCCCCTGCCATCGACAGCACGCCCTTGTAGCGCAGCATGCTTGGGCCGAAGACTTGCACCATGCTGCCGAGGAACTGGTCCAGCCGTTCCGGGTCGAACGGGCGCTCGCTCTTGAACACGAAGGCGGCGATGTCGTCGCTGTGGTGCGCGTGATAGTGGTCGTGCCGGCAAGCCTCGCTGTGCACGTGGCCGGGCTCGCCATGCGCATGGTCGTGGTGCGCGTGGTCGTGCTCCTGCGCGGCCAAAAAATCGGGGTCGAGTTCGAGCTTGTCGTTCAAATTGAAACCGCGCAGGTCGAGCACCTCGGCGATCGGCGCGCGGCCGAAGTCGGAGGTCGAGATCGGGGCGCGCGGATTGATGCGTTTTAAACGCATCTTCAGCGTTTCCAGCGCAGCGGCGTCCACCAGGTCGAGTTTCGACAGCAGGATCTTGTCGGCAAAACCGACCTGGCGCTGGGCTTCCTCGTGGCGGTCGAGCTGGTCCATCGCATGGTGCGCGTCGACCACGGTCACGACCGCGTCGAGCATGTAGTGGGCGCCGACTTCCTCGTCGACAAAGAAAGTCTGGGCCACCGGACCGGGATTGGCCAGGCCGGTCGTTTCGATGACCACGCGGTCGAAAGCGATCTCGCCGGCCTCCCGCTTTTGCGCCAGGCTGGTGAGCGCCACGACCAGATCGCCGCGGATGGTGCAGCAGATGCAGCCGTTGTTCATCTCGACGATCTGCTCGCCGCTGTCCTGCACCAGGATTTCGTTGTCGATGTTCTCTTCGCCGAATTCGTTTTCGATGACGGCGATGCGCAGGCCGTGCTCCTCGCGCAGGATGCGGTTGAGGAGGGTGGTCTTGCCGGCGCCAAGGAAGCCGGTGAGGATGGTGGTCGGGATCGGTGACATGGTAGGTGCGGTTCGGGCGGCTGGAAGGCGAAGAAGCCGAAGATTATGCCGTAATTTGCAATTTGCCACCATCAACCGCACCGGTCTTTGCGCCAGCTCAGGCGAACCTCTGTCTACTTCGCTTTCGCTCGCGGATGAGCTCGGTCATACACGGCGGCAAGATGCTGGAAGTCGAGTGCGGTGTACACCTGGGTCGAGGTAATGCTGGCGTGGCCTAATAATTCCTGCACGGCGCGCAGGTCGCCCGAGGATTGCAGCAGGTGCGAGGCGAACGAGTGGCGCAGCACGTGCGGGTGCACGTGCACCGGGGAACCGGCGGCGATGGCGTGGGTTTTCAGGCGTTGCTGGACCACGCGCGGGGTGATGCGCGTGCCGCGGCTGGACAGGAACAGGGCGGCACTGTTATCAAGCGCGGGCGGGCGCAGCGCCAGCCAGGCGGCCAGCGCCGCGCGCGCGGGAGCGCCGACCGGCACCCGGCGCATTTTATTGCCCTTGCCGGTGACCACGACTTCGCCGGCCGCGGCATCGTACCAGCCGAGCGAGGTGGCGCCGCCGGCCTGCGTATATGCCAGGTCGAGCCCGGTCAATTCCGACACCCGCAATCCGCTCGAATACAGCAGCTCGAACATTGCGCGGTTGCACAGCTCGACTGGCTCCGGATGGCCATGGCAGTTTGCTTCGAGCAACTGGACGGCGGCATCGACGGCCAGGGCTTTCGGCAGCGTCTTGGGACGGCGCGGTGCGCGCACGCCCTCGACCGGATTGGCCGGCAAGGCGATCTGGCGCGACAGCCACCCATAAAAGCCGCGCCAGCCCGACAGCTTACGGGCGATCGAACGCGGTTCCTGGCCACCGGCGTGCAGGCGCGCGGCGAAGCGGCGCATGTCGGCGTGGGTCAGCGCCGGCCAGTCGTCGTGGCCGGCGAGTGTAGCGAGTTCGGCCAAATCGCGCCGGTAGGCGGCGATCGTGTGCGCGGACAGCTGGCGCTGGGTGGCCAGTTCGCCCAGGTAACGCCCGGCCCAGTCCTCGCGCGCCGCCGCCATGCTGTCAGGCGCGCAGCAGGGCCAGCGCGGCGCTGGCGGACTGGCCTAATTGCACCAGGAAATCGGTCGCCATCGCCGGGCTGAAGCGCTCGGCGTCGGGCGAACCCAGCACCAGCAAGCCGAAGGTGGCGCCGTCACTTGTCAGCGGCAGCAGCACGGTCGAGCGCACGCCGGCGGCCTCGTCGAGCCAGCGCACGGCTTCGAAATCCTTGTTCGGGCCGCAGTAGGGCGCACGCAGGCTGGAGGCGAACAGGCGCGCGTCCTCGGCGACGTCGCCGGCAAACCAGGCGCCGGCGTGCTCGGCGCCCACATTCCACAGGCGCAGCGTCGCTTGCGGCACGCCGAAATGGTCGACCAGGCCGTCGACCAGGTCGCGCGCCATGGCCGCGCCGCCCTTTGACTTCAACAAGGCCACATGCCAGGCATGAAAACGGTTCAGGATGACGGTGTTGTCGGCGGCCGTGCGCATCAGCTCGGCCATGCGCAGTTCGAGCGCGTTGTACTTGGCGCGCATGACTTCCATCTGGCGCTCCTGCAGCGACACGGCTTTTCCGGTCAGCGGGCTCGACAGTTTGACTTCGCCCAGCAGGCCGGCATGTTCTTCGAAAAAGCGCGGGTGATCGGCCAGGTAATTGGCGACGGCGGCGGAGTCCAGGGTGACGGTCATCTTAGTCTTGCAAGAAATGGGGGGTGCGCAATTCTACCGCAGCGTGGAGAGGGGCGGAGCGACAAAAAAGGGCGCCCGCAGGCGCCCTTGTCAGCAGCGTGGCGCGCCAGGCGCGCCGTGTTGCTATCAGAAGCGGTGACGGATGCCGACCTGGAAGGCGCGGCCGTCTTCGCCCGGCAGTTTCGTGAAACCACCCGGCGAACCTGCGGTACCTGGCGTGTACTGGCCATCGTTCTGGTTCTTGATGATAGCGGCAACCGTGTAGATATCGGTACGCTTCGACAGGAAGTGGTTGTACCCGATCGCGAACAGGTCGGCGTCGCTGTTCGATGCCAGATCGTCGTCCTGGTGGGCGTAGGATGCCATCAGGCGGCCGTTGCCGAGCTTGTAATGCGCGCCGAACTGGTAGCTGCTTGCATCCTGCTGGGTGTTGGCAGTGATGTTGGTGACGAACACATTGCGCAGGAAAGCGCGTGCTGGCGCAGGCTGGGCAGCCACCAGTGGCGACGTGGCGATCTGGCCGTCCCAGGCAGCGGTATAGTCACGCAGCAGTGCCGAGTTCTTGTTGCGCTGATCGTGGTAGCCGGCGAACAGCTTCCAGTCGCCCATCGTGTAGGAGCCGCCAACGGTGACGGTGCGCAGGCTTGGACGGTTGTCCTGGTCGTAGCCATGGTTGTAACCGACGCCGACATCGAAGCCGTTCGCCTTGTACGTGATGGCGCCGGCGCGGAACTTGTTGTAGCGGCCGAGGTAACCCGAGTTGCGCGCACCGTACATGACCGAACCGCCGAAGCCGGACGGGTGAGCGATGCGGTACTGGATCGCTTCCTGCGAACGGATGTCCGCGCCCAAGGCGGTGAAGCCGGCGGTGCCGCCGGTGATGCCGCCCCAGGTGCCGGCCGTGCCCGATTCAAAGGTGTCGGCGGCGGCGAACACTTCGTAGCCAGGGGTGTACATGCGGCCCAGCAGGAATGCGCCGACCGGCGTGATGACGCCGACCATCGCGGTACGGTCGAACAGGGCGCGTTCCTGGTTGACGGCTGGCGCACCCGGGTTTTGCAGGCCGAGGCGCACGGCCTGCAGCAGCGGGGCCGGCAGGGCGCCCATGCCGCGGGTCAGGTACAGGCCGGTATTGTCGTTGATCAGGGTGGGCTGCTGGGTGCCGGTGTCGAGTTCGACACGTGCTTCCAGGTTGAAGATGGCCTTGAACCCGTTGCCGATTTCTTCAGTGCCCTTGAAGCCGATACGCGAGCCGTCCGCGCCGCCACTGACGATCTTCGTCGGGCCGCCTTTTTGCCACATCACGCCCGCATCGGCGATACCGTAGATCTGGACGCTGGACTGGGCCAGGGCCGGGAGGGCGAAGCAGGAGCCGATCAGACCGGCGATCAAACATTTGTTCATTGAATCTCCACTATTGTTTATTTTCGGTAGCTTAAAAATTCCGCTTCGCAAATATGCCATTCGCGCCCCGCACTGTATACAGAACAGCCCAGCCAAGACGGGGATAGTGGCATAAATACAACACAGCTGATGCGGGGTGGGTAGATGTTCGGCAAATATGAAATAGCGGCCGGACAAGGCAGACGTAAAAAAGGCAGGAACCGTTGCCGGACCCTGCCTTTTCCGTCAAGCCTGGTGGACTTGCGTCCGCATCAGCTTAGAACGAGTGGTTCACACCCAGGTCGTAGTAGTTGGTGGTGCCGCGCGACGCGTTGTTTGGCACAGGCAGCGGGGTCTTCTTGCGCGATGCGTCGATGTACACGTAGGTACGCTTCGACAGGCTGTACTCGTAGCCCAGCGACATCTGCTTGGTCTTGGCGGTGACGCCGTCCGGATCCTTCTGGCCATAACCGGCCAGGATCTTGCCTGGACCCATGGTGTAGTTCGCACCCAGGACCCATGCCTTGGTCTTCGGGTTGGCGAAGACGATGTTTTCCTGGTCCTGGCGGCTGGCGAGGGCCATCAGTTTCAGTTCCGGGGTTGCCATGAACGTGGCACCGATCGACATGACCTTCGTCTCGACGGCGTTACGCTCGTAACCGAGCATGAGCGCGGCCGGGCCGTTGTTGTAGGTGGCGGTTGCCGAGAACGGGTTGGCCGATGCTTGCGCGCCGACTGGGTATTGTGCTGGCGTGCCAGGAAGACTACGGCCCTGGACTGAGCCGCCATTGGTTTCCTTGGATGCGATCGCGGTGTTGATCTGGAAGCCGTTCACGACTGGCGAGTTGTACCAGAAGCCGTTGGCCCAACGGTTGTTCGAGAAGCCCTGTGGATCCAGCGGTGCCGAGTTGTAGCCGGCGACAGCGACGTCGGTGTAGAAGCCGGCCTGGTTAGGCAGCGCGTGGAACGGCTCGAAGGCGCCGACGGTTTCCTGGTAAGGGGTCAGGCCGCGACCGATGCGGACCATACCGAAATCACCCTGCAGGCCGACGCGGCTCTGGCCCTGGAACAGCGGACGCTGCACGAAGGTGGTGCCGACGCGGCCGGTTTCGTTCGTGCCGGTGTCCGGCTCGTAACGGATTTCTAATTGGAACAGTGCCTTCAGGCCATTACCCAGGTCTTCGGTACCCTTGAAACCCAGGGTGTTCGAAGCGCGCTTGCCGATCGACAGCGACTGGCCGGTCTGCTTCTGAATGCCTGCATCGAGCGTGCCGTAGATTTGAACGGCGGTCTGTGCATGGGCAACACCGGCGAATGCGCCGACGAGTGCAACTGCCATCAGAGATTTTTTCATTTATTTGTTTCCTTAGAAGTGAATCGGAATCCAAAGAGCGTTGAGACTTTTATTTGCTGAACACTCGGACGAGTGAACCTTAAATGCTTAACGCGTCAGGGATGCCGGATTTGTTAATTATGGCGGTTTGAGTTGGTGAAAAGCCAATTTAACCAATCGTGCTGTTGTATTTTCGAAACGCCCGGGCCTGCTTTGCGCCCCTGTTTGTGCTTGATGCACTGCAATGAAGCGGAGTTCCGCGTCGTTCCATTGCGCTTGTTCGATATCAATCTTCAAGCGGTTCGGGACGTTTGGTCCCCCCTGCTGGCTTAGACTTTCCCTGAACCGATGGGTGTGGGCGCGATCCGCGAGTTTCTTGTATATTGGCAACTTTTCCTGCGGCAGCTTCCCCGTCGTGGCTTGCCGCCGATCCCGTCTGCACACCCCCTCCTATCAATTGACGAAGACGACCGATGGCTAATCGTGAAGAACTGGCGATCATTCGTGGCGCCCGCAGTGGCCGCGCCGACGCCCAACTCGCACTGGGCAAGCGCTACCTGTTCGGCAGCGCCGGCCTGCCGCGCAGCCTGCCCACGGCCCTGCACTGGCTCGACCGCGCGGCGCGCCAGGGGTGTGCCGAGTCATGCGAACTGATCGGCAGCCACATCCCGCTCGACCTGGCGCGCGTGCACGACACACCGCTGGCGCCATGGTACGAACGCGCCTACGACAGCGGCAACGTGCGCGCCGGCCTGGTGCTGGCCCAGCTGCTGCTCGAGGACGGCCGCGCGGCGCCCGACGCGCTGCGCGCCAAGGCCTTGCGCGCACTCGAAGAAGCCGCGCGCACCGGTTTCGCCGAGGCGCAATGGCTGCTGGCACGTCGGCCGGAAATTGCCGCCGGGATCGCTTCGGCAACCCTTTCCGCCTCTGCTGCGGCGCAGCATGGCGCGGCACCCTTGGCCGGGCGGGCAGGGTCGGAACCCGAGCGGCGCGCGCTCGCGCGGTCAAGCAGCGCCGGGGCGGAGGCTTTGACCGCGCCGCGGCAACCCTGGCTGCATCGGGCCGCCGACAATGGCCTGGCCGAGGCACAATTTGCCCTGCTCGAACAGAGCTGGACAGCCGCGGCCTGGCACGATTACCTCGCGCGTGCCTTGCCACTGGCGCGGGCACTTCCAGAAAGCGGTGCTGGCAAGCACATCCAGCGTCTCGCACCCGGCGAAGTCACATTGTTGTCGCGCACGGCGCGTTTGTTGTCTGAAGGAAAGGGCGGCATCGATGCCCGCGACGACGAAATCCACCTGTTCTGGGAAATGGCGGCGGCCGAGCACGACCGTCACGCCCAGCTGGCGATCGGCCTCTGGTATGCGCGCATGCAGGTCGACGGCACCCGGGTACAAGGCGGCAGCGGCGCGGCCAACTTCAAAAAGGCGATTCGCTGGCTGCTGCTGGCGGGCGAGCAAGGCCTGGCCGAAGCCTGGTATGCCTTGTCGCGCATCTACCTGAAGCCCGAGTTTTCGCAACGGAACGTGGCCGATGCCCAGCGCTATCTGGAACGGGCAGCGGAAATGGGCTATGAGGCCGCCCAGCTCGAGTGCGGCCACAATGCCTGGCGCGCGCGCCGCGAAAACGAAAGCAACGATGTGCGCGCCGTATTCTGGCTGCAGCAGGCCGCGGCCCAGGGCAACGCCGAGGCTGCCGCAGCGATGCGCAAAATCGCACCGCGTCCCGACGACGCCGCGCACACGGAAACCGGGGCGCTGCAACACTGTGTCGGCGACCTGTCAGCGCATCCGTTGCTGGCGGCGCGACTCGAACTGGCGGCGCTGTTCGGCCTGACGCGTGCCGAAACCCTGCTGCTCGACGTGGCCGCGGCGGACCAGGGGCATTGCCTGGTGATCGATATCCGGGCCAGCTATGGCCGCAGCAAGCGCCGCCTCGTCATGGTCGAGACCGCCCAGGAACGCCAGTCGCTCGACCGCATCGTGCGGCTGTTCGAGAATGTCGATTGCGGGCCGGGTGGCCGCGAAGGAAATTATCGCCAGCGCCTGTACCGGCTGCGTATCCTGATGGCCGACGCGGCCATCTCCGGCGGCATGCTCGACGAGACCGACGGCCGGCTCGCGCCAGCGCTCAAACCGAAGCACGGCAATTCCTCATATGGCATGGCTGCCTGAACGGGATCGGTAAGCGGGGGCCTGCTGCGCTTGTCAGGCGGCGCTTAGCCGACTGCGCTTATAAGTCGATCTCCCCCTCGAACACGGTGACGGCCGGACCGCTCAGGTACACCGGTTCGCCTTCCCCGGCCCAGGTGATCGACAATTCCCCGCCGCGCGCCGATACCCGTACCGGCGAATCGAGCAGTGCGCGCCGGATGCCGGCCACGGCCGCCGCACAGGCGCCGGTGCCGCAGGCCAGGGTCTCGCCGGCGCCGCGCTCGAAGACACGCAGCTTGATGTGGTGGCGGTCGAGAACCTGCATGAAGCCGGCATTCACGCGTTTCGGAAAGCGCGGGTGGTATTCCACCTGCGGGCCCAGTTCCGCCACCGGGGCCGTGTCGGCGTCAAGCACCGTCTGCACCGCATGCGGGTTGCCCATCGAAACGACCGACACGAGTGCGTCCACTGGGGCGCCATCCAATTCCAGCGTCAGCGGCCACAGCATGTCGCGTCCTTGCGGCACGCCGGCCAGCGCCGCGCTGTCGAAAGGCACCCTGGACGGCTCCAGCACCGGGGCGCCCATGTCGACCGTCACGCTGCCATCGTCCTCGAGACGCGGCGCGATGATGCCGGACATGGTCTGGACGCGGATGCTGCGTTCGCGACTGAGCCCCTGGTCGCTGACGAAACGGGCAAAGGCGCGCGCGCCGTTGCCGCATTGTTCGACCTCGCCGCCATCGTTATTAAATATGCGGTAGCGGAAATCGGCACCCGCCACCGTCGGGCGCTCGACGATCAGGATCTGGTCGGCGCCGACGCCGAAGCGGCGGTCGGCCAGGCGTTGCCATTGTTCCGTGCTGAAGTCGATCTGCTGGGTAATGGCGTCGATCACGACGAAATCGTTGCCCGCGCCCTGCATCTTGGTGAATTTGAGTTTCATGTCGGTCAGTCGTAGAGCGAGGGTGCGCCCGGTGGGCGGGTTTTGAAACGCTTATGCGTCCAGAAGTATTCGGCCGGCGCTTCGCGTACCCGGTCCTCGATGAACGCATTCATGCGGCGGGTGGCTGCGAGCATGTCGTCGCCCGGATAATTGTCCCAGGCGGGATAGAAGCGCACGCGCCAACCCTGGTAATTCGGCAGGTAAGTTGCCACCACGGGAATGACCTTGGCGCCGGTGGTGCTGGCGATCCGGCCCAGCGCCGTCAGGGTTGCCGCCGCCACGCCGAAGAAGGGCACGAACTCGGCATCCTTTTCGCCGAAGTCCATATCCGGCAGCATGAAGTATGGCAGGCCGTCGCGCAGCGCGCGCAAGATCGGCTTGATGCCTTCCTTGCGCGTGACCAGCCGCACCGGGCCATAGCGTTCGCGGCCGTGGCGCAGCAGCTTGTCGAAGGCGGCATTTTTTTGCGGCACGTACATGCTGCACACCGGAATCACACGAGCGGCGACGCCGGCCACGTCCAGGCACACGAAGTGCGGGCACAGCAAAATCGTCGGGCCGGCTTCCATGGCGGCCTGCGGCACGGCACCGTCGACGTGGATCAGCTTGCGCACGCGCGCTTCCGGCGCCCACCACAGGATCGAGCGCTCGAAAATGCTGCGCGAATAAGCGCGGAAGTGTTGGCGTGCAAGTACCTTGCGTTCAGCCTCGGACAATTCCGGCATGCACAGCCGTAAATTGGTCAGCGCAATATGGCGGCGCTTGCCCAGCACCAGGAACAGCAGGCTGCCGACCGCTTCGCCGAAACGCCCGAGCACGGGCAGTGGCAGCCAATGCAGCAGCCAGAGGAATGCAATCAGGATCCTCATGCCACGGCCTCGGCCTGTGGCGCGGCGACGCCCTCCGGTTGCTTGTAGCGGTTATAACTCCAGAAATACTGGGACGGACAACGCGCGATCAGCGCTTCCATGGCGTGGTTGATGCTGGCGGCCTGTTCACTCGCAGTGCCCGAGAGGTCGCCGTCGAAGGGGACGAAGCGCACCACATAGCCGCGCCCCTTGGACAGGCGTTCGGCATACACCAGCAGGATATCGGCGCGCCCCAACTGGGCCAGTTTCGCCGGCAGCGTCATCGTGTAGGCCGGGCGTTTGAAGAAGGGCGCCCAGACGCCTTCGCCTTCCTGCGGCACCTGGTCCGGCAATAAGCCGATCGGCTGGCCGCTTTTCAGGGTTTTGGCGAGGATGCGCACACCCGACAGGTTGGCGGGCGCCAGGTGCAGGTTGTGGCGGGCCCGGGCGCCTTCGACCAGCGGTTTCAGCGCGCTTTTACGGGGTGGGCGGTACATGACGGTAAGCGCCGTGTGCCGGGCGATTTGCTGGGCGGTCATTTCGAAACAGCCCAGGTGTGGCGTCAGGAACACAATGCCGCGCCCGGCGTCGAGCACGCGCTGGACCATGTCCCAGTTCTCGACCGTGGCATGCCGTGCAACGCGCTCGGGCTTGCCGCACCAGACGAATGCCAGCTCGACGATGGCCTTGCCGGCCTCGGCGACCGCGGCACGGCGCTGCGCGCCATAGCCCGCCTGGACCAGGTTGGCGTCGAGACGGCGGCGGTAAGAGGGAGAGGACAGATAAACCAGCCAGCCCAGCAGGCTGCCCAGGGCATGCAGCATGCGCAGGGGTAAAACGGACAACACTCTGAATAAAATAACTAGCATGCGCTTGATCGGCGTTCAGGACGAAGCAGGCCCCTCCGCCAAAAATTTCTTAAAGGAGCGTAAAATACCATTTTATGCAGGATCCGCCGAGTTAATAGACAACTTGCGAAGCGGAATATAAATGTCGCTAAAGCGTCGCAGGCACAGGTTGCTGCGGCAGTTTTTTGATCAGTAACTGGAGCCTTCATGTCTAACGACTATCTTTTCACTTCCGAATCCGTTTCGGAAGGCCATCCCGACAAAGTCGCCGACCAGATCTCGGACGCGATTCTCGACGCCATCCTCGAGCAAGACCCACGTGCGCGCGTCGCTGCTGAAACGCTGTGCAACACCGGTCTCGTGGTGCTGGCCGGCGAGATCACCACGCACGCCAACGTCGATTATATCGGCGTTGCACGCAATACCATCAAGCGCATCGGTTACGACAACACCGACTTCGGCATCGACTACAAGGGTTGCGCCGTCATGGTCTGCTACGACAAGCAGTCGCCGGACATCGCCCAGGGCGTCGACGAAGGCGCCGGCCTCGACCTCGACCAGGGTGCGGGCGACCAGGGCCTGATGTTCGGCTATGCCTGCGACGAGACCCCGGAACTGATGCCGGCCGCTATTTATTATGCGCACCGCCTGGTCGAGCGCCAGTCGCAGCTGCGCAAGGATGGCCGCCTGCCATGGCTGCGCCCGGACGCCAAGTCGCAGGTGACCCTGCGCTACGTCAACGGCCGTCCGGTGTCGGTCGACACCGTCGTGCTGTCGACCCAGCACCATCCGGACGTATCGCACTCGCAGATCGAAGAAGCGGTGATCGAGGAAATCATCAAGCCGGTGCTGCCGCGCGAATGGCTCGACGCCACCAAATACCTGGTCAACCCGACCGGCCGCTTCGTCATCGGCGGTCCGCAGGGCGATTGCGGCCTGACCGGCCGCAAGATCATCGTCGACACCTACGGCGGCGCAGCCCCGCACGGCGGCGGCGCGTTCTCAGGCAAGGATCCGACCAAGGTCGACCGTTCGGCCGCCTATGCCGCGCGCTATGTCGCCAAGATCGTCGTGGACGCCGGCCTGGCGCGCCTGTGCCAGGTGCAGGTCAGCTACGCCATCGGCGTGGCGCGCCCGATCAACATCACGGTCTACACCGAAGGCACCGGCGTCATCCCCGACGACAAGATCGCCCAGCTCGTGATGGAGCACTTCGACCTGCGCCCGAAAGGCATCGTGCAAATGCTCGACCTGCTGCGTCCGATCTACGCCAAGACCGCCGCCTACGGCCACTTCGGCCGCGAAGAGCCGGAATTCACGTGGGAGCGCACCGACAAGGCCGCACTGCTGCGCGCCGAAGCCGGCCTGACCTGAGCAACACCGTTGTTCATGGTGCGGACAGCGTCCGCACCGGGGCCATCCTCCATCGCCCCCTGCATCGTCCGTTCGGCTAGTCGCTGCCGCGGCGATGCGGCGTGCGGCGCGGCAGCCTGACCGCGAACCTGACGCCCTCGGCCTCGCTCAAGCTCACCGAGATGTTGCCCTGGTGCGCCTTCACGATCTCCTTGACCACATACCGCCCCAGGCCGGGATTGGCCGTGCCGGCCTCGCTGCGTTCGTGCGCGGGACGGATGGCGAAGCGTTTCACCGGGTCGAAGAAGGTGCGCAGTTTTGCCGCCGGAATGGCCTGCGCCATGCGCGCACTGTCCCAGCAGCCGATCAATACGCCCTCGGTGGTGAGGATGAGTTCGCGATTGGCGTGACAGGCGCGCGCTTCCTCGACTACGACGCCGCACAGTTTCCCCAGGTCGACGTTATGGGGATCGATCGGGATGCCGTCGCCCAGGTGCGTGGTCGAAAAGTCGAGCAGGTCGCGGATGATCTCGTCCATGCGCCTGGCACTATTTAAAATGCGCACGCCAACCTTTAAAGCCTTGGCCGGCAGGGCGGGGTCGTGCAGGAGCACTTGCGCCCCCATGCTGATCGCGCCCAGCGGGGTACGCACGGCGTGGCCGAGGATGGCAAGAAACAGGTTCTGTGCCTCGCGCAACATCTGGGTAGAGCGTGCCATCGATTCGCTTTGGGCCTGGTCGAACGCTTCATTGAAACGCACCATGTCCTCGATCTCGGCGGCGCTCGTCAGGGCCCGGGTGCGCGCCCACAGGCGCAGCACGCGCGAGCGCAGCGCACGGAATTCGGCCATCACCTGTTGGCCGCTAAACCCCAACGACACCCGGTGCGCCGAGTGGACCTCCGGATAATGTCATGTGCTAGCCAGTCCGGCGTTCGGTGCTGGCAGGGAGCGGTGATTCGGTTGGGGAAGACGTGCGCGCGAACCGCCCGCATCGAATTATGTTGTTTTTTAGCAACAATGGACAACATGCCGCCGGGGCGGGATCAGTGACGGTGCACATACGTAGCGCCGTCCTGACAAGCAGGGAGGATGCTGAAATCCGATCATTCATTGGGCAAGTAGGCACCCCCTTACCCGCAGGGGCCGTTCGGGCGCCGGCCGGATTGCCGATGGGCGACACGAGAACGATGTTGATTTCGATCAATTTCAGCAAAGTCATTGCTAATAGCGCATAATTCACCTTGGTCATTTCAATCAAGAACGAGAAGTTTCTTGTTCCGCTTATCGATTCTGCCTGCCATAGCGCCGGCCTCGTCCACCCTGCTGCGGCTTGCCGTCTCCGCAGGGATCGCTTCATACTATAAAAGGGCTCCATGCCTCAGCCCATCCTTAGCATCGCGGTTGCCTGCGAAATGGATGTCATTGCTTCACGCCAGCGCGCGCGCCAGATTGCGGCCCGCTGCGGCTTCAGCGCGCACGACCAGGCCCGCATCGCGACCGCCGTGTCCGAGCTTGCGCGCAACGTGTTCATCTATGCAGGCGAAGGCAAGGTCGGCTTTACGCTCCTTGGTGCGGCGGGACGTTACACACTCGAAGTGATCATCGAGGACGAGGGACCGGGCATCGAGGGCCTCGAACTGCTGCTCGCGCGCGACGAGCTGGTCCAGCGCGCGGGCGGCAGCGGCTTGCTGGCGGCGCGCCGCTTCATGGACGACTGCGACATCAACACCGGCAAGGGCGGCACCCGCATTGTGCTGACAAAGTTGCTGCCGGCAAGCGCGCGCGCGATCTCGGCGGACGAGATCGCCCAGGCCGTCGCCGGCGTGTCGCTGCCGAGCAATGTGGCGCTGTCGGAAGCGCATCAGCAAAACCGCGAGCTGACCGATGCGCTGGCGGCGCTGCAGGAGCGCCAGGACGAGCTGGTCGAGGTGTCGCGCCGCCTGGAACAAACCAATAAACGGGTCGAGGACCTCAATTGCCTCCTGAACGATCAGGCGGAGACCCTGATGTCGGCCGACCGCCAGAAGAACGAATTCCTGTCGATGCTCAGCCACGAGCTGCGCGGCCCGCTGTCGGCGGCCGGGATGGCGGCCCATTTATTGAAGAAAACCCCCGGTGCGGCGGCCCAGACCGTCAGCCTGAGCGAGCTCATCAACCGGCAGGTCAGCCACATGAACCGCCTGGTCGAAGATTTATTGGACGTCTCGCGCATCAGCCGCGGCTTGATTTCGATCGTCAAGACCGGGGTCGACCTGCGCGACGTGGCCAACGCCGCCATCGAGCAGATCATGCCGGCGGCCCAGCGCAAGGCCCAGCGCGTCGACGTCACGCTGCCGCCCGGCCCGTGCACAGTCGAGGGCGATGCGACGCGCCTGATCCAGATCGTCGGCAACCTGCTCGGGAATGCCATCCGCTACACCGGCGCGGGCGGCCACATCCGGCTGGCGCTCGAAGCGCGCGACGGCGTGGCGGCCTTGTGCGTGGCCGACAACGGCCAGGGCATTGCCGCCGAACTGTTGCCGCATTTATTTGACCTGTATGTGCAGGCCGAAGCCTCCTCGGAACGCCAGCACGGCGGCCTCGGCCTTGGGCTGGCGCTGGTGAAAAGCCTGGTCGAATTGCATGGCGGTACAGTCGCGGCCAGCAGCGCCGGCCTGGGGCAGGGCAGCAGTTTCGAGATCCGCCTGCCACTGGCGCAAGCGAGCGCCGCGCCGCCCGCACCAGTTGCCGTCGCGCTGACGGTAGGCGCCATTGCCGTGGCCTGAACAGCGACACGATTCCCGGCCCGCCTGCAGCAGTCCGCGTGGCCGGTGTTCCGTTGTGCAGGCGCAAATTCCCCCTTGGGACAAGCTTGAGTGCCCCTGTCAGCTTTATGCAGACGTGCTAAACTATTCCGTTCCGAGGAGCGTTGCGACGAAAAGATTCCTTTTTGCCAGGCTCGGATATCAACACTGCGCTCACGTTACTTTTTTCTAACTGAAAGGAGGGCGTGATGAGCGCCGTTTTGAAAACTACCCAAGACTTCCATATTGCCGACATCTCCCTTGCCGCCTGGGGCGAGAAGGAAATCCGCATCGCCGAAACCGAGATGCCGGGCCTGATGGCGATTCAGGAAGAATTTGCCGCTGCGCAGCCTTTAAAAGGCGCGCGCATCACCGGCTCGCTGCACATGACGATCCAGACCGCCGTGCTGATCCGCACGCTGGAAGCGCTCGGCGCGCAAGTGCGCTGGGCCTCGTGCAACATCTACTCGACCCAGGACCACGCCGCCGCCGCGATTGCCGCAGTCGGCACGCCGGTGTTCGCCGTCAAGGGCGAAACCCTGGACGAATACTGGGAATACACGCACCGCATCTTCGAGTGGCCGAGCGACGTCGCCGGCAATGCCGTGTACTCGAACATGATCCTCGACGATGGCGGCGACGCCACCTTGCTGCTGCACCTGGGCGCCCGCGCCGAGACCGACATCTCGGTGCTCGACAAGCCGGGTTCGGAAGAAGAAATCTGCCTGTTCAATTCGATCAAGGGCCGCCTGGCAATCGATCCGCGCTGGTACTCGAAGCGCCTGCCGGAAATCCTCGGCGTGACCGAAGAGACCACGACTGGCGTGCATCGCCTGTACCAGATGCACCAGGAAGGCAAACTCGCTTTCCCGGCGATCAACGTCAACGATTCCGTCACCAAGTCGAAGTTCGACAACCTGTACGGCTGCCGCGAGTCGCTGGTCGACGGCATCAAGCGTGCCACCGACGTCATGATCGCCGGTAAAGTGGCGGTGATTGCCGGTTACGGCGACGTGGGTAAAGGTTCGGCCCAGGCCATGCGCGCGCTGTCGGCGCAAGTGTGGGTCACCGAGATCGACCCGATCTGCGCCCTGCAGGCGGCGATGGAAGGGTATCGCGTCGTGACGATGGAATATGCGGCCGAACACGGCGACATTTTCGTCACCTGCACCGGCAACTATCACATCCTCACCGAAGCCCACATGCTGCGCATGAAGGACCAGGCGATCGTCTGCAACATCGGTCACTTCGACAACGAAATCGATGTCGCCGCACTCAAGAAATACGAGTGGGAAAACATCAAGCCGCAGGTCGACCACGTCATCTTCCCTGACGGCAAGCGCATCATCCTGCTGGCCGAAGGCCGCCTGGTGAACCTGGGCTGCGGCACCGGTCACCCGTCGTACGTGATGAGCTCGTCGTTCGCGAACCAGACCATCGCCCAGATCGAGCTGTTCGCCAACACCGAGCAGTACCCGGTCGGCGTCTACACCTTGCCCAAGCACCTGGACGAGAAGGTCGCGCGCCTGCAGCTGAAAAAGCTCAATGCCCAGCTGACCGAGCTGACCGAAGAGCAGGCCGCCTACATCTCGGTGAAAAAAGAAGGTCCGTACAAGCCGGACCACTACCGTTATTAATCGACGCTGATCGAAGTAAGGCTGTAGTGAAGTAAACGACCGAGGCAACCGATGGACGCGACGCGTCCAGCGGTCCCATAACAAGAAAACGCACCACGAAAGCTGAACATGCGTCTGCTCCTGACCTGGCTGATCAATGCCGCCGCCTTGATGGCCCTGCCTTACCTCATGCATTCCGTCGCCGTCAGCAATGTCGGCACCGCCCTGATCGCCGCCCTCGTGCTGGGCCTGGTCAATACGCTGATCCGTCCTGTGCTGGTATTGCTGACCTTGCCCGTCACCCTGTTGTCGATGGGGCTGTTTATCCTGGTCATCAATGCCATTCTGTTCTGGCTGGTATCGCAATGGGTGGATGGGTTCGAGGTGGCGGGATTCTGGTCGGCCTTCCTGGCAGCCATCCTGTACAGCGTGATCTCGTGGGCGCTTTCCACTTTGCTTCTCAAGAACGATGGAAACGCATAATTTCAGCATCGAATTTTTCCCGCCCAAGACCCCCGAGGGTGCGGAAAAACTGCGCGCTACGCGCAAGAAACTGGCCGAACTGCATCCGAAGTATTTTTCGGTGACCTTCGGCGCCGGCGGCTCCACCCAGCAGGGCACGCTCGACACGGTGCTCGACATCATGGCGGACGGCCACGTCGGCGCACCGCACCTGTCGTGCATCGGCGCCACGCGCGCGTCGATCCGCGCCATCCTCCGGCAATTCCAGGACAAAGGCATCCGCCGCCTGGTCGCACTGCGCGGCGATTTGCCGAGCGGTTATGGCGGCGCGGGCGAACTGCGCTACGCCAATGAACTCGTCGAGTTCATCCGTGCCGAGACGGGCGACTGGTTCCATATCGAAGTGGCGGCCTATCCGGAAGTGCACCCGCAGGCACGCTCGCCGCAAGACGATTTAATTAACTTCGAACGCAAGATCAAGGCTGGTGCGAATGCCGCGATCACCCAGTATTTCTACAATGCCGACGCCTATTTTCAGTTCGTCGACAACGCGCAAAAACTGGGCATCGACGTGCCGATCGTGGCCGGCATCATGCCGATCACGAACTACACGCAGCTGCTGCGCTTTTCCGACATGTGCGGCGCCGAAATCCCGCGCTGGGTACGTTTAAAACTGGCCAGCTTCGGCGACGACAGCGCGTCCATCAAAGCCTTCGGGACCGACGTGGTGACGAGCCTGTGCGAACGCCTGCTGGCCGGCGGCGCACCGGGGTTGCATTTCTACAGCATGAATCAGGCGGTGGCGACCACGGCTGTCTGGCAGCGGCTGGTCGCATAATACATAGCGCTCATCCATGAAAAATCCCGGCGGCGCGCAGGCGTGGCCGGGATTTTTCATGATGGCGCGCCGCGCAGGGCCTATTCCACCTTGGTTTCTTCGGTGACGATGATATCGAGCGGCACGTCGTGGCTGTCGGCCGCGAATACGGCGACCTGGCAGGCATAGGCGATACCGAGCGTGGCCGGACGGATGCCGTCGGCCAGCGTGCGGTCATAAAACCCGCCGCCATACCCCAGCCGGTAAGCGTGCTCGTTAAAACCGAGGCAAGGCACCAGCAGCGCCGGCGGACGCGCGACCGTGCGCAGGTCGCGCGGCACCGCCACGCCCATCGGATCGCGCACCATCGCTTCTCCCGGCGTCCAGGCGGCAAACGCGAGCGCCGCATGGCGCCGCACCACGACCGGCAAGGCCAGCGCCGCTCCTTCGCGCGCAAGCTGTGCATAGGTCTCGCCCAGGTCCGGTTCGCCGGTCAGCGGCCAGTAGACCGCCAGCAGGGGAGGCCGCGTGCGGCGCCACCAGGCGACGACCTGGGCGCCGATGCGCGCGTCGCGCTCCTGCTTGCCGGGGCCATCCAGGCTGGCGCGCTCGGCCTTCAGGTGGCGCCGCAACGCCGCCTTGGCCGCTTTGGCTTGCTCGGTCGGATCGGCGGAAACAGGGTCGATATCCGCGGTTTGTTGTTTTGGCGCATCTTTTTGCGCGCCCGTCGACACGGGTGCCTGGCCGGCCATATTGGCCTCTTCCACACTCGCGGGAGGGGCCTGAAAGCCGGCGCGATCGTCGGCATCCTGCCCCGTCACGCGCGTCGTCTGTTCTGGCGGCGCAATGGATGCGCATGGTATTCTTGATTTGCCGGTCATGGTTCGATGAAGGGTCCAAACGCTGTGTTTTTGCTTCCGAAAAATATCTTAGCCGGCGCCGTCCTTGCCGCAGCCAGTGCCTCCGCGCTGGCCGAAGCACCCGCGGTGACCGTACCGCCGGTGCCGGGCGCCGCCACCGTTCCTGCAGCGCCCGGAGCTGCCTCCCTGAACGCGTCTTCGCGCGCCGAGGACGACACCTTCCTGCTGCTGCGCGAAGCGGCGCGCCAGAACGACAGCGCGCGCACCAACGCGCTGTCCGCGCGCCTGCCCAACTACGTGCTGGCGCCGTATGTCGACTATTATCGTCTCAAACCGCGCCTGCGCGAGGCGAGCGCCGATGAAATTCGCGCCGTCCTGCAGCGCCACCAGGGGACCGCCGTCGCCGAGCGCCTGCGCAACGACTGGCTGCTCGAACTCGGACGCGCGCGCGACTGGAACAATTTTGACCGCGAACTGGCGCAAGCGGCGCGCAGCGACGACCTGCAAGTGCGCTGCTATGCGCTGCTGGCCCGCGCCGCACGCGGCGAACGGGTCGTCGACGAAGCGCGCACCCTGCTCGTCAATCCGCCCGCTTACGGCGAAGGCTGCGCGGCGCTGATGGCGCAACTGGCGCAAACCGGACTGTTGACGCCGGAAGAATTGCTGGCGCAACTGCGCCTGGCGGGCGAGATGGGCGCCACCGGCCCGTCGCGCCGCATCGCCCAACTCTTGGGGACATCGGACACGCGCGCCGCGCAAGCGGTCGACGTGCCGGCGGTTGCCATGGCGCGCGGCATCGGCGCCACCCGCGTCGAGCACGAAATTTATTTGGTGGCGCTGGGCCGCATGGCGCGCACCAGCCTGAAACTGGCGACGGTTGCCCTCGAGAAGAACAGCAGCGCCCTGATGCCCGACGAGCGCGCGATCGGCTGGGCGAACGTGGCGCTGGCCGCTTCGATCGTGCTGGCGCCGGAAGCATCCGACTACTGGCGCCGTGCCGAAGGCGCGCCCTTGACCAATTTCCAGCGCGAGTGGAAAGCCCGCATCGCCCTGCGCCGCGGCGACTGGCGCCAGGTGGCCGCCACCATCGACGCCATGCCCTCGCCCTTGCGCGACGAGTCGGGCTGGGTCTACTGGCTGGGCCGTGCGTATGCGAACGGGGGCCGGCGCGAGGATGCCGACGCCCTGTACCGCCGCATCGCGACCCAAAACAATTTTTATGGCCAGCTCGCCATGGAGGAACTCGGCCAACTGGTGACGATTCCGCCGAGCGCGCTGCCGGTCACGCCCGACGAAGTCAACGGGGTGGCCCAGCTGCCGGCGCTGCGCCAGGCCATGAAATTCTATGAACTGCGCCTGCGCGCCGAAGGCAACCGCGAATGGAACTGGGCCACGCGCGGGATGAGCGAGCGCCAGCTGCTGGCCGCGGCCGAGTATGCGCGCCGCCACGACCTGCTCGACCGCATGGTGGAAACCTCGCTGCGCACCCGTACCGAACTCGACTACAACCAGCGCTTCCCGGCGCCGCACAATGAAATCCTGCAGCCGACGGCGAAAAACCTCTCGCTCGACACGGCCTGGGTATATGGCTTGATTCGCCAGGAATCGCGCTTCATCAGCGACGCCCGCTCCGGTGTCGGCGCCTCCGGCCTGATGCAGGTGATGCCGGCCACCGGCAAGTGGGTGGCGGCAAAAATCGGCCTGACCGATTTCGTGCACAGCATGCTGAACGACCTGCGCACCAACATCACGCTCGGCACCAATTACATGAACATGGTGTTGGAAAACAATGGCGGCTCGCAGGTGCTGGCCACCGCCGCCTACAACGCCGGCCCGGCCCGTTCGCGTACCTGGCGCGGCGTGCTGGAAACGCCGATGGAAGGGGCGATTTTCGTGGAGACGATTCCCTTCTCCGAGACCCGAACCTATGTGCGCAATGTGATGTCAAACGCTACCAACTACGCGGCTCTGTTCGAGAAGCGCCCGCAGTCGCTGAAAGCGCGCCTCGGCACCATCACCCCCCGCACCGGCGGCGCCGGCCTGCCGTGATGTAAGTTCTGTCAATCTGCTCGCGCAGGTTTATGATGGTGGCTGACCTATTTTTACGAGGACGCCATGCGCGACCCCAACGTGGTGGTTTTTGGCGGCTCCGGTTTCATCGGCAGCCACCTGGTCGCGCTGCTGGCGCAGGAAAGCATCCCGACCCTGGTGCCGACCCGCCATGCGGACCGGGTGCGCCACCTGACGACCCTGCCGGGCGTGGACGTGGTCGAGGCCAACATCCACGACGACAGCACGCTGCGCGCGCTCCTGCGAGGGAAAACGGCCGCGATCAACCTGGTCGGCATCCTGCACAGCAGCCGTGGCCAGCCGTACGGTCCAGAATTTCGGCGCGCCCACGTCGATCTGCCGCGGCGCATCGTCGAGGCCTGCGCGGTGGCCGGCGTGCCGCGCTACCTCCACATGAGCGCGCTCGGCGCGAGCGTCGACGGGCCCTCGATGTACAGCCGCTCGAAAGCCGACGGCGAACTGGCCGCGCGCAGCCGCCCGGAGGTGGCCGCCACCATCTTCCGTCCCTCGGTCGTGTTCGGCCCGGGCGACAGCTTTCTCACCATGTTCGCCAAGCTCCAGCGCCGCTTGCCGGTGGTGCCGCTGGCGGGCGCCTCGGCCGCCTTCCAGCCCGTCTACGTGGGCGACGTCGCCACGGCGTTCCTGCACGCGCTACGCGACCCGCATTCGGCACACCAGGTCTATGAACTGGGTGGGCCAAACATCTATACGCTGGCCGAGCTGGTGCGCCTGGCCGGACGCTATGCCGGCTGCGAACGCCCGATCATCGAGCTGCCCGCCGGCCTGGCGCGGCTGCAGGCGCGTTTCTTCGAGCTGCTGCCGGGCGAACCGATCCTCACGCGCGACAACCTCGACTCGATGAAGGTCGATAACGTGCTCGATCCGGCTGTTCAGGACTTGACAGCCGCTTCGCTGGGAATCAAGCTCACCCCGCTCGAAGCGGTCGCGCCGCACTACCTGGCGCCCAGCGAACCGCTCGACCGCCTGCGCACCCGCGCCGGCCGTTAACCAGCGACTTCTCCATCAGGAACGCCATGCAGACTACGGAACTCGACCCGACCCTCTCGACTACCCTCGACAACGCGCGCAAACCCGGCCTGACGCTTGTCATCGGCAACAAGAACATCTCGTCGTGGTCGATGCGGCCCTGGGTGGCGGCGGTCGCGTTCAATATTCCGTTCACCGAAGTGCGCCTGCTGCTCGACCAGCCCGACACCGCCGCTAAAATCGCCGCCTATTCGCACGCCGGCCGCGTGCCGGTGCTGCTGGCGGGCGAGATGACGATCTGGGACAGCCTCGCCATCTGCGAATACCTGGCCGAGCAGTTCCCGGATAAACACCTGTGGCCGCAGGACGTGGCGGCGCGCGCGCTGGCGCGCTCCATCACTGCCGAGATGCATTCCGGTTTCAGCGCGCTGCGCAACGACATGTCGATGAACATCCAGGCCAGGTTGCCCGGACGTGGCCGCACGCCGGGCGCGCAGGCCGACATCGGCCGCATCTGCGAGATCTGGGAAGAGTGTTTATCCCGCTTCGGCCACCGCGGCTTCCTGTTCGGCGAATTCTCGGTCGCCGACGCCTTCTATGCGCCGGTCGTGATGCGGTTTAACACCTATGGCGTGACGCTGGCGCCGGCGCTGCAGGGCTATTGCGAGCGCATGCTGCAGCACCCCGCCGTGGCGCGCTGGGTGCGGGAAGCCATGGCCGAAAACGACGCCACCCCGCTGCACGACGCCGACCTGCCGCGCGCATGATGAAGACGTATGTCGTCGGCGGCGCCGTGCGCGACGCGCTGCTCGGCTTGCCCGTCCAGGACCGCGACCACGTCGTCGTCGGCGCCACCCCCGAGGCCATGCTGGCGGCCGGCTTTCGTCCGGTCGGCAAGGATTTTCCGGTGTTCCTGCACCCGACAACCCAGGAAGAGTACGCCCTCGCGCGCACCGAGCGCAAGACCGCGCCCGGCTATCACGGCTTCGTGTTCCATACCGCGCCCGAGGTCACGCTGGAAGAAGATTTAATCAGGCGCGATCTCACCATCAACGCCATGGCGCAGGCCGAGGACGGCAGCATCGTCGACCCCTACGGCGGCCGCCGCGATGTCGAGGCGCGCGTCTTCCGCCACGTCTCCGACGCGTTTGCCGAAGACCCGGTGCGCATCCTGCGCCTGGCCCGTTTTGCCGCGCGCTTTCCGGAATTTTCGGTCGCCGACGAGACGCTGTGTCTCATGAAAAAGATGGTCGACGAGGGCGAGGTCGACGCCCTCGTGCCCGAGCGCGTCTGGCAGGAGCTGGCGAGGGGGCTGATGGAACATCACCCGTCGCGCATGCTGGCGGTGCTGCGCGACTGCGGCGCGCTGGCGCGCATCATGCCCGAGCTCGACGCCTTGTGGGACGCGCGGCAGCCTGAAGTGGACAGCGGTGTCCACTTCCTGCGGGTGATCGACGATGCGGCCGCGGCCGGGCACACGATGGCGGTGCGCTTCGCCGCGCTCATGCAGGGCCTTGGCAAATACGAGGCCATCGGCGCCGTCAGCCAGCGTTTGAAAGTGCCGAACGATTGCCGCGACCTGGCCTCCATGACGGCGCGCGAGCAGGGCACGCTTGCGCGCGCGTTCGAGCTGGACGCCGATGGCCTGGTTTCCCTGTTCGAGCGCTGCGACGGCTTTCGCAAGCCGGCGCGCTTCGTCGACATGCTGCTGGCCTGCGAATGCGATGCGCCTACCGCCGACTATCCGCAGCGCACGTACCTGTCGGGCGCGCTGGACGTGGCGCGCGCCGTCAACGCTGGTGCGGTGGCGGCCGGCTGCGGCGCGAACAAGGCGCAGATCCCCGGCGCCGTCCACCGCGCGCGCGTGGCCGCGCTTGCCCGGTGGATGGCCGAACCGGACTGATGGCCGGCTGCGCGTCCCGCCAACCGCCGGCCGCCGTAATTGTTACAAGACGTACCATGTGCGGGGGTCTGCATGGCAGTTTTGCTATGCTGCTTCAACCATGAGAAGATTGTTACAACAGACCGACAGGGTCTTCGCGGTCCTGATGCGACGCCTCGAGGCGATGGGGCCGCGCCAGCGCCTGCGTTACGGCGCCACGGCCGCGCTGGCGCTGGTCGCCCTGCTGGCCTTTCTCTACACGCGCACCACGGGCGTCGACGTCGATACCCAGAACCGCGTGACGTTCGACCTGCACGAACTGCAGCAGATCGACGCCGAATGGGATACCAATTTACTGCGCGCCCACATCGGCAGCAACGTGGCCGACGTGCGCCTGGCCGCACCGCTGCCGCAGATGAACGAATTGACCGCGCGCCTGGCCGAGGCGCTGCCGATGGCGCGCGGACGCGGCGCGCGCCAGGCGCATGCGGCGCTGGTGGCCTCGCTGCGCACCAAGACCGAGCTGGTGGCGCAGTTCCGCACCCTGAACCCGCCGCTGCGCGCAGCGTTGCTGTCGCTGCCGCCGGCGCTGGCCGACCTCAAAACGGAGCTGGGCGGGATCGAAGGCGCGCTGGCGCCGGGCCGCGTCGTGGTGCGCCTCGATCTGCTGCTCAACGATTTATTGGCCGACACGCTGCGCTACAACCTGGCGCCAACCCCTGCGCTGGCGCGCCGCATCGAAAGCAACCTGGCGCAAGTGGAGGCGCAGAAAGAGCGCTTCTCGCTGGCCGTCAACGAGCAGATCGACGCCCTGGCGCGCGATACCCGCACCATTCTGACCAACCGTCCGCGCGAAAACGAGGTCGAAGCCCGGATTGCCGCCCTCGACACCGGCGAAGCGATGGCGCGCCTGGGACGCGAACTCGACCGCTCGTTCCAGGCCGAGGTACTCGAGCGCCAGCGCTACCGCGGCTTCCTGTTCGCCTATTCGATCCTGCTGCTGGCCTTGCTCGCCTATGCCGGCTGGCGCCTGCGCCGCAGCTACCGCATCATCAACGACGTCAACCGCCGCCTGTCCGCCGCCAACGACACCCTTGAACACCGCGTGGCCGAGCGCACCGCCGAACTGGAAGAGCAATCGGCCAAGCTGGCGCGCCTGGCCCAGCACGACAGCCTGACCGGATTGATCAACTATGGCCAGCTGACGCGCCTGCTGGAACTGGCCCTGGTGCGCGCCGCGCGGCGCGACAGCGTGGTGGTGGCGATGTTCATCGACCTCGACGGTTTTAAAGCCGTGAACGACACCTGGGGCCATGCCACCGGCGACCTGGTGCTGCAGCTGGTCGCGCGCCGCGTGCAAAAAGTGCTGCGCGCCGAAGACGTGCTGGCGCGCCCGGGCGGCGACGAATTCGTCGTCATGCTCGAGGGCGTCAGCCAGTCCGAGGGCGCGCTGCGCATCGCCCGCCTGGTGCTGGACCAGATCGAAGGCATCAAGGAGGCCGACGGCAACCGGGTCTCGATCTCGGCCAGCATCGGCATCGCCAGCGCGCGCGGCCGCGCCGGCGCCGAATGGGGCGCGGCCGCCCTGCTGGCCGATGCCGACCAGGCGATGTACGCCGCCAAGCAGGCCGGCAAGGGCACGTTCATGATCAGCCCGAACGCGCACTGGGGCGGCGATGCCGTGCCCGAGCTGCCGCCCTTGCCGCACGGGTCCTGACGCGCTCGCGTCCGCGGCGCCGCCTGAGCGCCATTCCGTTACAATGTCACTGATGGTGCAGTGCACAATAACGGACAGCGACATGCGTGACAATTCGATAAGCAACTGGTTGGCCAGCCTGGCTGGCCGGGGCGAGCGCCCTGCGGTGTGGGTCAAGGCGCTCAGCAAGCGTGATCGCCGCCGCATGCTCAAGCATTTTCTCGCGCTCGACGACGCCGACCGTTTGCTGCGCTTCGGCACCGTGCTGCCGGACGCGCAGGTTCACGCCTATGTCGAGAAGATCGATTTTTCGCGCGACATCGTGTTCGGCGTGGTCAGCCGCGTGTTTCAGCTGGTTGGCGTCGGCCACCTGGCTTTCGCGCCGCCGGAGCCAGGCAAGCCTGGCGCCACTGCCAAGGCACGCGTGGCGGAGTTTGGCGTGTCGGTATCGAAATCGGCACGCGGGCAGGGCGTCGGTTCGCGCCTGTTCGAACGCGCGGCCATGCATTGCCGGAATGTCGATATCGATACGCTGTACATGCAGTGTTTGTCGAGCAACCGCACGATGATGCACATTGCCAAGAAGGCCGGCATGGAGATCAAGCGCGAGTACGGGGAGGCGGATGCGTATCTGCACCTGCCGCCGCCAAGTCCCGGCAGCGTCATGCGCGAAGCATTGGAGGAGCAGTTTGCGGTGATCGATTACACGGTGAAAGCCAACGCCCGCGCCGCCGTGAAATGGTTCACACCCCGCAAGCGTGATTAGACCCGTAGCGTGGGCGAGTTCCCCGCCCACGCTCAGGTCAGTGCCGATTTCTCGACGGGTAAATAGCTGACGACAACGTTGCAGTTACCGTCCCACTTCCCCAATCGGCAGCGCCGTCGTCTCTTTGATCCTCTGCAACGCAAAACTCGATTTCACGTCCAGCACCGACGGATGGCGCAACAAGGTCGCCATCATGAAGCGCGAAAAATGGTCCATGTCCTCGACGTGGACGCGCAGCAGGAAATCCATCTCCCCCGTCATCGCATAGCAGGCCACCACTTCCGGCCAGGCCGCCACCGCCTGCGCGAACTCGAAGCGCGGGGAGGTGGCCGGCACGCGCGAGTTGGCGGGGCCTTCGCTATGCTTTTCCAGGCGCACGTTCACGTAGGCCAGCAAGCCCAGGCCGATCTTGTCCGGGTCGACCAGCGCCACGTACTGGCGGATGACGCCGGCTTCTTCGAGACGCTTGATGCGGCGCAGGCAGGGGGAGGGCGACAGGTTGACGCGCTCGGCCACATCCTGGTTCGACAGGCGGCCATCGGCCTGCAAAATCTCCAGGATCTTGCGGTCGGTTTTGTCCAATTCTATCTTTGACATAAATTTCCCTAGTTCGGTCCAGACCCGCAATTTTATTGCGCAACTGCTCTGGCGGGGGGAATTGATTGGTATTTAATGCCGGAGGCACAAGACTATACTGTCGCAGATGTCGGAGGAGACAACTCCGTCGCAGCGCGAACAACAACAACCAGCGCGCACCCACCCCAACGGAGACAAGCCCAATGAACGCACCCCTCGACCGCTCCCAGCTGCAACCATCCCAGCCGGAATCGCAGCCGGAGCACGAGATCACGCTCGACGACAAGTGGACGCTCGAGCGCGGCCGCGCCTTCATGACCGGCACCCAGGCCCTGATCCGCCTGCCGATGCTGCAGCGCGAACGCGATGTAAAAGCCGGCCTGAACACGGCCGGCTACATCACCGGCTACCGCGGCTCGCCTGTCACCGCCGTCGACCAGACCGCGGTCAAGGCCAAAAAACACCTCGACGCCCACCACGTCAAATTCCACCCTGGCATGAACGAAGACCTGGCGGCGACCGCCGTCTGGGGCACCCAGCAAACGAATCTGTACAAGGACGCCAACTACGATGGCGTGTTTGCCATGTGGTACGGCAAGGGCCCGGGCGTCGACCGCTGCGGCGACGTTTTTAAACACGGCAACAATGCCGGCTCCGCCAGGAACGGCGGCGTGCTGGTGCTGGCCGGCGACGACCACGCGGCGAAATCCTCGTCCACCGCGCACCAGTCGGACCACATCCTGACCCACTGCGGCATCCCGGTGCTGTACCCGTCGTCGGTGCAGGAATACATCGATTTCGGCTTGCACGCCTGGGCCATGAGCCGCTATACCGGCCTGTGGGTGTCGATGAAATGCGTGACCGACATCATCGAGTCCGGCGCCGTGGTCGACCTCGACCCGGACCGCGTGCAGATCACCCTGCCGACCGACTTCGAACTGCCTGAAGGCGGCCTGAACATCCGCTGGCCGGACGCCGTGCTGGACCAGGAAGTGCGGATGAGTAACTACAAGTGGTATGCGGCGCTGGCGTATGCGCGTGCGAATAAGCTGAATAAAATCATCTGGGACAGCCCGCAGCCGAAAATCGGCATCATCACCGCCGGTAAAAGCTATGTCGACACGCGCCAGGCGCTGGCCGACCTCGGCATCGACGAGCAGGCGGCGCGCGACATCGGCCTGCGCCTGTACAAGGTCGGCATGACCTGGCCGCTCGAATCGGAAGGCGTGCACGAATTCGCGCGCGGCCTGGACGAGATCCTGGTGGTCGAAGAAAAGCGCCAGGTAATGGAGTATGCGCTGAAGGAAGAGCTGTACAACCTGCCGGACGGCGAGCGCCCGCGCGTGGTCGGTAAATTCGACGACACCGGCGAATGGCACAACAAGAACCGCACCGGCCACGGCGACTGGCTGCTGCCGGCAACCTACGAGCTGAACCCGGCGCAAATCGCACGGGCGATTGCCTCGCGCATCTCGCATTACTGCGCCGGCCATCCGGTTGCCGAGCGCGTCCAGGAACGCATCGCCTTCCTGGAAAACAAGGAGCTGGTGCTGAAAAACATTCCAGCCAAGGCCAATCCGGAAACCGACCGCATCCCGTATTTCTGCTCGGGCTGCCCGCACAACAGTTCGACGAAAGTGCCGGAAGGCTCGCGCGCCATGGCCGGCATCGGCTGCCACTACATGGTGCTGTGGATGGACCGCGAAACCTCGACGTTCACCCACATGGGCGCCGAAGGCACGACCTGGATCGGCCAGTCACCGTTTACCAGCGAAAAGCACGTGTTCGTGAACCTGGGCGACGGTACCTATTTCCACTCGGGCATCCTGGCAATCCGCGCGGCGGTGGCCGCCAAGGTGAACATCACCTATAAAATTTTGTACAACGATGCCGTCGCCATGACCGGCGGCCAGAACGTCGACGGTCCGCTCGATCCGGGCATGATCAGCCGCCAGATCGCGGCCGAAGGCGTGGGTCCGATCATGGTCGTCACCGACGAACCGGAAAAATACCCGAGCGACTACGCCTGGGCCCCGGGCGTCACCGTGCACCACCGTTCCGAGCTGATGGACGTGCAAAAGCAATTGCGCGAACTGCCGGGCGTCACTGCCGTCATCTACGACCAGACCTGTGCGTCGGAAAAGCGCCGGCGCCGGAAAAAGGGCGAATTCCCCGACCCGGCGAAACGCGCCGTCATCAACGAGGCCGTGTGCGAAGGCTGCGGCGACTGCTCGGTGCAGTCGAACTGCCTGTCGGTGGAGCCGCTGGAAACGGAACTGGGCCGCAAGCGCCAGATCAACCAGTCGTCCTGCAACAAGGATTTCTCGTGCGTCTCCGGTTTCTGTCCATCGTTCGTCACGGTGGAAGGCGGCGGGCTGAAAAAGCCGAAGAAGGCAGCGGTCGCCACCGACAACGCGCCGCCGGCGCTGCCTGAGCCGGTCATCCCGCGGATCGATGCGCCGTTCGGCATCCTGGTCGCCGGCGTCGGCGGCACCGGTGTCGTCACCGTCGGCCAGATCCTGGCCGTGGCCGCCCACGTCGAGGGTAAAGGCGCCATCGTGCTCGACCAGAGCGGCCTGGCCCAGAAGGGCGGCCCGGTGATGTCGCACGTACGCCTGGCCCAATTCCAGGCCGACCTGCACTCGACCCGCGTCGGCACCGGCAGCGCCGACCTCGTGATCGGCTGCGACCAGATCGTCGCCGCCAGCCGCGATGCCTTGAGCCGCATGGGAGAAGGCCGTACCTGGGCCGCCGTCAACGGCACCGGCTCGACCACCGCAGCCTTCGTCAAGAATCCGGAATGGCAGTTCCCGGCCGAAGGCTCGCGCGCCGCCATCGAGCTTGCGTGCGGCGCCGGGAACGTGGACTTCGTCGACGCCGGCCAGATGGCGACCACCCTGATGGGCGACGCGATCGCGACCAACATGTTCATGCTCGGCTACGCTTTCCAGAAGGGCCGCGTGCCGCTGACGCAAGCGTCCCTGATGCGCGCGATTGAACTCAATGGCGTCTCGGTGCCGTTCAATAAAGCCGCCTTCAACTGGGGCCGCACCGCCGCGCACGACCTGGCGTCGGTGAAGCGTGTCACGACCCCGGGCAAGGTGGTCGAGTTCAAGCGCGCCCAGACCCTGGACGATGTGGTGAACCGCCGCATCGAACTGCTGACCGCCTACCAGAACGCCAGCTACGCGGCGCAGTACAAGACCTTTGTCGACCAGGTGCGCGCCGAGGAAGCGAAGCTGGGTAAAGGTACGCGCCTCACCGAGGCCGTGGCCCGCTACTTCTACAAGCTGATGGCCTATAAGGACGAGTACGAAGTGGCGCGCCTGCATACCGACCCGGCCTTCAAGGAAAAGATCGCCAACATGTTCGAAGGCGATTTTAAAATCAAATACCACCTGGCGCCGCCGCTGCTGGCCAAGCACGACAAGGAAGGCCGCGCCGTGAAGCAGGAATTCGGTTCGTGGATGTTGACAGCGTTTGGCGTGCTGGCCAAACTGAAAGGCCTGCGCGGCACGCCGTTCGACGTGTTCGGCTATACCGCCGAGCGCAAGACCGAACGTGCTCTCATCAAGCAGTACTGCGAGACGGTGGCAAGCCTGTTGCCGAAACTGTCGAACGAGAACCTGGCGCACGCTGTGGCGATCGCCAGCATTCCGGAAGACATCCGCGGTTACGGCCACGTGAAGGAGCGCCACCTGGTCACCGCCAAGGCCAAGGAAGCCCAACTGTTGTCAGCGTTCCACAATCCGGCGGGAATCACCCACGCAGCCTGATTACCCACCCCGCATGGCCCTCTGCGCCAGGCCCGGCCCCAAGCCGGTCCTGGCGTTGTTGTTTGGTGGTATCGAAAATTTATTTTGAAAAAAGTTTAAAATTCGCGCCCAGCGCGTCTTCCCAAACGAGCAGGCTTGGCATAACCTTTTTCTCTCAAATTGTCCGAGAACCATTGCTCATGAAATCGACTTCCCGATTCGGCTGCGTCCTCCCGCCACTGCGCCTGGTGGGCGGCGCCCTTGCCCTTGCTTCGACGCTGGCCGCCTGCGGCGGCGGTGGCGGTTCTCCCGGCGCCGTCTCGAACCCGCCTGCCGTGTCCGCCACGCCGAGCGGGGCGGAGCCGGACGTCACGACCCTGGGCGATGCCTTCGGCAGCTACTGGAACATGTGTGCCAAACCGCGGACCGGTACCGATCCGTACAGCGGCAAGCCTTATCCGGACAAGCAGGGCACCCTGCGCGACGAACTGACCTTCCTGCGCGCCTGGACCCACCAGAACTACCTCTGGTACAAGGAAATCCCGACGGATATCAGGATGGCCGATTTCACCAGTCCGGTCGATTACTTCAACAAGCTCAAGACGCCGGCCCTGACGGCATCGGGCTCGCCGAAGGACCAGTTCCACTTTATCTACAAGACCGAAGAGTGGGACAAGCTGACCAATTCGGGCATCGAACTGGGCTATGGCGTGACCTGGAGCAGCGGCAGCACGACCGCACCGCGTTCCTTGACCGTCGCGATCGTCGAGCCGGGCTCGCCGGCGGCCGCCGCCGGCCTGCGCCGCGGCGACCAACTGACGATGGTCGACGGCGTCGACTTCGTCAACGCGACCGACCAGGCATCGGTCGACAAGATCAATGCCGCGCTGTTCCCGGACACGGTCAACGCGTCGCACAGCTTCAGCCTGCGGCGCGGCACCCAGACCGTGGCGGTATCGATGCTGGCGCAGGACGTCACGGCGCTGTCGGTGAAGAACACGAAGGTGATCGACACCCCGACCGGCAAGGTCGGCTACCTGAGCTTCGAGAACCACAACGCGGTGGCCGAGCGCCAGCTGATCGATGCGTTCAACACGCTGAAAACGGCCGGCGTCACCGACCTGGTGCTGGACTTGCGCTACAACGGCGGCGGCCTGCTCCACATCGCGGCCCAGCTGGGCTACATGATTGCCGGCCCGGCCTCTTCGGGCAAGGTGTTCGAGCGCCTGCAGTTCAACGACAAGATCAAGACCGACCCGTCCGACACCATCCTGTTCTCGCCGACCGCCTATGGCTTCGCGGCGGGTGCGGGCACGGTGGACAAGGGAACGGCGCTGCCGTCCCTGAACCTGAGCCGCGTCACCGTCCTGACTACCGACGGCACCTGCTCGGCGAGCGAAGCGGTGATCAACGCGCTGCGCGGCATCGACGTCCGGGTCGACATCATCGGCGCCCAGACCTGCGGCAAGCCATATGGTTTTACCCCGGTGCCGAACTGCGGAACGACGTATTTCTCGATCGAGTTCCAGGGCGTGAACGCCAAGGGCTTCGGCGACTACGGCGACGGCCTCGCGCCGACCTGCGCCGTGGCCGACGACCTGACGCGCGAACTGGGCGACACCAGCGAAGGGCTGCTCTCGAGCGCACTGAGCTACCGCAGCACGGGCATCTGCCCGCCCCAGTCGCGCACCTCGGCGCAGGCGATGACGATCACGTCGGGCACCCTGCTGCGTCCGAAGGTGGCGCAGATCGCGATTCACACCAGGGCCAGGTAAGCACGCTGCGCTGTTCCCGCCTACGACCAGGCGCCACCTTCGGGTGGCGCTTTTTTTTCGACCGCCAAAGCGCTCGTCTCGGGCAGCGCAAACCCGACTATAATTTTCCGCTTTGCCCTTTCACTTGCCGGAGCTTCCCGATGATTCGTTCTGCGTTACTGTTTGCGCTCCTGACCACCTTGCCCCTGTCCGCCCTTGCCAATGCGGCCGCTTCCGATCTGACGACCGTCTCGGAGCGCTCCGGCTTCAAGGCCACCGGCCGCTACGACGAAGTCGTCAAGCTGTGCGCTGCGTTTGCGAAAGCCTACCCGAAGCAAGTGAGATGCATCGAGTTCGGACGCAGCCCGGAAGACCGGCCGATGCTGGCGCTGGTGGCGACGCGCAGTGGCGCCTTCACGCCGCAGGCGGCCAGCAAGCAGGGCATCCCCGTCACCCTGATCCAGGGCGGCATCCACGCCGGCGAGATCGACGGCAAGGACGCCGGCTTCCTGGCGCTGCGCGCCGTGCTGGAAGGTCGCCTGGCCAAAGGCGCGCTGGATAAACAGGTGCTGCTCTTCGTCCCGGTGTTCAACGTCGACGGCCATGAGCGCTTCCAGCAGTGGAACCGTCCGAACCAGCGCGGCCCGGTCGAAATGGGCTGGCGCACGACGGCCCAGAATTTCAATTTGAACCGAGATTACGTGAAAGCCGACGCGCCCGAAATGCAGGCCATGCTGAACCTGGTGAACGCCTGGGATCCGCTCACCTATGTCGACCTGCACGTGACCAACGGCGCCAAGTTCCAGCATGACGTCTCGATCCAGGTCGAGCCGGTGTACTCGGGCGACCCGGAATTGCGCAAGGCCGGCCTGGCGCTGCGCGCCAACGTGATCGCCGACATCGCCAAACTCGGCTCGACCCCGCAGTCCTACTACATGTCGTTTGTTAAGACGGACGATCCGCAATCGGGCTTTGTCGATGGCGTGTCCGACCCGCGCTTTTCGACCGGCTACTTCCCGCTGCGTAACCGCATGACGATGCTGGTCGAGACCCACGCCTGGAAAGACTACCCGACGCGCGTGCGCATCACCCACAACAGCGTGATCTCGGTGCTCGAGCAGGTGGCGAAAAACGGCAAAGCGTGGCAGATCGCCGCCGCCGCCGCCGACGCCCGCGCCGCGCGCCTGGCCGGCACGCCGGTGGCGCTGACCTATAAAACCCTGGACACCTCGACCATGGTCGACTTCAACGGCTACGAATACACGCGCACGCAATCGGACGTCTCGGGCATCCTCATGACGCGCTACGACGAAAGCCGGCCGCAGGTCTGGCGCGTACCGCTGCGCGAGCATGTCGTGGCCGACCTGGAAGTGGCCGCGCCGCGCGCCGGCTACCTGGTCCCGGCCGCCCACGCGGCGCTGGTGGGGGCGAAACTACGCCAGCACGGCATCGCCTTCCGCAAACTGGAAAAACCGTTGATGGGCTTCGCCGGCGAGACCTTCCGCGCCGCCAAGGCGAACTTCGCAGCCGGCTCGTTCGAATCCCACCAGCGCCTGGCGGTCGAGGGCAGCTGGAAGAGCGAGACGCGCGATGTCGGCCGCGGCGCCCTGTTCGTGCCGATCGCCCAGCCCAAGGCGCGCCTGGTGATGGCGATGCTGGAACCGCAGGCGCCCGATTCGCTGCTGGCCTGGGGCATGTTCAACAACGCCTTCGAGCGCAAGGAATACATGGAAGAGTATGTTGCCGAAGACGTCGCGCGCGAGCAGATGGCGGCCAACCCGGCGCTGGCCGCCGAATTCAAGCGCCGCGTCGAGAGCGACCCGGCGTTTGCCAGGAACGCGCACGCCCGCCTCGAATTCTTCGCGCGCCGCCACGCGTCGTGGGACGAGCGTTTAAATCTGTATCCGGTGCTGCGCACGAACGTGGCGCCGTAATTCAGGCCCAGCTCTTGTAGGGTGGGCACCCTACAAGAGCAACTCACGCGTCGCGGCGACATAGCGTTCGCTGACCGGCACCTCGTACCCGGCGCGCAGGCGCAGCAGATAACTCCCATCCCCCGCCACCCGCAAACCCACCGCCTGCGTGCGCCGCACGATGGCGCTGCGGTGCACGCGCAGGAAGTGGGCCGGGTCCAGGTGCGTCTCCAGCCGGCTCAGCGCCACCCGGTGCAGGGGCGACCCGGCCGCCGTATGCAGGGCCACGTAATTGCCTTGCGCCTCGATCCAGAGGATGTCGGCCACCTGCACCTGGTCGATCCGTCCCACCGAACGCACGCTGACCTGGTCCAGGTAGGCCGGCCCCTCGGCATAGGCGCGCAGGGCGCTGCCGTAAGCGCCGCGCTGGCGCCCGGCCAGCAGCAGCGCCGCGCGTTCGACGGCCTGGGCCAGGCGCGCGTCGCTCAGCGGTTTCAGCAGGTAGTCGAGCGCGTGCACCTCGAAGGCCTCGATTGCGTGCGTGCTGTGGGCGGTGACGAACACGACCAGCGGTGGTTCCGTCATGCGCCCCAGTTCGCGCGCCAGCAGCAAGCCCGATTCGCGCGGCATCTGGATGTCGAGGAAGAGCAGGTCGATGCGGCCGGCGGCCAGCGCTGCGCGGGCACTGGCGGCGCCGTCGCATTGCGCGGCCAGCTGCCACCCGGGGTGCGCCTCCATCGCCAGGCGCAGGTTCGTTCGCCCCGGTTCTTCGTCGTCGACGATGGCGTAACGCAGCGCCACGGCCTCAGTCACGCAGCACCAGCGGCAGGCTGATCTGGGCCATGAAGACGCCTTGCAGCCGTTCGGTGCGCAGCGAGGCGCGCGGGTCGAGCAGCGCCAGGCGTGCCCGCGTATTGGCCAGGCCCAGGCCGGTACCGGGATTGGGCGAACTCCACTCGCTGACCGGGTTCATCACGCGGATCAGGAGTTCGTCGGCGGTGCGCTCGAACGACAGGCGGATGTCGCCGGCCCCGTCGTGGCAATCGAGGTCATGGCGCAGCGCGTTCTCGATCAGGGGCTGGAGCAGCAGGGGCGGGCATTCGCTGCGCCGCACGTGCGCGTCGTCGCCGTCGATGCGGATGCGCAGGCGCTCGCCGTAGCGCAGGCGCTGCAGGGCCAGGTAGTCGCGCACGAAACCGAGTTCGTCGTCGATGGTCGCGTGTTCGCGCTGGGTGGCGGACAAGGCATAGCGCAGCAGGTCGGACAGGCGCCCGATGCCGGCCAGCGCATCGGGCTTGTCGCCGATGCGCACCAGGGCGCTGATGGCGTTCAGGGCATTGAAGATGAAATGCGGTTCCAACTGGGCGCGCAGGGCCAGCATGCGTTGCTGTTCCAGGGCCAGGTGCAGGTTCAGGTTTTCCGCTTGGGCTTTATTAAACGCTTCGCTGCGGGCGCGCGCCTCGCGGTGGTTGCCGATGGCGACCATGGCGATGAAGGTGCCGGTCATCCACGCCGTCTCGGTGAACCAGCCCAGTTTCGGCATGTTCTTCAGTTCGTTCCAGCCGGCGCCGGGCGTGAGCACCTCGCCGCCCAGCAGCACGTCGGCACAGGCGAGGAAAAACCATTCGAGCGGCAGGAACACCAGCACCAGGCCGGCATACACGCGCAGCGTGGTGCGGCGCTCGAGGAAGAGGGCAGGGCGACGTACCAGCACGAGGCTGAGCGCGCTGCTCAATGCCATCACCGGCAGGTGTCCGACCCACCATTCGCGCAGGATGATGGCGTAGTCTGCTGCGCGCCCGAGATGGATGCGGTCGGCGTAGACACCGAGCGCGCCGGCGGCGCACAGCGCCGTCCAGAAGGCGACGTGACTGGCAATCGTGCGCGCGGTCTTGCATTGCTGTTGGTTCATGGTGCGCCGAGTATAGCAGCGCCGGCAAGCGTAAAAACAGGGCGTTTGGGGCGCTCGTCACACGCCGGCGGCGCTTCGTCACACGGCGTCCGCCGCGTCGATGGCGGCCCCTAGAATCGGACACCCTGTCTCACTTGCTTGACTTGCTCACTTGCGCGATCGATCCATGAAACGTTTGCTCCTGTTACTGTTCCCGTTGCCGTATGCCGCTGCGCAGGAGGGGCCGATGCCGCCGGCGCGCGTCGAAGTCAGGGGCGCGGCCGAACCGCCCGGGGCCGCCGCCAGGCGCGTGGTCGGGCGTGCCGAGATCGCCGCCTATGGCGATGCCAATTTGGCCGATGTGCTCAGGCGCCAGGGCGGTGTCGCGGTCGTCGGCAGCGAGGTGCGCATGCGCGGGCTCGGCACCGGCTACACGCAGGTCCTGGTCGACGGCGAACCGGTGGCGCAGGGGTTTACGGTCGATGCGATCGCGCCCGAACTGGTCGAACGCATCGAGATCGCGCGCAGCCCGACGGCCGACCGCAGCGCGCAGGCGGTGGCCGGCAGCATCAATATCGTGCTGCGCAAACGCGCCGTCAGTGCGCGGCGCGAAGACAAGCTGGCCAGCGGCTACCAGCGCGGCGAGTGGAGCCCGTCGGCCTCGACCCAGGCCAGCGGCAAGCGCGGCAACCTGGCCTGGGTCCTGGCCGCTACGGTCGATCGCAGCGTGCGCATCGACAGCATACGGACCATCGAGACCATCGAGACGATCGACGCGCCGGACGGCCCGATTGCGGCGCGCCGCTTCATCGAAAACGGCCTGGGCCGCAATACCCGCCTCAACTTCGGGCCGCGCCTGAACTGGACCTTCGACAATGGCGACACCCTGGACTGGAACACGCTCGCCGGCCTGGTGCGCACCCAGGGCAGGATCGACGAGCGTGAAGAGACACTGCTGGGCGAACCGAGCGCCTATCCCGACAGCGACGCCAGGCTGGGCGCGCGCACGGCCAGCCTGCGCAGCGACCTCGCATGCGCGCACCGCTTCCCAGGCGCCGGCAAGCTGAGCGTCAAGGGCGTGGTGGATGCGAGCCGGCGCCGCGGCGATTACCTGTTCCGCGGGATCCGGCCGGACCGCACGCCCGGCCTGGCGCGCGCGGTGGCATCCGGCGCGGACGAGCGCACCGCCAGCCTGAACGGCAAGTACCGGGTGCCGTTTGGCGCCGCGCACAGCCTGGGCATCGGCTGGGATGCCAGCTGGACCACGCGCGGCGAGCACCGCAATCAACAAGATACCGTGCCTGGCACACCCGGCGCGGCGCGCCTGCAGGACTACACGGCGCGGGTCGAGCGCGTGGCGCTGTTCGCCCAGGACGAGTGGACCATGTCCGATGCCTTCGAAGGCTATGCGGGCATCCGCTGGGAAGGCCTGCGCACCGGCACCGACGGCGCCGACCTGGCGCGCGTGGCCACCTCCAGCGGCGTGGCCAGCCCGATCCTGCAATTGCTGTGGAAGCTGCCCGCGAAACACCAGCTGCGTCTGGCGCTGGCGCGCACCTATAAAGCGCCCTTGACCAGCAACCTGGTCCCGCGCCGCTACACGATCAACAACAACAACAGCCCGGCCAATCCCGACGTCGAGGGCAATCCGGCCCTGCGCCCGGAACTGAGCTGGGGACTGGACCTCGCCTGGGAGCGCCCGCTGGGCAAGGAGGGCGCGTTGACGCTCTCGGCTTACGCCAGGCGCATCTCCGATGTGACGACGCAGCAGCTGTACCGCGACGGTGCCACGTGGGTCACGCGGCCGCTGAACAACGGCGAGGCAGACATGGCCGGCATCGAGGTCGACCTGAAGTCGCGAATAAAACTGGCCGGCATGGCGTTTGATTTACGCATGAATGGCGGGCGCAACTGGTCGCGCGTACGGAACGTGCCCGGTCCCGACAACACGCTCACCCAGCAGGTGCCGTTTACGATCAACGCCGGCATCGACTACCGCGGCGGCGCCGTGTGGAGCGCGGGCGCGAACCTGAATGTGCGCGGTGGCGCAGCCAGCCGCTCGCTTGACGGCGTCACCAGGGTCCTCGGCCGCACGGCGCAGCTGGACCTGTACTGGACGCGCAAGCTCGACGGGCAGTGGCGCGCGCGGGTGAGCGTGGCCAATGCGCTGGGCCGCAGCCTGCAGGCCGGCACCGTCTACCGCGCGTCCGATGGCACGGTCGTCACCCGGATGCAGGCCTGGGAAGGCATGGCCAGCATCCGCATCGGCCTCGAACGGACGCTCTGAGATCAGGGCGCGGCGCCGGTCGGCGGCAGGGACGTAAACAGCACGGTGACGACGGTCGCATTCGGGCCGGGGATCAGCTGGTAGAGGCGGTCGTATTCGTTGTCGGCGATATCCAGCCCCGGCTGGCCGCCGAACAGGCGCACCAGGTCCGGCAGCGTGTTCGAGTGGCCGACGACGAGCACCGGGCCCGTCAAGGTTCTCACCTTGGTCACCAGCGCCTGCGGCGTCTTCGGATCGTACAGCGCGACCGTCAGGCCGTTTTGCTGTGCCAGTGGCGCCGCGGTCTGGCGCGTGCGGCGGGTATCGGTGCTGAAAGCATGGGCAATGCCGGTCCTGGCCAGCATCGCCGCGATATTCTGCGCGCGCTGCACGCCTAGCCGGACGCGGACGTCCAGATCGCGAAGAGCGCCAAGATCGTCGAGGAGAAGCCCGACGTCGCGCCGAAGACGGAAATCGACGAGATCTCCAACGTCATCAACGTCCGGAACCTGGACCGTCCCGGCCCGAACGGGTTGCGCGACGACGACCGGGTTCGCCTCGCCGGGGACC
>JANNNC010000189.1:0-3322 GCA_031398335.1 Massilia sp.
AATCCCAACAATGTGGGCGCGGGCGCGCACCATTACATGCACATGATGGGCATCGTCGCGCTGGGGCTGATGTGGTTGAAGGCTGGCACCGTGGCGAGCGCGGCGCTGGCGGCGGGGACCGAGGACAAAGCGTTTTACGAAACCAAATTGGTCACCGCGCGCTACTTCGGCGAACGCTTCACCCCGGATGTCGGCGCGCTGCGCCGCAAGATCGAAGGCGGGGCGGAGGCGGTAATGGCGCTGCCGGTGGAGGCCTTCGCCACTGCCTGATTCGCGGCCACTTGTCCGAGTCGCAGCGTAACAGAGCGCGAAATTTGATAAAGTTCATCCACAGAGCGCCTATTCGCTAGGCGTTCCGGTCATGATCGCGTGGTTCACGGGTTCAAAGAGCCGATGCGAATGTAGCAGGTGACGGGCGTGTAGGAAAATGGGGAGTGGGTAGGGCGACAACGAACGCAAGCCTTGTGGAAAGACAGCCCTGGATTTTGGTATCGCTGGTTGCATTCCGACCGTAAGGTCTGGACTATTATTTCAGAGCCGATGCTTGGGGGCGTTATGATTTCATGACTTTGGCGCAAGCCCTGTCCAAGGCCCGCACCGAGGAGGTGGTTAAAGACGCCTACGTCCGCGCGCTGGGCCTGAAGAACGTTTCAAAAGGCCAGGTCGATATTGAGACCGAAGCGATCTGGTTCGAAGCGAAATTAGATCCCAAGCCAGTTGCCGCGATGTTCGCTCAGCTGCTGTTCTACGTCCGGCAGGCGCATCTGGTCGGCAAGCCGATCCCGGCCTTCCTTGGCGTGGTAGACCGCGACAAGGCGGCGCTGCTTGAAACCGAGCGTGCCCGCCCGGTGCTCGTCGATGAAACCATCGCCTGGCCCGCAGCTGCCTCTGCCGTCGGCAAGGCCTGCATCGCCCAGGTGGCGGCCCATATCGAAGGGCATTTCACCACCTATTCGATTACTGCGGACGAGCGCGAATTCATCGCCACGGTCAAGGCCGCGATTCAGGAAGGGCGCATCATCCGCACCCCGATCACGCCCGACAATCTGCGGCAGGTGTTCAACAAATGGGTGGAGATGATCGGGCAGGAAATTTCGGTGCCCAGCGACGGCGATTTTGCGGAACTGTTCTTTGCCGATATCATGCACGATGGTGACAATGCCGCGATGACCAACCTTTCGGCGCGGCTGCTCTATGATGGCGGCAAGCCGGTGTTTGTGCTGAAAGGCAAGACCTATGACCTTGCCAGCCAGCGTGGCTATCGCAATTTCTGGCGCATTTATCACCGTCCGCCCGAAACGAAGCACCGGCACTATCTGCTGGAACGGCGTGACATGCTGCTGCCGATTGACGAGCAGAAGTTCAAGGGTGCCTATTACACCCCGCCGCACATCGTTGACAAAGCCTATGACCTACTGACCGCGACGCTGGGCAAAGGTTGGCAGGAAAAATACATCATCTGGGATATGTGTTGCGGTGTCGGCAATCTGGAACTGTCGCACAGCAACCCGCGCAACCTGTTTATGTCCACGCTGGACCAGCCAGACATCGACAATATCCGGGCCCGCGGCCTGTTTCCCGGTGCGGAGATTTTCCAGTACGATTACCTCAACGACGACGTCACCGATTTCGGCGAGATCGATTATAGCCTGTCGAAAAAGGTGCCGATGGCCCTGCGCCGCGCGATTGCCGATGTAAAGGCGGGGGTGGAGGGTGCGAAGCCGATTCTGGTGCTGATCAACCCGCCGTATGCTGAAGTTACAAGCGGTGGAAACACCGCTGCCGACGTTGTGGGAAACAGCAAGCCGGGTGTGACAAAGACGCTCTTCGGCAAGGCAGGCATGGCCGATTACGGAAAGGCCGCAAACGAACTCTTCATGCAGTTCGTCGCTCGCATTGATCGAGAACTCCCGACGGCCATACTCGCGATGTTCAGTAAGCTGAAATACGTCAGTACGCCAACGCTCGATCGGTTTCGTGACATCTGGAGCGCTCGTTATCTAGGTGGCTTCGTTTTTCACAGCCGCCTGTTCGACGGACTGAAAGGCAACTATCCGATTGGGTTCTTAATCTGGGACACAGCTGAGAACGACAGCGTTGGCGATGTGACCACAAATGTGCTGGATGACGCGGGTAACATCATCGGGAGGCAGACTTTCCTCAACTACGACGAGAAGCCGCTGCTGACCGATTGGGTTGCGAGACCCCGTGCCAATACCCATGCAGTCGTCCCGCTGAAGAATGCCATTGACCCCGCGACGGCGACCAAGGACTTAAGGGGTACCCGTTGGTCCAACGACGCAGTTGCTTGGCTGAATTGTGGCGGCAATGATTTCCAGCATGCAGTTCGAGATACATTCGTATTTTCGTCGGGATTCAGCAGTGCGCGCGGGTTTTTCGTAAACGCCGATAATCTCTGGCAAGCCGCCATCGTCTTCAGCGTCCGCCGCCTCATCAAGCCGACATGGCTCAACGACCGTGATCAGTTCCTGCAACCATCGCAGCCGCTGACCGGGGAGTTCAAATTTGACTGTCTCATCTGGATGCTGTTCAACGGCAGCAACCTCACCGCCGGGGCCGATGGGCTGCGCTGGAACGACTGTGACTGGAGCCTGATCAACCACTTCATTCCTTTTACCGAGCGCGAGGTGGGCGCGCAAGGCCGGTTCGAAAGCAACTTCATGGTCCGCCACATGCAGGGCAAGACTTTTTCACCTGAGGCCCGGGCCGTGCTGGACGAAGGGCGCAACTTGTGGACGCGCTTTCACGCCATGCAGTTCCCGCACAAGATTCGCCAGGAATACAAGCTCGGCCGCCCCGATGCAGGCTGGTATCAGATCCGCCGCGCGCTTGAGGCCTATGGCGATATCGAACTGACCGATTTCGATCCGTTCAAGGCCACTTACGCCGCGCTGGGGGACAAGCTGCGACCGCAGGTGTTTTCGCTTGGCTTCCTGCCGGAGTAGGGGGTTTCGACAGGCTCAGCGCGAGCGGGGTTGGGCTGCGGCAGGCATTCCTCTCGCAACCCTGCGTCAGGCTCACTCCGGCAGGAAGTCCGGCACTGACAGATAGCGCTCGCCAGTATCGTAGTTGAATCCGAGGACCCGTGCGCCGGGGGCCAGGTCGGGCAGCTTTTGCGCGATGGCGGCCAGGGTCGCGCCGGAGCTGATCCCGACGAGCACGCCTTCTTCGCGCGCGCAGCGGCGGGCCATTTCCTTCGCGTCGGCCGGATCGACTTGAATCGCCCCGTCAATCGCTTGGGTGTGAAGGTTGGCCGGCAGGAAGCCTGCGCCGATGCCTTGAATCGGGTGCGGGGCGGGTT
>JANNNC010000024.1:0-51567 GCA_031398335.1 Massilia sp.
TCCTGCGGCACCGAGAGGAAGGTTTCCTCGAACCGGCATTCATACACGACCGGCCATTCGACCAGGGCCGCAACTTCGTCCAGCAGGGATTCGGGCATCAGGACCTGGTCGGCGCCGGCTTTTGCCAGCAGCTGGGCGCGGATGCTTTCCTTGCGCGCTTCGGCACCGGCAATCACCTTGCCCTCGTTCTCGAGGATGGCGGCGTAGTTGTCCGCATGCGTAATGGCGATCGACTGGCCGTGCGACAGGAAGCGGTGGCCCATGGTCTGGCGGCCGGCGTCCAGGCCCAGCAGTGTCAGAGGCAGCACCTGTTCGCCGAACAGGGCCAGCAGCAGGTGCACCGGACGCACGAACTGCACCGTGGCGCCGTCGGGGCGCTGGTAGCTCATGAGTTTCGGGATCGGCAGCTTGGCGACGGTCTCGCTGAGGACGTCCTGCAGACCGCCGGCCAGCGCGCTGCCTGGTGCGGTATAGGTGTAGAAGAAGCTCTCGGCCTTGCCGTCCTGGGCGCGTTCGAGGTCGGCGATGGTCAAGTCAGGGAAGCCCAGGGCGGCGAGCTTCTTGGCGAGCGGCGCGCTCGGGTTGCCGTCCTTGTCGAGGGCGACCGAGACCGGCAGCACCTTGTCGCGGATGCTTTTGTCGGGCGAGGTGGCGCGCACGCTGGTGATCGAGACGACCAGGCGGCGCGGGGTGGCGTAGGATGTGACGACGCTGCCCTCATCGAGGAAGCCGCGCGCCTTCAGGCCGTTGGCGATGCCGGTGGCAAAGGCGGCGCCCAGTTTGACAAGCGCTTTCGGGGGCAGTTCTTCGGTCTGCAGTTCGACGAGTAGTGTTTGATTCATGGGATTCTGTTCTTGTCTGGTCCGGGGTGCTCAGGCGGCGGCCTGGGTGACTGCGGCGCCCAGCATCGGGAAGCCGAGCTTTTCGCGCGAGTCGTAATAGGCTTGGGCCACCAGGCGCGACAGCGTACGCACGCGGCCGATGTAGGCGGCGCGTTCGGTCACCGAAATGGCGCCACGGGCATCCAACATATTGAAGCTGTGCGACGCCTTCATGATCTGCTCGTAGGCCGGCAGGGTCAGCTCCAGTTCGATCAGGCGCTTGGCTTCCGATTCGTGATTCGCGAAGGCCTGGAACAGCAGATCGGTATTTGCGTGCTCGAAGTTATAGGTCGACTGCTCGACTTCGTTCTGGTGGAAGACGTCGCCGTACGACAGCTTTTTCGTCACCGGTTCGCCGGACGCGACGTTTTCTTGCCATTCCGTCCAGACCAGGTCGTAGACGTTTTCCACGCCCTGCAGATACATCGCCAGGCGCTCGATGCCGTAGGTGATTTCGCCCAGCACTGGTTTACAGTCGAGGCCCCCAACTTGCTGGAAATAGGTAAACTGCGTCACTTCCATGCCGTTCAGCCAGACTTCCCAGCCCAGGCCCCAGGCGCCCAGGGTCGGGCTTTCCCAGTCGTCTTCCACGAAACGCACGTCGTTCTTTTGCAGGTCCAGTCCCAGCGCCTCGAGCGAGCCGAGGTACAAATCGAGGATGTTTTCCGGCGCGGGTTTCAGCACGACCTGGTACTGGTAATAGTGCTGCAGGCGGTTCGGATTCTCGCCATAGCGGCCATCTTTCGGACGGCGCGACGGCTGCACATAGGCGGCGCGCCATGGCTCCGGGCCGATCGCGCGCAAGAAGGTACCGGTGTGGAAGGTGCCGGCGCCCACTTCCATGTCGTAAGGCTGGAGCAGGGCGCAACCTTGCTTGTCCCAGTAGGATTGCAAGGTCAGGATGATTTGTTGGAATGTGAGCATCTTGGAGTGGCGCCGCGCGCACGAGGCGCGAACACGGTGAGTTTGCTAAATGACCAATTCTAGCGGATTCTGCCCGGCCTCTGGGACCAAGATGAGCTCAACTAAGCGACATTGGCCTTTTTCTTACGGTAATTGCGCCCAGAAAACCAGGCGCCCAGCAATGCGAGCGCGCCCAGCAACAGGAAGCCGTAGTTACCGAAACGGATATACGGCGTCATGCCGGCCGTGCCGCGCACGGTCGCCGTCAAGACCCCTTCGGCATAGAAAGGCAGTGCGTGCGTGACCTGGCCGCGGTGGTCGATGATGGCGGTGGCGCCGTCGTTGGTCGAGCGCAGCATCGGGCGGCCGGTTTCGAGAGTGCGCATGCGCGAAATCTGCATGTGCTGGGGAATCGCGTACGACTGTCCATACCAGGACAGGTTCGACATGTTCAGCAGCAGCGTGGCCGGGCGCGGCGCATTGCGCAGCTGGTAGGCGATCTCTTCGCCGAACACGTCTTCGTAGCAGATGTTCGGCAGCACCAGCTGGTCCTTGACGGCGAACGGCGCCTGCATGACTTTCCCGCGCGTGGCGTCGTTCAACGGAATATTCAGCATGTCGGTGAACCAGCGGAAGCCCGGCGGGATGAATTCGCCGAAGGGCACCAGGTGCGCCTTGTCGTAGCGGTAGGGCGCCGGCTGCGGCGATAGCGCGATCACGCTGTTGGCGTATTTGCGCGGGCCGTCGAGCAAGGGGATGCCGACGGCGAGCGTGCTGCCGCTGGTGCTGGCAAAACGCTGCAGGTTTTCCAGGTAGTCGGGTGGCAATTCTTGCGGGAAGCTCGGAATCGCCGTTTCCGGGGTGGCGATCAGGTCGGCGGGCGCCGCCGTGATCATCGCCTGGTAGCGTTGCAGGATGCTCGACAGGAAGGCGTAGTCGAATTTGCGGTCCTGGGGGGTATTTCCCTGCAACAGGCGCACGCTGATGGGCTGGCCCACCGGCTGGGTCCATTCGATGTGGCGCAGGGTATAGCCGGACATCAGGACCGCGCCCAGTAAACCGATTGCCCACGGCCGGGCGCGCTGGGTCAGCATGACCAGGCAGCCGCCGCAGAGCGCCACCAGCATGCCGATGCCATACACGCCGATCAGCGGGGCATAGCCCGCCAGCGGCGCCGTATTGTGGGCGTAGCCCGAAACCGACCAGGGGAAGCCGGTAAACACCCAGCCGCGCATCCATTCGGACACGCCCCAGGTCACCGGCAAGACCAGCAGCACGAAGGTCGTCAGCGGCAGCGACCAGCGCCGGCGCAGCCAGGCGGCGACACCGGTGGCGATGGCCCCGAACAGGCCCATGTACAGGCCGAGCAGGACGATGCCGATGGCCCCGAGGATCGCCGGCAAGTGGGCGAAGCGGGTCATCAGGATATACAGCCAGTGCATGGCGCCGACCGACCAGCCGAAGCCGAAGGCCCAGCCGATCAGGGTCGCGCGTTTGACGCTGTTGCCGAGCCCGACCTGGTAAAACAGCCAGCCGAGCAGCAGGAACTGCAGCGGCCACCAGCCAAAGGGCTCGAACGAAAACAGGGAAGCACCGCCGGCAAGGGCGGCGATGACCAGTTCACGCAGGGAAGGACGCGCACCCCGCACGGCGATTTCGCGAGCACGGCGGGGCGCGCTGGCGGGATGGCGGCGCAGCATCAGTCGTCGGCGTCGCGGGCGTGCTGCGAGGGCGGCAGCTTTTCGACCAGCAATACGTGGATCTGGCGCGCGTCGGCGCGCAGCACTTCGAAGCGCAAATTACGCAGGGTAAATTCTTCACCCTTGTGCGGCATGCGGCCCAGGTGGCCGGCGACAAAGCCGCCGATGGTGTCGGCCTCGTCTTCCGGCAGGTCGACACCGATTTCTTCGTTGAACTGGTCGATTTCCGTCAGCGCTTTCACGCGCCAGCGCGGACCGAGCTGGCCTTCCTTGACCGACAGGACATTGTCTTCTTCCTCGTCGAAATCGTATTCGTCTTCGATGTCGCCGACGATCTGCTCGAGCACGTCTTCGATCGTGATCAGGCCGGCCACGCCGCTGTACTCGTCGACGACGATGGCCATGTGGTTGTGGTTGGCGCGGAAATCGCGCAGCAGCACGTTCAGGCGCTTCGATTCGGGAATGAAGATCGCCGGGCGCAGCATGGCGCGCACGTCGAATGATTCTTCAGCGTAATAACGCAGCAAATCCTTGGCAAGCAGAATGCCGACCACCTTGTCGCGCTCGCCTTCGATCGCGGGGAAGCGCGAGTGGGCGGTTTGCAGCACGATCGGCAGCCATTCCTCGATCGGATCGGTGATGTCGATCACGTCCATCTGGGAACGGGGCACCATGATGTCGCGCGCCGACAGGTCGGAGACCTGGAATACACCCTCGATCATCGACAAGGCGTCGGCGTCGATCAGGTTGCGCTCGTGTGCTTCGTGCAGCACTTCGAGCAGCTCGGTGCGGTTTTCTGGCTCAGGGGAGATGAATGCGGTCAGGCGTTCGAAGAGCGACCTGTGGGGTTTGGCGTCCGATCGGACGTCAGTGGGATACTCGGGCATAGTTGGCGTGAAGCCGTTGTTGCGATGGACGTAGCATACACCAAAAGCGGACCCGCCAGAGCGCGGGAGGACGCGTCAGCGCACCGGACCAGCTTGATTTATCATGTTTTAACTGGCCAAAAAGCTAAAGGAAACCGCATGCCCGCCCTCAGTATCAACGGCACTACCACCAACCTCGACGTGCCCGACGACATGCCCCTGCTGTGGGTGCTGCGCGACGTCGCCGGCCTGACCGGGACCAAGTTCGGCTGCGGCCAGGCCCTGTGCGGCGCCTGTACCGTCCACCTCGACGGGCAGCCGATCCGCTCCTGCGTCACGCCTGTATCGGCCGCGGCGGGCAAGCAGATCGTCACGATCGAGGCGATCGGCAAGGATCCGGTGGGCGCCAGGGTGCAGGACGCCTGGCGCCAGATCGACGTGGTGCAGTGCGGTTATTGCCAGTCGGGCCAGATCATGTCGGCCACCGCCTTGCTGCAAACGACGCCGAAGCCGAGCGACGCCGACATCGACAATGCGATGTCCGGCAATATCTGCCGCTGCGGCACCTACGGGCGCATCCGCCAGGCGATCAAGATCGCCGCCAGTACGCCGCTGCCAACCCCGGAGCGCACATGAGCCAGGATAACGCCACCCACGTACCCAATTCGCGCCGCCGTTTCATGCAGCTCGGCGCCACCGCCGGCGGCGGCCTGCTGTTCGGTTTCTCGCTGTTCGGTTGCAACAAGGACAGCGACCGCAAGGATGTGCCGTCTGAAATAGCCGTCGGCCAGGCCAGCACCGAGCATTCCGACACCCCGGCGGGCCTGGCGCGCGACGCGTTCATCCGCATCGACCGCGCCGGCATCGTGACCCTCGTCATCCACAAGGTCGAGATGGGGCAGGGCACGTTTACCTCGATGCCGATGCTGCTGGCCGAGGAACTGGGCGCCGACCTGTCCAACGTAAAACTGGAACAGGCGCCGGCCAACAATGAACTGTATGCCGACCCGATGCTCGGCGGCCAGGTGACGGGCGGCTCGACCTCGGTGCGCGGCGCCTGGAAGCCGCTGCGCGAGGCCGGCGCCATGGTGCGCAGTGTATTGGTCGCCGCTGCTGCCAAGAACTGGAATGTCGACACCAACGAGCTGCACGTCGTGGCCGGCAGCGTGCGCCACCAGGCATCGGGCCGCGCGGCCCACTTCGGCGAGCTGGTCGACGCGGCCTCGAAAATGGAATTGCCGAAGAACGTCAAATTGAAGTCGCCGGAGCAGTTTGTGCTGATCGGCACGTCGATGAAGCGCCTCGACTCGGCGGCCAAGACCAATGGCGAAGCCCTGTTCGGCATCGACGCGCGCTTGCCGAACATGGGCATTGCCGCGGTTGCCGCTTCGCCCGTGACGGGCGGCAAGCTCGTCGGCGTGGATGAAGCGAAGGCGATGGCGGTCGAGGGTGTGCGCCAGGTGCTGCGCCTGGAGGGTGCGGTGGCTGTCGTGGCCGACCATTTCTGGACCGCGAAACAGGGCCTGGCGGCTGCCGCCCCGCGTTGGAACGACGGCGCCAACGCCGAAGTGTCCTTGGGCGGCATCGTGGGCGACATGATGAAGGTGTCGGAAGGCACGGGCGCGGTTGCCAAGAACGCCGGCGACGCCCTCAAGGTGCTCGGCCAGGAGGGCGGGCGCAAGATCGAGGCAGTCTACGAAATGCCTTTCCTCGCCCACGCGACCATGGAACCGATGAATTGCACAGTCGACCTGCGCGCGGATGGCTGCGACCTCTGGGTCGGTACACAAGTGCCGGCGCTGGCGCAGGGCGCCGCCGCCAAGGTCGCAGGCATTCCAGTCGAGAAGGTCAAGGTCCACAACTATTATCTGGGTGGCGGTTTCGGCCGGCGCCTGGAAGTGGACTACGTGATCCAGGCGGTGGCGTTCGCGAAACTGACCAAGGGACCGGTGAAATTCATCTGGACCCGCGAAGAAGATATCCAGCACGATATGTTCCGTCCGTATTACGTGGACCGCCTGGCGGCACGCCTGGACGACAAGGGGCGCGTGGCGGCCTGGTTCCACCGCGTGACGGGCTCGTCCATTATGGCGCGCTTCGCGCCGCCGGCGGTCAAGAACGGCGTCGATCCGGATGCGGTCGAAGGCGCGGCCGAGCTGCAGTACACGATGCCCGACATGCGCGTGGAATATGTGCGCCACGAACCGGCGGGCGTGCCGACGGCGTTCTGGCGCGGCGTCGGGCCGACCCACAACGTGTTCGTGGTGGAAAGTTTTATCGACGAGCTGGCGCAGGCCGCGAAACAGGACCCGGTCGCCTTCCGCCGCGCCATGCTGGATAAATCGCCGCGCACCCTTGGCGTGCTGAACCTGGCGGCCCAGAAGGCGGGCTGGGGCAAACCTTTGGCGCCGGTGGCCGGGCGCAAGGTCGGGCGCGGCGTGTCGACCCAGTTCGCTTTTGGCAGCTACATGGCGCAAGTGGCGGAAGTCTCGGTCGGACCAAGCGGCGACGTGCGCCTGCACCGGGTCGTGTGCGCAGTCGATTGCGGCCAGGCGATCAACCCGGATACCATCATCGCGCAGATAGAAGGCGGCATTGTTTTCGGCGCCACGGCGGCGCTGTGGAACGAGATCACGATCGACAAGGGCCGGGTTCAGCAGACCAATTTCGGCGATTACCGCATGATGCGCATCAACGAGGCGCCCAAGGTTGAAGTGCACATCGTGACCAGTCGCGACGAACCAGGCGGTATCGGCGAACCGGGCACCTCGGGCATTGCACCGGCGCTGACGAATGCCGTCTTTGCGGCGACCGGCAAGCGGATTCGCAAGTTGCCGATCGGGGAGCAATTGAAGGGGGCATAAAAAAACCGGCGCAGGTGGCCGGTTTTCGTCGGGTAAGCCGCCGGAATCATTCCTCTGCGTATGGATCCGGATACCCGAGTACTTCCATGATGTCGCGCTCGAACTGTTCCATCTCCTCGGCTTCCTCGTCATGCTCGTGGTCATAGCCTTGGGCATGCAGCACGCCGTGCACCACCAGGTGCGCGGCATGTTCCTCGACCGTCTTCTTGTGTTCCTCCGCCTCGCGCTGCAGCACGTCCGTACACAGGATGATGTCGGCCTGGGTCGGTTCGTCCTCGCCCAGCTCTTCGCCTTCGTTATAGGCAAAGGTCAGCACGTTGGTCGCATAGTCCTTGCCGCGGTAGTCGCGGTTCAGGGTTTGCCCCTCGGCACTGTCGACGAAGCGGATCGTCAGCTCGGCGGGCCCGAGCAGGGTGGCGCGCACCCAGCGCTCGACGAGTTCGGGCGTCAGGGTCGATTCGAGGCGGGCGTCCGGGTACTGGACGTCCAGGTCCAGCTTATGGTTTTTTTCTAGCATTGCGGGTAGCGGTTGGTTTCGGCAGTGCGCCCATTTCCAGGACGGCGTTCGATTTTTCGTAGGCATCGACAATGCGGCCCACCAGCGGGTGGCGCACGACGTCGGCGCTCGAGAATTGCGTGAAAGCGATGCCGCGCACGTCTTTCAGCACGTGCATGGCGTCGACCAGGCCGCTGCGCTGGGTCTTGTGCAGGTCGACCTGGGTGACGTCGCCCGTCACCACGGCCTTGCTGCCGAAACCGATCCGCGTCAGGAACATTTTCATTTGCTCGACAGTCGTGTTCTGCGCCTCGTCGAGAATGACGAAGGCGTGGTTCAGCGTGCGGCCGCGCATATAGGCCAGCGGGGCGATCTCGATGACCTGCTTCTCGAACAGTTTTTGGGTCCGGTCAAAGCCGAGCAGGTCGTACAGCGCGTCATAGAGCGGGCGCAGGTAAGGATCGACCTTCTGGCTCATGTCGCCTGGCAAGAAGCCGAGCCGTTCGCCGGCTTCGACCGCGGGACGGGTCAGGATGATGCGTTTTACGGCGTCGCGTTCGAGCGCGTCGACCGCGCAGGCCACGGCGAGATAGGTCTTGCCGGTACCGGCAGGGCCGATGCCGAAGCTGATGTCGTGCTCGAGCACGGCCTTCAGGTACTGGATCTGGTGCGGCGTACGTCCGCGCAGGTCGCTGCGGCGGGTTTTCAGCATCGGGCTGACGAGTTCGGATTCGTCGCCCTCTGCGGGCGCATCGGGTGCGGCCTCGGCCTTCGGCTCGGCGCCCGGGATCGCCGGCTTCAGGCCGGCGCGTTGCTCGACCAGCGCGAGTTGCACCTCCTCGATCGGCACGATCTTGTTGGCCACCGCATAGAAACGCTCGAGCAGTGCGACCGCGCGCTCGGCATTGGCGCCGCTGACGATAAATTTATCGCCGCGGCGGAAGATCGTCACGTCAAGTGCCGCACCGATCTGGCGCAGGTTTTCGTCGAGCGGACCGCACAGGTGGGCGAGCCGCGTGTTGTCGAGCGGCTCGGGAATGAAGTAAAACGGCTGGGTCGGTTGTGTTTTCAACTGGCTTTGGCAATCGTATCGAGATTGGCGACGAGTTCGCCGCGCACTGAATAATCCAGGCTCTCGGTGACGCGCACATCGACCAGCTGGCCGATCAGCGCATTCCCCGAAATGCCGGGAGCGAAAATGACCACCCGGTTGTTCTCGGTGCGGCCTTGCAATTCGGATGGATCTTTCTTCGACGGTCCCTCGACGAGCACGCGCTGGACCGTGCCGACCATGGCCGCGGTGAACGTGCGCGTGTTGGCATCGATCAGGGCTTGCAGGCGTTGCAGGCGCGCCAGCTTGACCTCGTGCGGGGTATCGTCTTCCAGGTTCGCGGCCGGCGTGCCGGGGCGCTTGCTGAAAATAAAACTGAAACTGTTATCGAAGCCGACGTCCTGCACCAGCTTCATCATGGCCTCGAAATCGGCATCGGTTTCACCGGGAAAGCCGACGATGAAATCCGACGAAATCGCGATGTCGGGCCGTACCGCACGGATGCGGCGGATGATCGATTTGTACTCGAGCCCGGTATACCCGCGTTTCATGGCGCCGAGGATGCGGTCGGAACCGTGCTGCACCGGCAAATACAAGTGGTTCACCAGTTGCGGGATCCTGGCGTAGGCATCGATCAGGCGCTGGGTGAATTCCTTCGGATGGCTGGTGACGAAACGCAGGCGCTCGATGCCGGGAATATCGGCAACGTATTCGAGCAGCAGGGCGAAATCGGCGATGCCTCCACCTTCCATCGGCCCGCGGTAGGCGTTCACGTTCTGGCCCAGCAGCATGATTTCTTTTACGCCCTGGGCGGCCAGTCCGGCCACTTCCGTCAACACGTCCTCGAAGCGGCGCGATACTTCCTCGCCGCGGGTGTACGGGACCACGCAGTAACTGCAATATTTGCTGCAGCCTTCCATGATCGACACATACGCCACGGGGCCGTCGATCTTGGCTGGCGGCAAATGGTCGAATTTCTCGATTTCCGGGAAACTGATGTCGACCTGGGCCGTGCCCGTGCTACGACGCTCGCGGATCATTTGCGGCAGGCGGTGCAGGGTTTGCGGCCCGAACACCATGTCCACGTGCGGCGCGCGCTTGACGATCGCTGCGCCTTCCTGCGACGCCACGCATCCGCCCACACCAATGATGAGGTCGGGACGCTCGCGTTTCAAGGCGCGCAGGCGGCCGAGATCGGAAAATACTTTCTCTTGCGCCTTTTCTCGGACAGAACAAGTATTAAAGAGGATGACGTCGGCATCGTCGGGCGTATCGGTACGCACGAGGCCGTCGGAGGCGCCGAGGACATCTGCCATCTTGTCCGAGTCGTACTCGTTCATCTGGCAACCAAAGGTCTTGATAAATACTTTTTTCTGCATGAGTGCTGGGCGGGAAATGGGGGCGGGGGGCTTTGACAAGGCGACAAGCCAGTTTACCGTAATTCGCCCCTGCTCACCAAAAAACGACATGTGGCCTGGCTAGATTAGGTGCCATCAGGAACTAGCTGTTACCTGGCTCGAAACGATTGTCATTCTAATCAGATTGTTAAATTGCACTTAGGAATCAAATCGCGGCGACTAAGGCAGAGTCAGCGTTTGCTCAATAAATTTCCTGTTGTAAATCAAGACCTTCGCCCCAAAATCTTTTACACAAATTAGTAAAAGAAATCTCTTGCGTGCGCCACAAATTATCCCCATGTGTTGAAATGCCTATGTGACAAGCTTTCCACACGATAGCTTGATTTCCAACAATGAGTCATGTGCTCAGGACGAACACAAAGGGTCCACAGGAGTCTGATAATTTGTTTGAAAGACAAGTGCGTTCGGGGAGCGTTAAGCAGGACGCATGAACGCCGGCATTGTTTTTAAGCTAGGAATCAGACTCGTTCTGTTTAATGGCCCAGGAGCATTGTCCGGGAACTTATGTTTGATGAACAGTAGTCATTAACAAAGTTCGTAGCGGAACTATTTCTTTCACTTTACGAGGTAAAACATCATGGCACACCATGCTTTGTCATCACAGGAAAGCTACAACCCTAATCACCTGCTCGACATCCTGCTCGGCAAGATGCAGCTGAAGAACGATGCGGCATTATCGCGCATGCTCGAGGTGGCTCCACCGGTCATCAGCAAGATCCGCCACCACCGTCTGCCGGTCGGCGCCTCGCTCCTGATCCGCATGCACGAAGTCACCGGCATGAGCATCCGCGACCTGCGCGACCTGATGGGCGACCGCCGTACCAAATACCGCCTGTCCGACGCCCAGGGCCGTCCGAAGCCAGAAGAGAAGGCAGCGGCCGCAGCAGCAGCCCAACAGCAGCAACAGCAGCAAGCGCAAAACAGCGAGGCAACGCCTTCGTCGTCCGGCAACTATGCGCACTAATATCGAAGGCATGGCAGCTTTTACTGCCATGCCTTCGGTAATGCCAGGCAGCGGCCCGGCGTCCTGACCGACGCTGCGCCCGCTGCCTTTTCTTTTGCGCGTCCCGTTGGCTTGTCCCGCCCGATGCGTTGTCGTTTCCGCTCCTTCTGTTCCTGCTCCGTCGGCTTGTCGTGCGCGCGCTGCGCATGCCGGGACGTCGTTGTTTCGCTTGTGACAGCGGCGCCTCCAGCGGCGCCTGTTCGCTCTCTCCCCACATCGTCCTGCTCGAGGCAGGCCTGGACTTCACCTGCGGACGCGTCGACCTGCGCGAAAAGCGCCCGCGCGCTATAAAGTCATCGCCTGGCTGAACTACGTTTCCTCGGAACTGCACAAGAACTTCAGCCCGCTGTTCAACCCGGCGGCGACCGACGACATGAAGGCCCATGCGCGCAAGAAGCTGGCGCTGCGCCTGGAATACGTCGCCTCCCAGCTGGTGGGCCGCGAGTACCTGGAAACGCGCTTCAGCGTCGCCGATGCCTACCTGTTCACGGTGCTCGGCTGGGCCGATTTCGTGAAGCTGAGCCTGGCGGACTGGCCACTGCTGGAAGCCTGCCGCGCCCGCATCGCCGCACGCCCCGCCGTGCAGCAGGCACTGCGCGAAGAAGGCTTGATCAAGTAAACGGACGCCGCCCAGCCCGTACGCGCGCTAACATGGCCGCATGACAAGCCAACGCTACATTGCCCTGATCCGCGGGATCAACGTCGGCCGCGCCAAGCGCGTGGCCATGGCCGATTTGCGCAAGTTGATCGACGACCTTGGTTACCGCGACGTGCGCAGCGTCCTCAATAGCGGCAATCTCGTGTTTACGGCCGACGACGTCGAGCCGGGCGCCGCCGCCGCCGCCATCGAAGAGCAGCTCGTGCTCAAGCTGGGTGTGGCGGCGCGCGTCATGGTGCTCAGCAGCGCTGAGCTGGCCAGCGTGCTGGCCGAGAACCCGCTGCTCGGGCAGGCGAGCGACCATGCGCGCCTGCTCGTCTTCATTCTGGGGGATGCCGCGATGCGCGCGGCTGTTGCGCCGCTGTGCGAACAGGCCTGGGGCAGCGAGGCCCTGGCAGTGGGCCAGCGCGCCGCCTACGTCTGGTGTCCGGAAGGGGTGCTTGCCAGCGCCGCGGCCAGCGCCCTCGGCAAGCAGTTGGGCGACAACACGACCTCGCGCAACTGGAACACCTTGTGCAAGCTCTACGCGCTGTGCAACGAGCCCGCAGGCGTGCCGCCGGGCGCCTGAAGCACACGGCCTGCTGTTGCCGCTACAGTGATTACTTGAATTTCTCGCTGCTGTCCCGGGGTGCCCGGTAGCCGAGCAGCACAAGGCCGACCAGCATCATGGCGAAGACCTCGGGCTCCGGCAATTCGGAGATGCCCGGCGGTAGGGCGAATGCCGGCTGGGAAGCGGCATCGCCGGCGCGGACGTGGAGCGGCGCAGCGCCGGCCGCCGGTACGCCGGCCGCCGGAACGCCGGCCGCCGGCTACGGTACCAGCTCGACGACCTTCGCCTGTGCGATGCTGCTCAGCCCGATGGCGAGCGCTGTTGCGAGTGCGAATCTGTTCACGATGCTTCCTTCCATTTTTCACACGCTCTACCGGTACCAGGGACAGGAGGAGGGCGCCGCAGGCGACGCCTTCATGGTCAAGCATAGCAAAACGCTGTGCCGCCCCACGTTCGATTCGTGCAGAAAAGGGCGATGTGGCAAGCATGCGAGCGACAGCCAGAGCGCCGCCGCACCATGTTAAAGAAATGCGACAGCGAGCCAATTCGTCAATATCAAGACATCAAGCTTTTTGCCGCTGTTTGATGAAACAGTATTAACTGTTTTTCATAATAGCCAAGCTTGCATCGAAATTTTTGCCAACCTGCAACGAATTTGCTTGTCAGATTTTCTAGCTATGAGATTGATCAAGAAATTTTAAGCGTGGCGTATACATCTGCGTTTTCTTTACGGGTATAGTCTCTCTATCCCTATTGCCTCAGAGCATCAAAATGATGTCGAACACACACGTTCGGCATTGTCACGGCCTCCAAGAGCCGCCGCCTTTCCGCCAGCATTATTTGGAACGGCAACCGCTGTTTGCACTGTTGCATACGCGCACCCAACATTTGTAGAGTCCCGACAATGCCCAATTTTTCCCGACTTCAGATTGCCTTCAAGAACGTATATGTGCGCATCGCCGCCGTCCTGTTGGGCGCCGCGACCGGCGTGGCAATCTATTCGGCCGACGCGCCGCAGGATCCGAGCCCGGTCGTGCATTCGCAAGACATTTCCGAAATCACCCGCCTGGCCACCCAGAAGGACAAGCTCGACTACCTGATGGTGGCCAAGCCGCTGTCGGAGTCGCCGCGCTATGTCTTCAAGTTCAAGGATGCGCCGGCGCTGCACGTGGTCAAGGTGCCGAGCACCTCGCACCTGTCCCTGGAGCGCGAAGTGCTGCTCAAGAATGCGATCCCGTATTCGATCGCCAAGGACGACTTCCTGGCCTCGCACAAGGCAGTCATGGACGAGGGCGGCTCTGTGGGCGCCGCCGCGGCCGATTTCCTCAAGCGCCACGCCTTCGAAATCGTCCTGCTGCTGTTGATCGTTTACTGCCTGAAGTTCGGTATCCCGGGCATGGGGGCGAGCGCGACCATGATCATGCCGGACAAGCTCAAGGGCAGCATGGATGACCTGATCGGCATGGACGACATCAAGCAGGAAGTGCTGCACCTGGAAGACATGATCCGCAACCGCGAGGAATACCAGTCGCACAACATCGACAAGCCGTTCAATGTGATGCTGACCGGGCCTGCCGGTACCGGCAAGACCAAGCTGGTCGGTTACCTGGCCAAGCGCCTCGACATGCCGCTGATCCAGGCCTCCGGTTCGGCGCTCGAGTCGGGCTATGTCGGCGGCGGTTCGAAGGCGCTCAACGCCCTGTACCGCAAGGCCTGTGCCAGGGGCAAGTGCATCATCTTCCTCGATGAAGCGCAAAGCCTGTTCATGCCGCGCGGGCGCAGCGAAAAGAAGTGGGAAGACGATACCGCCAACACGCTGCTGGGACTCCTCGACGGCGTCAAGAGCGACAAGGGCCAGGGCGTGATCTGGGTCGTCGCCTCGAACTTCGACGACAGCTCGAGCGACATGGACGAAGCGATGCTGCGCCGCTTCTCGGTGAAGATCAACTTCCGCCTGCCGAACAAAGGCGAGCGGCGCGAATTATTGAAAAGCTTCTTGTCGCGCAAGAAGGATGGCCTGGTCGACTACGCCGACCTCGACCTGGACCAGGTGGCCGAGATCACCCAGAACCTGAGCCCGGCGCTGCTGGAAACCGTGGTCGAACGCGCGTCGATGCTCTCGATCCAGGAAAAGACGATCATCAATACGGATTTGCTGTTCCGTGCCTACGAGCGCGCCACGATCGGCCTGACCGACCGCGCCACGACGGCCGAGAAGCACAAGCAGCGCGAGCGCATCGCCCTGCACGAGCTGGGTCACTTCTTCATGCAGATCGACCCGCACCTGCGCGCCGGCCTGTCCCTGACCGAAGTGAAGGAAAAGTCGCACCTGCTGAAAATCAGCACCGAAGCGGTCTCGAAGATCGGCGCCCTCGGTTACGTGCTGCAGTCGGGTGACGACATGTCGCTGCGTACCCTTGAAGAACTCGAGCGCGACGTGGTCGGCCTGTACGGCGGCATGGCGGCCGAAGAGCTGTTCTACGGCGCCCGCGGCATTTCGGTCGGCGCCCAGAACGATATCGAAAAAGTGACCAAGATGCTGAACCTGATGGTCAACCGCCTGTCGATGTACTCGCGCTCGAAGATCGACTACAGCCAGCTGAAAAACGACGCCAGCGGCGAGCACACGCTGCGCCAGATGGAAGAGAAGGCCGATGAACTCTACAGCTACACGCTGGGTGCGATGCGCGACTACCGCGCGCTGATCGAGTCGCTCAAGGACACGCTGCTCGAACAGTACGTGCTGTCGAAAGACGCCGTATTCGCGCTGCTGGAAGAGCGCAAGGACTTGCTGCATTTCGCGCCGCGCCACGCGAACCTGAAGCTGTGCTCCGAGACCGGGGAGATGGTCGCGGCTTGAGCTTGAAACGCTAAACAAAAATGCCCGCTGTGCGCTATGCGCCAGCGGGCATTTTTCTTGTTGGCCGAGCCCACGCGGTACGTGCGTCTCTGGCATACATGGCGCCGACGGTTCGCTCACGCAGTATCCGGCAACTACGCGCACCTCGCACAACGGACCGTTGGATGCTGTGCGAGCGAGTAGTCACAGCCGCAGGTGCAAGCATGCGCACGTAACGCGTGGGCACGGAGTGCCCTCCCTACGTTACACCGTTGCCAACATTAAAAAGCCGCCGGAAGGCTGGACCGTCGCTTAACTGGCATCAGGCCGTCCGCCTCGATGACCCCTACGAGCGATCAGTGCTCGTGCTCCTTCTTCTCCAGCGTCTCCATCACATACCGCATCATGCTCCCCGCCAGCTCCTGCTCGCCGAGGAACACCTTGCCCCCGGTCTCCTTGCGCAGCAACTCGGCTTCTTCCTCGTTATGGGTACGCACCACGCAGCGGATCGACGGATTGAGAATCTTCGCCGTCTCGACCATTTTGCGCACATGGAAGGTGTCGGGCGTGGCGATCACCAGCACCGCCGCGCGCGCGATGTGGGCCTGGATCAGCACCGCCGGTTCGGCCGCATTGCCCACGACAGCCGGCTGGTCCTGGCGGCGCAGCGCTTCGACCAGTTCGCGGTTCTGTTCGGCGACGACGAAGTGAATCCCCTGCGCCTTCAGTTCGTCCGCGATGCGCCGGCCCACGCGCCCGAAGCCGACCAGTACCACCTGGCCGGTCAGGCGCTCGTGCGGCACCGTCATCGGCAATTCGGCCAGCGGATCGGGCGAGGCCTCCATCGCGCGCACCGCCTTCGAATTGGCGCGCAGCCAGCGCTGCAGCGGCTCGATGGCCTTGAACAGCAGCGGGTTGAGCGCGATCGAGATGATGGCGCCGGCCAGGATCAGGCTCTGGCCTTCCTTCGGCATGAGTTCGAGCGAGATGCCGAGCGCGGCAAGGATGAACGAGAACTCGCCGATCTGCGCCAGGCTGGCCGAGACCGTGATCGCCGTGTTCAGGGGGTAGCGCAAGGCCAGCACCAGCAGCATGGCCGCGAGCGACTTGCCGAAGACGATTACCAGCACGACCGCCAGCACCCGGAACGGGCTCTCGACCAGCACCATCGGATCGAACAGCATGCCGACCGAGACAAAGAACAGCACCGAGAATGCGTCGCGCAGCGGCAGCGACTCTTCGGCGGCGCGGTGGGAAAGGTCGGACTCGCGCAGCACCATGCCGGCAAAGAAGGCGCCCAGCGCAAACGAGACCCCGAACAGCTCGGACGAGCCATAGGCGATGCCGACGGCAGCGGCGATCACGGCCAGCGTGAACAGCTCGCGCGAGGCGGTCTTGGCGACCTTCCACAGGAACCACGGAAAGAGCTTACGCCCGACGATCAGCATGAAGGCGACGAAGGCGCCGACCTGCAGCAGCGTCTTGCCCAGCGCCAGCCAGAGCGAATCGTCGCCGCCGGCGCCCTTGCCGCCGAGCGGACCGGCCAGGGCCGGCAGCAGCACCAGCACCAGCACCGTGACCAGGTCTTCGACCACCAGCCAGCCGACCGCGATGCGGCCATTCATCGAGTCGAGGATGCCGAGGCTTTCCAGTGCGCGCAGCAGCACCACCGTGCTGGCCACTGACAGCGCCAGGCCGAACACCAGTCCCGCGCCCAGGCTCCAGCCCCACAAGTGCGCCATGCCGATGCCCATCGCGGTGGCCACCGCAATCTGCAGCACCGCGCCGGGCAGGGCGATTTTGCGTACATCGAGCAGGTCGCGCAGCGAGAAGTGCAGGCCCACCCCGAACATCAGCAGCATCACCCCGATCTCGGCCAGTTGCGACGCCAGCCCGACGTCGGCCACGAAGCCCGGCGTGGCGGGTCCGATGACGATGCCGGCGGCCAGGTAGCCGACCAGAGCCGGCAGCTTCAGGCGCACGGCGAGCATGCCGAACATGAGGCCGAAGCCCAGGGCGGCGGCGATGGTGGTGATCAGGCTGAGTTCATGATGCATGCAGGACGGCTTCTTATCAAGGTGGGATCACGACAGTATACGTGGCGATGGCGACGTGGCCGGGAAATAGAGGACTGCATCGGGACTCTGTTCCGTTCATGCCGGTCCTGGCTGGCTATAATCATTCCGATAAAAAGTGGCAAGCCACAAACACGCAAACACGCAAACAGGAGACAGCATGAACAAGGTATTTGTCACGGGCGTGGGCATGATCCCGTTCGCCAAGCCCGGCGCCAGCGCCCCCTACCACCAGATGGCCGCCGACGCTACGCGCGCCGCGCTGCAGGACGCCGGCGTCGACTATGCCGATATCGAGCAGGCCTATGTCGGCTACGTGTACGGCGATTCGACCTGCGGCCAGAAAGCCCTGTATGGCGTCGGCATGACAGGCATCCCGATCGTCAACGTCAACAACAACTGTTCGACCGGTTCGACGGCCTTGTTCCTGGCGCGCCAGGCAGTGGCCAGTGGCGCGCTCGATTGCGTGCTGGTGCTCGGCTTCGAGCAGATGAGTTCCGGCGCGCTCGGTTCGGTATTTACCGACCGCCCGGCCCCGTTCGACGACTTCGACGCCGTCACCGACCGCCTGGTCGGCAAGCCGGAAATCCCGCTGGCGCTGCGCTACTTCGGCGGCGCCGGCCTGGCGCACATGGAAAAATACGGCACGCCCCTGGAAGCCTTCGCCCGCATCCGCGCCAAGGCCAGCCGCCACGCCGTGAACAACCCGCTGGCGCTGTTCCGCAAAGAGGTCACGGCCCAGGACGTGCTCGACGCACCGATGATCTGGCCCGGCGTGATGACGCGCCTGATGGCTTGCCCGCCGACCTGCGGCGCGGCCGCCGCGGTGCTGGTCTCCGAAGCCTTCGCGAAAAAACACGGCCTGCGCGCCGACGTGTTCATCGCCGCGCAGGCGATGACGACCGACCGCCCCAGCACCTTCGAAGCCAACGACATGATGCGCCTGGTCGGCTACGAGATGAGCCGCGAAGCCGCCGACAAGGTCTACCAGCAGGCCGGCATCGGCCCCGACGACATCGACGTGATCGAGCTGCACGACTGCTTCGCGCATAACGAACTCATTACCTACGAAGCCCTCGGCCTGTGCCCGGAAGGCGGCGCCGACAAATTCATCCGCGAGGGCGACAACACCTATGGCGGCAAGGTCGTCACCAATCCATCGGGTGGGCTGCTGTCGAAAGGCCATCCGCTCGGCGCCACGGGCCTGGCCCAGTGTTTCGAATTGACCCAGCAGCTGCGCGGCAGCGCCGGCGCCCGCCAGGTCAGCGGCGCACGCACGGCCCTGCAGCACAACCTGGGCCTGGGCGGCGCCTGCGTCGTCACCATGTACCGCGCCGCGTAAGGAGGGGGCCATGGACATCACACCATCCTGGATGAACCCGGAACTCGAAGGCTTCCGCGACGCGGTGCGCCGTTTTGTCGCCACCGAAGTCGCCCCGCACGGCGAGCGCTGGCGCCACCAGCAGCACGTCGACCGCGACCTGTGGATGAAGGCCGGCGAGATGGGCCTGCTGGCGGCCGACATCCCCGAAGAATACGGCGGCTCGGGCGGCAATTTCGGCCACATGGCGATCGTCTTCGAAGAACTCGGCTACGCCGGCGACATGGCCTTTGGTTTGCACGTGCACGCGATCGTCGCCCACTACCTGCTGAACCAGGGCACCGAAAAGCAGAAACAACGCTATTTACCCAAACTGGCGAGCGGCGAGATGATCGCGGCCATCGCCATGTCGGAACCGGGCGCCGGCTCCGACCTGAAGGGCATCCGCACCACGGCGGTGAAGGGCGAGGGCGGCTACCGCGTCAACGGTTCCAAGACCTTCATCTCGAACGGCTACCTGGCCGACCTGGTGCTGGTGGTGGCGAAGACCGATCCGGCGGCCGGCGCCAAAGGCATCTCGCTGATGCTGGTGGAAACGCGCGACAACCCGGGCTATCGGGTCGGGCGCATCCTCGAAAAAGTGGGGCAGAAGGGGCAGGACACCTGCGAGCTGTTCTTCGATGACGCGCACGTGGCGCCGGGCGGCGTGCTGGGCGGCGAAGCCGGCAAGGGTTTCATTCAGCTCATGACGGAACTGCCGTACGAACGCACCATCATCGGCGTGGCCGGCGTGGCCGCGATCGAACGCGCCCTGCAGCTCACCGTCGACCATACGAAGGAGCGCAAGGCCTTCGGCCAGGCCCTGATCGAGATGCAGAACACGCGTTTCATCCTCGCCGAAATCAAGACCGAAGCGACGGTCGCACGCATCTTCATCGACCGCTGCGTCGAAGACATGCTGGCCGGGCGCATGGATACCGTACGCGCCTCGATGGCGAAGTACTGGATCTCGGATTTGCAGTGCAAGGTGGTCGACCAGTGCGTGCAGCTGTTCGGCGGTTACGGCTACATGCTCGAATACCCGATTGCCCAGATGTACGTGGATGCCAGGGTCCAGCGCATCTACGGCGGGGCCAACGAGATCATGAAAGAAATCATCGCCAGGTCGTTATAAAGGATCGCTTCATGCCCGGACCACTCGCCGGTATCAATATCATCGAAATGGTCGGCCTCGGCCCCTGTCCCTTCGCCGCCATGATGCTGGCCGACATGGGCGCCGAGGTCATCCGCATCGACCGCAAAACCAAACCCGGCGCCGACAACCCGTTCCCGATGCTGGGCACGAAATTCGACGTCATGGCGCGCGGTCGCCGCTCGCTCGCGCTCGACCTGAAGCATCCCGAGGCACGCGAAGTCGTGCTCAAACTGGTCGAGCAGGCCGACATCCTCATCGAGGGCTTCCGCCCCGGCGTCATGGAACGCCTCGGCCTCGGCCCCGACGCCTGCCATGCACGCAATCCAAAACTGGTCTTCGGGCGCATCACCGGCTGGGGCCAGAGCGGTCCCTTGGCGCAGGCGGCCGGCCATGACCTGAACTACATCGCCCTGTCCGGCATGCTGCACGCGATGGGCCGCGCCGGCACGCCGCCCGCCCCCCCCCTGAACCTGGTCGGCGACTTCGGCGGCGGCGCCATGATGCTCGCCTTCGGCGTCGTCTGCGCGGCGCTCGAAGCACGCAGCTCGGACAAGGGGCAGGTGGTCGACGCCGCCATGACCGACGGTTCCGCGCTGCTTGGCGCCATGATGTACGGCCTGCGCGCCTTCGGCACCTGGTCCGACCAGCGCGAAGCGAACATGCTGGATGGCGGCGCGCCGTTCTACGATACCTATGCCTGCCTGGATGGCAAATTCCTGTCGGTGGGCGCGATCGAACCGCAGTTCTACGCCCAGCTGCTGGCGCTCTGCGGCGTCACCGATCCGGAGTTCGCCAGGCAGTGGAGCCAGAAACGCTGGCCCGACCTCAAAGTGAAATTCGCCGCGCTGTTCGCCACCCGCACGCGCGACGACTGGTGCGCACTGCTGGAAGGCACCGACGCCTGCGTCGCGCCCGTGCTCGACATGGCCGAGGCGCCCCTGCACCCGCACAACGCGGCGCGCGCCGCCTTCCTCGAGATCGACGGCGTGACCCAGCCGGCGCCGGCGCCGCGTTTCAGCCGCACCGTGCCCGAAGCCGGGCAGGCGGCAGCCACGCCGGGCCAGCACAGCGCCGACGTGCTGGCGGACTGGGGCTGGTCGAATGAAGCAATCGAATCGCTGAAAACGGCCCAGGTCATATAGGATTGCTCCGGTAACGATGAGCTACCGGGAGCAGCATGACCAAGGAACTTGAACTTGACAAATCGAAGCGGCTCGCGCTGGGCTTTTTTATCGGCGCGGCGTTGCTGTTCGTCCTGAGTTTCTTCCTGCCGCCATCTTGGTGGACGGGGCTATTGAAAGCCTTTGCCGAAGCGGCGATGGTCGGCGCCCTGGCCGACTGGTTCGCGGTTGTCGCCCTGTTCAAACGGGTGCCGATTCCCATCGTCTCGCGCCACACGAACATCATCCCGAACAACAAGGTCAAGATTGCCGATAACCTGGCGCTCTTCGTGCGCGAGAAATTCCTCGACACCGATTCGATCGTGCGCCTGATCCAGAAGCACGACCCGGCCCAGAAAGTGGCCGACTGGCTGGTCAAACCGGCGAATACCGAGCACATGGGTGCGTATCTGGTGAAGGTGGCGGTCTGGATGCTCGACTTCACCGAAGACACGGCGATCCAGAATTTCCTGCGAAAAGCCGTGCACACGATGGTCGGCAGCGTCGACTTGTCGAAATCGGCCGGCACTATTCTGGAGAGCCTGACCAAAGGCGGGCGCCACCAGGAATTGCTGAACGAAGGCATTCATCAACTGGCGCTGCTGCTCGATAACAGCGATACCCAATCGGCGATCTCGCAGGGCATCGTCGACTGGCTGAAGGAAGAATATGCCTTCATCGAAAAGATGCTGCCTTCGGAACTCATCGGCCGCAAGGGCGCCGATATCGCGGTGCGCCTGGCGTCGGGCATCCTGAACAAGGTCGCGGCCGACCCGGCGCATCCGCTGCGCGCGCGCTTCGATGTCTTCACCGCCGAATTCATCGAGCGGCTGAAAAGCGATCCGCAATTCTCCAGCAAGAGCGAAGAAATCAAGAACTACCTGCTCAACGACGACACACTCAACAATTACCTGAAATCGCTGTGGGGCGATCTGAAGGCGTGGCTGAAGGCAGACCTGGACAGCGCCGACTCGGTCCTGCGCCGCCGCCTGGAAGCGACCGGCGCCTGGCTTGGCAAGACCCTGGCCGAAGATCCGCAACTGCGCCAGTCGCTCAACGACAACCTGGAACTGGCCGCCCGCGCGGCGGCGCCGGAGTTTGCCGTCTACCTGACCCGGCATATCGCCGACACGGTCAAAAACTGGGACAGCGCCGAGATGTCAGAACAAATCGAACTGAATATCGGCAAGGATTTACAATTTATTCGCATAAATGGCACGATCGTCGGCGGCGCGATCGGCGTACTCTTGTATCTGCTGTCGTCGCTACCGAACTTGCTACATTAAACGCGCGTCGAGCAGGGCAGGCAAGGCGTACTATCGGCTCATCCGTCCACGAGGAAGCAAAATGGAACAGGCATGGGACCAATCACTGAGTGCATGGCTTGCCGCGCATCCCGACATCGAAGCGATTCCCGGGCGCGACCTGTTTATCGTCGCGCGTTACCTGATTCCGATGGAAGCGACGCTGATGCAGGGCTGCCTGGAAGCGTCGGGCATTCCAGCGGTATTGGCGGACGCGCATTTGATGCAGGCCGATCTGCTGTTGGCGCCGGCGCTGGGCGGGGTGCGTATTTTGGTGCCGGCCTCGTTCGTGCAGCAGGCGCAGTCGGTCATGGAGGCGTTCAAGCGCGGCGAATTCGCGCTCGACGAGAATGCCGACGTCGGCTAATCCGAAAGATGGAATACAAAAAAGCCACCGGTTCTCGCGAAGCGGTGGCTTTTTTTGATCCTGGAACAATCTGGTGGTGATAGGTGGACTTGAACCACCGACCCCAGCATTATGAGTGCTGTGCTCTAACCAACTGAGCTATATCACCGAAACCCTGTAAAGCAAAATGGCCCGACTCGCATGAGCCAAGCCATTTGCCTGGAATTCTGTGGTGGTGATAGGTGGACTTGAACCACCGACCCCAGCATTATGAGTGCTGTGCTCTAACCAACTGAGCTATATCACCAAAAGAGATCGCTATTATCCAAGGCGCCGCGCTTCGTGTCAAGGCTGTGTACGCCGAGCAAGCACGGTTTTTTGTGCTGCTGCTAGTTTGGCAAGTCCCGCATGTGCCGCAGGATGGCGCCGGTCGGGTCACGCCCCAGGCAATCGACGACGATCCGGTCCGGCATCGCGCGCAGCCAGGTCAGCTGGCGTTTGGCCAACTGGCGCGTGGCGATGATACCGGTTTCGCGCAGCGCGGCGCGATCGATGGCGCCGTCCAGGTATTCCCAGCTCTGGCGATAGCCGACGCAGCGCATCGACGGCAAATTTGGCGTTAAATCGCCACGTGCGCGCAGGCGTGCCACTTCGGCCACGATCCCGTCGTGGTCCGATTTGCCCAGCATCGCATCGAAGCGCAGCGCGATCCGTTTGTGCAGCACGCTGCGGTCGCTGGGCTCCAGCGCGAACGATACGAGATTGAACGGCAGCACGGGCTTCGCGCGCAGCGCCAGCAGTGCCGACATCGGCTTGCCGGTCAGTTCGATGATTTCCAATGCGCGGTTGATGCGCTGGGCGTCGGCCGGCGCCAGGCGCTCGGCGGTGACCGGGTCGAGCGCGCGCAGCTTGGCGTGCATGCCGGGCCAGCCGATGCGCGCCGCTTCTTCGTCGATCGCGGCGCGCACGCCAGCGTCGGCGGTGGGCAGGTCATCGAGGCCGTCGGTCAGCCCCTTGAAATACATCATCGTGCCGCCGACCAGCAGCGGCAGCTTGCCGCGCGCGCCGATCTCGGCCACCAAGCGCAGGGTGTCGTTACGAAACTGCATGACGGAATACGCATCCAGCGGATCGATGATGTCGATCAGGTGATGCGGCGCGCTCGCCAATTCTTCGGTGGTCGGTTTCGCGGTGCCGATGTCCATCTCGCGGTAGACGAGGGCGGAGTCGACCGAGATGATCTCGACGGGACGCTCGCGTGCGATCGCCAATGCGGCGGCGGTCTTGCCGGAGGCGGTCGGGCCCATGATGGCGACCGCCAGCGGCTTACGTACTTCGTTTGTCATTTATTGGCCGCGCAGGAAGAGTTTGTCGAGCGCCGAGATGTCGAGCTGGACCCAGGTCGGGCGGCCGTGGTTGCACTGGTCGGCGCGCTCGGTGCTTTCCATCTGGCGCAGCAGCGCGTTCATTTCGGGCGTACTCAGGATGCGGTTGGCGCGCACGGCCGTGTGGCAGGCGAGGGTGCCGAGCAGCTCGTTGCGGCGTTCGATCAGCACGCGCGAGCCGCCGAATTCACGCACGTCGCGCAGCACGTCGCGCGCCAGGGTCTGGGCGTCGGCATTCTTCAGCAGCGTCGGCACCGCGCGCACGGCCAGGGTCGTCGGCGACAGGGCGGCGATGTCGAAGCCGAGCGCCTTCAAGGTCTCTTGGTGGTCGGTGGCGGTGGCCACCTCGATCGCGTCGGCAAAGAAGGTCACGGGAATCAGCAGCGACTGCACCCCCATGTCCTGGCCGTCGACCCGGGCGTCGAGCGCATTTTTGAGCTGCTCGTACAGGATGCGCTCGTGCGCGGCGTGCATGTCGACCAGTACCAGGCCGCGGGTATTCTGGGCCAGGATGTAGATGCCGTGCAGCTGGGCCAGCGCGAAGCCGAGCGGGAAGTCGTCGTTGCTGGGCGCGGGCGAGGGCACGGGCATCGGCATCGCGCCGGACGTGGCCGTGCGTTCGGGCGCGCCGCCGAACAGCGCGCCATAGTTCGCCGTGCTCTGCGCAACGCCTGCCGTGTCGGGCGCATCCCAGCGGCTGCCGGGCGGGAAGGGAGATGGCGAAAAGCTTGGGGCCAGCTGGGCGCCGAAGCCGGTTTGCTCATGCGGACGGCGCCAGTCGGAGCCGCCGGAGGGCGTGATCACGGCCGCGCTGATCGGCGCCGGGCTGCTGCCGTGCGCCGTGGCAGAGGTGGCCGCCAGCGAGCGCTGCACCGCATGGAACACAAACTGGTGCACGGCACGGCTGTCGCGGAAGCGTACTTCGATCTTCGACGGGTGGACGTTGACGTCGACCAGCGCCGGATCGAGATCCAGCGCCAGCACGTAGGAGGGAAAACGGTCGCCGTGCAGCACGTCCTGGTAGGCCGCGCGCACCGCGTGCACCAGCAGCTTGTCGCGCACGTAGCGCCCGTTCACATAGAAGAACTGGCCGTCGGCGCGCGCCTTGGAGGCGGTCGGCAGGCCGGCATAGCCGTGCAGGCGCAAGGGGCCGGCGGCTTCGTCGATCGACAGGCGCGCTTCGGCGAAATCGTTGCCCAGAATCTGGGCACTACGGCGCGCCATCTCGCACACGTTCCAATGGTCGATGGTGCGCCCGTTGTGCGTCAGGCTGAACGAGACGTCCGGGCGCGCCAGCGCGGTGCGGCGCACGACTTCGGCGCAGTGGCCGTATTCGGTCTGCTCGGATTTCAAAAACTTACGGCGCGCCGGCGTATTGAAGTACAGGTCTTGCACGTCGATCGTGGTGCCGCAGGGGCCGGACGAGGGCGCCACGGTGCCCAGGTGCGACCCGACGATTTCCCAGGCATGCGGCGCGTCCGCCGTGCGCGAGGTGATCGACACCGCCGCCACCGAGGCGATCGAGGCCAGCGCCTCGCCGCGAAAACCCAGCGTGGCCACATTCTCCAGGTCGGTCAAGGAGGTGATTTTCGAGGTCGCGTGGCGCGCCAGCGCCAGCGGCAGTTGGTCCGGGGCGATGCCGCGGCCGTTGTCGGTGATCGCAATGCGCTTGACGCCGCCTTCTTCGAGGCGAATCGTGACCTGGGTGGCGCCGGCGTCGAGCGCGTTCTCGAGCAGCTCTTTCACCACAGCCGAGGGGCGTTCGACCACCTCGCCGGCGGCGATCTGCGAGATCAGCTGATCGTTCAGCTGCTGGATGGGGCGGTGGGTAGGGACGGGCGCGTTCATACCGCGATTATATCCCCTGCCTCCACCCTTTTCGCGGTGGCCTTATTTTGCCTCGCGCACCGGAATCGGCGCCGCGCACAGGTCGATGTGACCGGTCGCGACCTTGGTCCACGGGCCGCCGCGGTTGCGCTGCGCCTCGACCACTTTCTGGAAGGTGGCGCTCTCGGTACGCATGACTTCAAAACGGCTGCGCTCGGCCTCCGGCAGGTCGGCCGCCACCCGCAAGGCCTTGATCGGCACCTGCATCTCCGGCCTGTCGAAAAAGCCCATTGGCGCCGGGCCGCGCGCCACGGTCGAGAGCAGTGGCATGCCGGACACGACGCGGCCGACCACGGTGATGTTGCGGTCGAGCTGGCGCGGCGCCTGGCCGGTGACGACGTACAGGGCGGTGCCGCCGCCGCTGTCGGCATCGGCATCGCGGCCCACGCCCACCATCGCGTAACAGTGCGCGAGCCAGGTCTCGCCCGCTTTCGGATCGCGCCCGACAGGGAAGCCGTTCGAGTGGCCGACCTGCGGCGCGTAGCCGTCGACGTCTTTCAGGCGCGTAAACTGGGTGTCGTTCTTCATCGGCACCGTGAACTCGCCCTTGAGCTTTTCCTTGGCCTTCTTGACCGGGCGCGGATTCTTCTCGTCCGGGTCGCCCCACTGGACGACGAAATTGTCTTGCGAGCGCAGGATGACGAGGCCGTCGAAATAATTTTCGCGCGCCAGCCCCTTGATGTTGAGCGCGTGGTTCGGGGCAAAGGCCGGCGCCAGTTCGATCACCACGCGCCCGCCGGGCAAGTCCATGTACAGCGTGTTCTCGGGGTCGAGCGCGCGCCAGTCGGCCGCTTTCGATTCCTTGACGACATCGCCCACGCTTGGCTTGGGCGGCAGTTCTTTCTTGGGTACGGCCGCCTGGGCGGTGCTACTTGCCATGATGGCCAATGCCACGCCGACCTGGACTGCGATCTGCACTACCTTCATTTCCGGCTCCGCTCGCTGTTAATGTTGAGTAATTGTAATCGCGAAATTCGACCTGTCTTGAAAACTTAACACTTCCTTAAAATCTGGCTGGCGCCGGGCAAGCGCAGCGGTTTGGCCTGGCTGACTGGTGGTATCATTCGGCGTTACCGTTTAGGAAAATTATGGATCTGATGCAATTTTTCGACATGATTCTTCATGTCGATAAGACGCTGGGCGTGCTGCTGGCGGAGTACGGTATCTATGTTTATATCGTTCTGTTTGCAATCATTTTCTGCGAGACAGGCCTCGTGGTCCTGTTTTTCTTCCCGGGCGACACCTTGCTGTTCATCGCCGGCGCCTTCTGCGCCACCGGCGAGATGAGCTATCCGCTCCTGATGGCGCTGCTCATTGTCGCTGCGATCACCGGCAACACCCTGAATTACTATATCGGCGAAGCCGTCGGCCAGCGCATGTTCACGAATAACTATCGCTGGCTGAACAAGGACGCGCTGCACCGCACCCACAATTTCTTCGAAAAGCATGGCGGCAAGACCATTATCCTGGCGCGTTTCGTGCCGGTGGTGCGTACCTTCGCCCCGTTCGTGGCCGGCGTGTCCGACATGACCCACTGGCGTTTCCAGCTCTACAACGTCACCGGCGCCGTGCTGTGGGTGACCAGCCTGGTTACTGCCGGCTACTTCTTCGGCAACATCCCGATCGTGCGCAACCACCTGACGGAGATCGTCATCGTCGGCGTGAGCCTGGCGCTGGTGCCGCTGGCCATCGGCGGACTGTACAAGTTCGGGCGCAAGATGCTCAGCCGTTAATTAGCGACGCTAAGTACAAATACAACAACTTGCTTGTTCGATCGACCAGCGCGCCGGATTATTCCGGCGCGTTTGCGTTGACGAGCTAAAGTTTCCGTAGAGAAGCGTCGTTAAGGCAGGGTGAGTTCACTTTCCCCCATCCCCATGCGTAACCTGATTGCCCTGTTTGCCAGCAGTTTCATCCTGCTCAGCGCAAGCGCATCCGAACCGGCGCCCGCCGCCAAGCCGGCGCCCGAGGCTGCCCAGAAAGCGCCCGATGCCGCCAGGCTCGCGGCCGAACTGGCCAAGCCGGCCAAGCTCGTCGAGAAGCCGGCTGCCGACAAGGCCGGCGCGCAAAAGACTGACAAGGCGCATGCACCACTGGCCGAGAAAACGCTGGTCGAGAAACCGCTGATCGACAAGTCGCTCGTCGAAAAACCCAGGCTGAGCGCGGCCACCGCCGACCGCGTGGCCGCGGCGGTGTCGGCCAGCGACGACGATGCCCAGGTCGACCTGTCGGTGAAGATCGCCGAACGCCTGGCCGAGATGCGCGCCAGGCAGGCCGCGCGCGCCGTTGCCGCGGCCAAGGCGCGCAAAGCGGCGGACGCGAAACGCAAGAAGCTGGCGGCCGTCGCCGCCGCGCCGAAGATCAGCACCCACTGGGATTACGACGGCGAATTCGGCCCCGAAAACTGGGGCAAGATCAATCCGGCCTGGGCCCAGTGCGGCAAGGGCAGCCGCCAGTCGCCGATCGACATCCGCGACGGCATGAAGGTCAACCTGGACGAGATCGATTTCGATTACCGTCCCTCGACCTTCAGCGAAATCGACAACGGCCACACGGTGCAGGTGAATGTCGCCGCCGGCAGCTTCATCCACGTCGGCGCCGAGCGTTACGAGCTGCTGCAGTTCCACTTCCACCGTCCGTCGGAAGAGCGCATCAACGGCAAGGGCACGGAAATGGTGATCCACCTCGTGCACCGCGGCCCGGGCGGCAAGCTGGCGGTGGTGGCCGTGCTGCTCGAACGCGGCAAGGGTAACGACGCGATCCAGCTTGTGTGGAACAACATCCCGCTCGAGAAGGGGCAGCTCGGTTCGCCGGGCGTGGAACTCGACCCGCTCGAGCTGCTGCCGAACCGGCGCGAGTACTACACCTACATGGGTTCGCTGACCGAGCCGCCGTGTACCGAAAACGTGCTGTGGCTGGTGATGAAGCAGCCAATGACGGCCTCGGCGGCGCAGATGGCGCTGTTCTCGCGCCTGTACCCGCTCAATGCGCGGCCGCTGCAGGCGGGCGAAGGGCGGATGGTGAAGGAATCGAATTAAACGAAAAGCCGGCGCTGCCGGCTTTTTTATCGGGTGCTGAACACGCAGCCGTCGCCCCTCCGCTTTGCGCTGGAGGGTGCGCCAAGGCCGAACTCTCAACTGACGTAATACTCTCCGCGCCAGCTTTCACCCGCCCCCAGCGTCGGCCCATCCAGCAAGGCCGGCTCGATACACACGAAACGCCGATACTCCTCGGCCGCCATATCCGCCAGCGCCGCCGCATCCTCAGCCCCCGGATTCCACACGACCGCATCCGGAAACCCTTGCTGGCGCAGCGTCAGCACGACCCCGCCATCGACCAGCGCCAGGCGCGGCTCGGCGTTTTCATACACGCGGTCGAATTTGTCGTGGATCGCCAGCTCTTCGCGCTCGACGCCCAGGATGCGCACTTCGGCCACGTCGTCGACCAAAAAATAGGTATGCAGCGCCGCCGCGAACGGGAAGGGCGCCGCGCCGGTATTGCGCACCTCGAAACCCATCCTCATCTCGTTGGCGCGGATCGCCACCCGCAAGGCCAGTTCGAAGCCGTGCGGCCAGGCCTGTGCGTGCTTGGGCGCCAGGTCGCCCGGCGCCAGCGCCAGGACAGCGTAGGCCCAGCTGTCCTCGATGCCGGAATCGAGCACGCGCCAGTTGCTCACGCGCGCGAAACCGTGGCGCATGCCGTTGCCGCGCTCGGCGAACTGGGGAAAGATGACGGGCACCCCGCCGCGGATCGCCTTGGTGCCGTCGAGGCTGGACTTGGCGCTGCAGAACAGGCGCTCGCGCCCGTCGGCGCCGCGCCAGGAGATCAGGTGGGCGCCGTACAGCGTGATGCTCGCCTGCGCGCCGTCCGGTGCGTTAAGCAGCAGGGCGGGGAGCTGGCCGAAGGTGGTGGAGATCGCGGCATCGATTGGGCGCATGTCGTCATCGTGTGGGAGATGGGCCGCGTAGTATGCCATGGCCTCCCCCGCAAATACGCCAGCGCGATGAACAGGCGCGCATGGACTGAGCGATGCCGCCTCAGCTTAGCCGGCTCTTCGCCATCGGCGGATTGGCCGCGAAATAGCGCTTGATGCCCTTGGTGATGGCGCTGGCCAGCTGTTCCTGGTAGCCATCGTCCTTGAGTTTCGCTTCCTCTTCCGGATTCGAAATGAAGGCCGTCTCGACCAGGATCGATGGGATGTCCGGGGCCTTCAGGACGGCAAACCCCGCCTGCTCGACGGCCGCCTTGTGCAGGCGGTTGATGCCGCCGATCTCACCCAGCACGGCCTTGCCGAGTTTCAGGCTGTCGTTGATCTGGGCCGTGGTCGACAGGTCGAACAGCACGCTGGCCAGCTGCCGGTCGTGCTTGGCGAAGTTCACGCCGCCGATCAGGTCGGCCTTGTTCTGGTCGGTCGCGAGCCAGCGCGCCGCCGTCGAGCTGGCGCCTTTTTCGCTCAGGACGAAGACCGAGGAGCCGCGGGCGCGCGCCTCGATAAAGGCGTCGGCGTGGATCGAGACGAACAGGTCGGCCTGCACCTTGCGCGCTTTTTCCACGCGCGTGCCCAAGGGGACGAAATAGTCGCCGTCGCGCGTGAGCATGACGCGCGTGTTCGGCAGCGCTTCCAGGTGCGCCTTGAGTTTCTTGGCCACCGCCAGCACGATGTCCTTTTCGCGCGTGCCGCTCGGGCCGATCGCGCCCGGGTCTTCGCCGCCGTGGCCGGGGTCGAGCGCGATCGTTACCATCCGCACCACGTTGTTGGCGGGCAGTTGTGGCTTGGCGGCGGACGGCGCCGGCGTCGGCACGGGCTGCGTCGAGCGCGGCGCCGCGTTGCCGCTCATGGCGGCGATCTCCGCTTCCAGGCGCGCGACCGGATCGGGCGTCACCGGCTGGCCTGATGGCACCGGCACCGCCGGCACCGCGGTCGCCGTGCCGTCGCCCGGGGACCATTCTCCCTTTTCGATCAGCGCCGCGATCGGATCGGGCGCCTTGACCGGGTACAGGTCGAAGATCAGGCGGTGTTTATATTCGGCCACGGGTGCCAGCGTAAACACCTGCGGCTTGATTTCTTCCTTCAGGTCGAACACCAGGCGCACCACGTTCGGACGGTTCTGGCCGACGCGCACCTGCTTGATGTACGGGTCGTTCGACTCGATCTTGGCGACCAGGCCTTTCAGTGTGTCGTTCAGGACCAGGCCGTCGATGTCGACCACCAGCCGCGGCGGGTCGGGCACCAGGAAGTGCTCGGCTTTGAGGTTGGTGTCGTTTTCCAGCGTGACGCGCGTGTAGTCGTCGGCCGGCCAGACGCGCACGGCCAGGATCTGGGCGGCGTGCGCGGGCAGCGGACTGAATACCGACAGCAGCAGCGTACCGCCGGCTTTCAGGACGGTACGGCGGCGGGCGGAGGACGTCAGCGGCGCTGTGGGAGTGCGAAGGAGAAGCGGTCGAGGCATAGCAGGCCCTGTGGGGACAACGCCTGCAATTCTACAGTACGACCGTCCCCGCTGACGTCGAGCAGGACGCGGACGTCGGGTGGCGGCAACACTGGCTCGCCCTTTTCGGGCCATTCGACGATGCAGATGTTTTTGCCGTCGAAATCTTCGCGAAAACCGGCGTCCAGGAATTCTTCCGGGCTCGACATGCGGTACAGGTCGTAGTGGATGACGTTGACCAGCGCGCCATCGAGTTGCACCCGGTACGGTTCGGACAGGGTGTAGGTCGGGCTCTTGACGGTGCCCTGGTGGCCGCAGGCGCGCAGCAGGGCGCGCGTGAGCGCGGTCTTGCCGGCGCCGAGGTCGCCGTGCAGGTAGATGACGAGGCCCGGCACCACCGCGCGCGCCAGCGCGGCGCCGAGGGCCAGGGTCGCCGATTCATCCGGCAGGTAGGCTGTGAAGTGCTGCATCAATTAAAATGGTAAGTTCGGCGGCGCGCATGCAGCCGCAATTTTGTTTGCTTGAATGTCCATACCCACTCCCGACCTGCAGGAACTGACCCGCGCCATCAAGGCCTGGGGGCGCGAACTCGGCTTTGCCGACCTGCGCATCGCCGACGTCGACCTGGCGCACGCCGAGGACGGCCTGCGCGCCTGGCTGGCGGCGGGCCACCATGGCGAGATGGATTATATGGCAAGCCACGGCATGAAGCGCGCCCGGCCGGCCGAACTGGTGCCCGGCACGGTGCGCGCGATCGTGGCGCGCATGGATTATTTGCCGCTGCAAGACGGTTGGCGCGAACGCGAAGCGGCACGCCAGCTCGACCCCGGCGCCGCCGTGGTCTCGATGTACGCGCGCGGCCGCGACTATCACAAGGTGCTGCGCAACCGCCTGGCCCAATTGGCCGAACGCGTGAAAGCCGAGATCGGCGAGTACGGCTACCGGGTATTCACCGATTCGGCGCCGGTGATGGAGTTGCCGCTGGCGGAAAAAGCGGGCCTCGGCTGGCGCGGCAAGCACACGCTGCTGCTCTCTCGCGACGCCGGCTCGACCTTTTTTATCGGCGAGATTTTGGTCGATTTGCCGCTGCCGATTGATGCGCCGACCTCCAGCCACTGCGGCGCCTGCAGCAACTGCATCGACGTCTGTCCGACCCAGGCCATCCTCGGCCCCGGCCGGCTCGATGCGCGGCGCTGCATTTCCTACCTGACGATCGAGCTGAAGGGGAGCATTCCTGTGGAACTGCGGCCGCTGATCGGCAACCGCATCTACGGCTGCGACGATTGCCAGCTGGCCTGTCCCTGGAACAAGTTCGCCCAGCGCGCGACGGTGCCGGATTTCGACGAACGGAACGGCCTCGGCGATGCAACGATGGTCGACTTGTTCGCGTGGGAAGAGGAAGAATTCAACCGCCGCATGGAGGGCAGCCCGATCCGGCGCATCGGTCACGAGCGCTGGCTGCGTAATCTGGCCGTTGGCATGGGCAATGCGGCAGACGGGCGCCGCGGCGATCCGCTCATCGTGGCGTCATTGGAAACGCGCGCAGGGCACCCGTCCGCGCTGGTGCGCGAACATGTTGAATGGGCACTCGCACGCCACCTGGCATAGCGCGATGCAAATCAGGGCTCGATCCTTTTGGCGCGCATGGCCGACCAGTCGCCATCGATCGAAATCATCGCCACGGCTGTGATACCGTTTTCCTTCAGATAATCGTTGATCGAGTCGCGATTGATATCAGTGGCTTTCGAGGCGGTCTGCTTCAGGTAAGCGATCCAGAGCGACCCCTTGTCGCCCAGCCGTTCCTTGACCTGCGGCAGGTATTGCTCGAGGTCCTTGCGGTTCATGCAAAACATCATGATCACGTCGAAGGGGCCGTCGCCCTCCTTGATCAGCTCTTGCGGCAATTGCGACACAACTGCCGGGTGGACGCCGCCATTGATGATCAGCATCGCCTTCGCGTTACGCAGAAACATCCTGTCTGCAACTGTCTTTTCGTTCATCTGATTTCCCTAAAGAAGTTGACGTCGCGAAGGCGGGGCGGCGACGCGTTCAATGTGGATTTTACAAGCGATTTTCCAAAAGGGAGGGCGTATTGGGACGTCCGGTGTGCGGCGGGGGGCGACCAATGGTGGTGGCTGGGTTGAAGGGCGCCAGCGCGGAGCGGGTGGGGCTGTTGCCTGTTCCGGTATCGGTACCTTGCATCCGCGTGGGCACAGTTGTGTGCCCACGCGGATCATGCGAGCCGATACCGTAACAGGCAACAGCCCCGCTAACCGCCGACTTACTTCAACAAGCCCGCCAACTCCACCGCCGTCTTGACCTGCATCTTGTCGAAAATATGCGCCCGGTGCACCTCCACCGTGCGCATGCTGATGCCGAGCTCGTCGGCGACGACCTTGTTCATCTTGCCGGCCAAAATCAGGTCGAGCACCTCGCGCTCGCGTGCCGAGAGCGTCGCCAGGCGGGCCTGCACCTGGGCCGCGCAGGCAGCATTGCGCGAGGCGGCCAGGGCCTGGTCGACGCGGTCCATCAGGTCGTTGTCGTTGAAGGGTTTTTCGAAGAAATCGAAGGCGCCGCGTTTCAGCGAGTCGACCGCCATCGGCACGTCGCCGTGGCCGGTGAGGAAGATGACCGGCATGCGCGCCAGCCAGCCGCGCTTGATGATCTGGTCGAACACGGCGATGCCGTTCATGCCGGGCATGCGCACGTCGAGCAGCACGCAGTCCCCGATGGCATCGGGTTCGCTGACATTGTCAAGGAAGGCCTGGCCGTCCGCATGGCCGCGTACCGCCAGGCCGCGCGACTGCGCCAGCCATGCGAGGGCGTCGCGGATCACGTCTTCGTCGTCGACGATATGCAACATGCGGGTCTCCTGGTTGGGCGTTATTGTAGCGCGGCTGAGCGCGGCAGGCTGAAGGTGAAGACCGTGCCGCCGCCCGGGTTCGGCGCATGGTTCAAGGTCCCGCCATGAAATTCGATCGCGGTGCGGCAAATCGACAAGCCCATGCCCATGCCTTCGGCCTTGGTCGAGAAGAAAGGCGAGAACAGGCGTGCGGCCACATCCGGCGGAATGCCGTGGCCGTGGTCGATCACCGAGACCGCTACCTGGGCCGCGTCGGCGGCCGCTTCGATGCGCAGGATGCGCTGCTCGGGCGCGACGTCGGCCATCGCCTCGATGCCGTTGCGCGTCAGGTTCAGCAGCACCTGCTCGAGCATCACGCGGTCGGCCAGCACCGGCGGCAACTGGGCCGGCAGGTTGATCTGCAGCGCCACATACGAATTGCGCGTCTGCAGTTCGATCAGGGCGCGCACGCCGTCGATGACGCCGCCGATCACCACCGGCTCGCGGTGCGGCTCGCTCTTCTTGACGAATTCGTGCACGCTCTTGATGATCTGGCCGGCGCGCTGGGCCTGCTGGCGGGCCTGCTCCAGCGCGCGCCGCAGCGGGGCCGGCTCGAAGGGCACGCCCTTGTCGGCCCGCTCGAGCACGTTCAGGGCGCCGGCCGTGTAACTCGAGATCGCCGCCAGCGGCTGGTTCAGCTCGTGCGCCAGCATCGACGAGATTTCGCCCATCGTCGCCAGGCGCGCGCTCGCCTCCAGCTTTTCCTGCTGCTGGCGGTTGAGTGCTTCGGCTTGCTTGCGGTCGGTGATGTCGAGGATGGAACTCATCCAGCCGGTCTGGTCGCCGCGGCTGTCGACCAGGGGCGCCTCGAACACCAGCACCGGTACCCGCACGCCGTCCGCGCGCTGGAACACGGTCTCGAACTGCGGCGTCACCGTACCGGCCAGCACGCCGGCGAAGCGTTCCTCGTATTCGCCGCGCACTTCCGGCGCCCAGTAGGGCATCGGCGGCATTTTGCCGATCAGCTCGTCGGGCGGCAAGCCCACCATCGTGCAGAAGGCCTTGTTGACATAGGTGACGCGGCCCTCGAGGTCGCGCGCGCGCAGGCCCGTCATGAGCGAGTTTTCCATCGCGGTGCGAAACGCCATCTGCTGGCGCAGCGCGGACTCGGCTGCCAGCGTGCGCGAGATGTGGCGCCACAGCGTGAGCAGGCTCCACAACAGTCCCAGCGCCAGCACGATCACCGAGCCCACCAGCAGGTTCGGCAACAGGCGCGGCGCGCCCTTGACGCTGTCGGTGGCCAGCACGATTGAGGCGCCCGGCAAGTCGAGCGGGCGCCGGTGCGTGTACACGCCGCGTCCCGGACCGCCATCGGCGCGTGCGGCGACGGGGAAATCGTTGCGATCGAGCAGGGCCAATGCATTGTCCTGGGCGAACCACCAGGGCACGGTTTCGCTCAGCAGCACTTGCAGGCTGTAAGTCGCCACCAGGCTGCCGGCATGGATACCGTTGCGGTACAGCGGTAAATGATAGTCGAGCAGACCCGGCAAGCGGGCGCTGGCGCCGTAGGGCTCGGTGTAGCGGCCGGTCTTCGTCAGGCGTGCCATCTCCTGGGTCTCGCCGAAGGCGGGCCGGGCGACGGCCGGGTCGTTGCCATGGCGCGCCAGCACGGCGCCGTCGGGGCCCAGCCACAGCACGCGGCTCAGTTCGGGACCGTTCTTGAACATCTGGGCCAGGCGCGCCTCCAGCACGGCGGGTGGCGGCGGCTTGCCGGCCAGGTCGGCGCCGAGGGTGGCCAGGGCTTCCTCGCTGCGCGCCAGCTCGAAGCGCAGCGTCTGCTCGACCCACAGCGTGTCAGCAATCAATTGCTCTTGGCGCTCGTTGGTTTCCATCTGGCGCGCCTGCCATGGCAGCCAGAACAGCACGGCGAGGAACAGCAGCACCAGCAGGACCGGCACCAGCCAGCGCCAGGGGCGGGCCAGGTTGGCGCGGCGGCGCGAGAACGGGTTTTTCATGGGAGGGTGGAAGGTTTTCTTGGGCGATGCTATTGTGGACTTTTGTAGCGGCAATGCAACTGCGGCTTGCCCACTCACTTCAACTTTTCAATCGACGCATGACCATCAAGCTCCTGGCCGCCGTACTGGCCCTCGTCGCCTCCCTCAACAGCGCCTGGGCCCAGGCCCCGATCGTCATCAAGTTCAGCCACGTGGTCGCGCCCGACACCCCGAAAGGGCAGGCGGCCGAGCGCTTCAAGCTGCTCGCCGAACAGCTCACGCGCGGGCGCGTGAAAGTGGAAGTGTATCCGAACAGCCAGCTCTACAAGGACAAGGAGGAGCTCGAAGCCCTGCAGCTGGGCGCGGTCCAGATGCTGGCCCCTTCGCTGGCCAAATTCGGCCCGCTCGGCGTGAAGGAATTCGAAGCCTTCGACCTGCCGTATATCTTTCCCTCGAAAGCGGCCCTGTACGCCGTCACCGAAGGCCCGATCGGACGCGAACTGTTGCGCAAACTGCAATCGAAAGGCATCACCGGCCTGGCCTACTGGGACAACGGTTTCAAAGTGATGTCGGCCAACCGCCCGCTGCGCGTGCCGGCGGACTTTCGCGGCCTGCGCATGCGCATCCAGTCCTCGACGGTGCTCGACGCCCAGATGCGCGCGCTCGGCGCCCGGCCCCAGGTGATGGCCTTCTCGGAAGCCTTCCAGGCCCTGGAGACGGGCGTGGTCGACGGCACCGAGAATCCGCCGTCGAACATGTACACCCAGCGCATGCACGAGGTGCAAAAACACGTGACGGTGTCGCACCACGGCTACCTGGGTTACGCGGTGATCGTCAACCGCAAGTTCTGGGATGGCTTGCCGCGCGAGGTGCGCGCCGCGCTGGAGCGGGCGATGCGCGAAGCGACCCTGTTCGAGAAAACGATTTCCCAGCGCGACAACGACCGCGCGCTGGAGGCAATCCGCAAGGCGGGGAAGACCAGCATCCATTACCTGACGCCCCAGCAACAGGCACAGTGGCGCGCGGCGCTGCTGCCGGTGCACCGACAAATGGAGCGCCGCATCGGCAAGGATTTGATCGATGCAATCACGCATGAAACAGCGAAAAAATAATGACGCGCCGGTCAGTAATGCGGGACGTCCAGGCTGCGCTGTGGTGGCCAAACCTCGGTCGTGTTTGGTTTTTAAAAACCGTATATAAAAAACTATTCTCTGATGGCACAGTTGCGTTATGATTGGGCGCTGCGGCACCAAAGCGGTGCAGGCAACCCGAATACAGTTGGGAGAGGGGCAGAAAAAAACGGTAGTCCATACCGGAGATCATGAGAGGAGACACACGTTCGACAGAAGCCGTTGGTACAACCAAACGGCCGGGACGTGCCTGATGATTGAAGCGCACCTTTGGGTGCGCTTTTTTTTCGCCTGGATTTGGAACAGCCGAGTAACGCAGGGTGGAGTCCTGACTCCACCTTGCGAGCGTGTGAAAAAATCGCCATGGCTGCGTTGCATTCGTCTCGCCGTACTAGGGTACTGTCGTCGACGATGCGCCTTGCCCTGAGGATTTTTTCACACGCGCTACGTACCCCGCAATGCTCACGCCGCCAATTCTTCCAGCGTCCTTGCATCCACCGGCCTGCTGAACAAAAAACCCTGCCAGTGATCGCACCCGATCCCCGCCAAAAACGAGCGCTGGGCCTCGGTCTCGACTCCTTCCGCACTGATCTTCAAGCCCAGCGATTTGCCCAGCGCCACCACGCTGCGCGCGATCGACGCGTCGTTCGGGTCGATCAGCACGTCGCGCACGAAACTCTGGTCGATTTTCAGCTGGTCGAGCGGCAGCCGCTTCAGGTAGCTCAGCGACGAGTAGCCGGTGCCGAAGTCGTCGAGCGAGAAGCAGATGCCGTGCTCGCGCAGGGCGCGCATTTTGCCGATCGTTTCTTCGACGCCCTCGATCATCAGCGTCTCGGTCAGCTCCAGCTTCAGGTGCGCCGGATCGGCGCCGCTGGCGGCGACAATGGCCAGCGTCTCTTCGACGAAATCGCTCTGCAGGAACTGGCGCACGCTGACGTTCACGGCCACCGTGAATTAGACCGAGTTCGGGTCGGCGCGCCAGCCGCTCAGGCGGCGGTCGATGGCGTCGAGCACGGCTTGCTGGCGCCCCGGCATGGCGGTGTAGTGCAGGCGCGCCGGATTGAACAAGATCGGCGTTGCTTCGAGCCGGTGGGCGCCGGCATTGACTTCACCGAAATAATGGCTGGCGGCGGCCGCATCGGCCTGCTCGTTGGCGAGTGGCGAGCACGGGGGCCTGGATCGAGCCGGCCAGCACGGCGATGCGGCGGCCCTTCAGGTCGAGCAGCGAGCGGATCTTGTGGCCGCGCCGCGCGTACAACTGCGACCAGCTGTGCAGCGCCGGCACCTGGTGAAATGCGTAGGTGCGCGCGCGCTCGTCGGACCAGGCCATGTCCGGCAGCAGGTCGATCCGGCCCGCCGCCAGCGCATCCATGCAGGCCTGCCACTCGCAAGCGACGAATTCGAGCTGCCAGTGTTCGGCGCTGGCCACTTCGCGCAGCAGGTCGATGAAAATGCCCGAGGCCTTGCCGCTCTCGTTGATGAACACCTTGGGCGCATTTGGATAGACCCCGACCCGCAGCGGCGCTGGTGGCACTGCGCCCGCCTGGCCCAGGCAGCCAAGCAGGAACAGAAGTGCCAGGATGCGGTGTGCGCGTGGCATGGAATCCTTTTAAGGAAGTCGACGCAGCATAGCCTTTTTCCGTCCAGCCAGCCGCCAGGGACCAGCCTGCCCGAGCGAAAAAGGGGTGGTGGCCGGGGTCTGCGAGGAGTAAACTGCGGGGATGACACCACAACAAGGCAGCGAGCTGTTTTCCGCCATCGTGGCGGCCCCGTTCGGCGCGATCGGTATCCGCACCGAAGACCAGCGGGTGCGCGAGATGGTCTATCTCCAGCCGCGTTTCCACGAGAAGGACGCGCAGGACGCCGTGGCCGAGCAGGCCGTGCGCCAGATCGAACGCTACCTGCTCGACCCCGACTTCACCTTCGACCTGCCGCTGGTCGAAGCCGGCAGCGTCTTCCAGAAACGCGTCTGGGGGGCGATCAGCGCCATCCCGCGCGGCTCGGTGCGCACCTACGGCAGGATCGCCAAGGACATCGGCTCGGCCCCGCGCGCCGTCGGCCAGGCTTGCGGCGCCAACTGGTTCCCGCTCGTCATTCCCTGCCACCGTGTGACCGCCGCCGCCGGTCTGGGCGGCTTTGCCAGCAACGACGACGAGAACGGTTTCCATTTGTCGGTCAAGCGCTGGCTGCTGCGCCACGAAGGCGCCACCGCATCCCCATGGCAGCAGCAAGCGATCTGGGACTGATCGACGGGTTCTGCGACACGCTCTGGCTCGAACAGGGCCTGGCGAAGAACTCGCTCGACGCCTACCGGCGCGACATGCGCATGTTTTCCAGCTGGCTCGACGTCAGACGGCCCGGACGCGGCCTACTCGGCGCCGCCCCGGAAGACCTGGCCGGCTATTTCGCCGAGCGCCATGCCGACACCAAGCCGAGCACGGCCAACCGCCGGCTGTCGGTCCTGAAACGCTTTTATGCGCTTGCGTTGCGCCAGAACCAGGTCAGCCAGGACCCGTGTTTGAAGATGGCCACCGCACGCCAGCCGACGCGCTTCGTGCATACGCTGTCCGAAGCGCAGGTCGAGGCTTTACTGGGCGCGCCCGACGTTGCCACGCCGCTCGGGCTGCGCGAGCGCACGATGCTCGAACTCATGTATGCGAGCGGATTGCGCGTGTCCGAACTGGTGGCCCTCAAAATTATCGAACTGAGCCTCAATGATGGCGTATTGCGCATCACCGGCAAGGGCGCCAAGACACGCCTGGTGCCCTTCGGCGGCGAGGCCCGTGCCTGGATCGAGCGCTACCTGAAGGATGCACGCGGCATCATCCTCAACGGCCAGGTCGACGACGCCCTGTTCGTCACGGGCCGCGGCGGACCGATGACGCGCCAGATGTTCTGGGTCGTGATCAAGAAGCATGCAGTGAAGGCCGGCATCCGCGCGCCGCTGTCGCCGCACACGCTGCGCCATGCGTTCGCGACCCATCTGCTCAACCATGGCGCCGACTTGCGCGTGGTGCAACTGCTGCTGGGACACTCGGACATTTCCACCACACAGATCTACACCCATGTTGCGCGCGAGCGCCTGAAGCACTTGCACGCGCAGCATCACCCACGTGGTTAATTCAAATCCTGAAACCTTAACTGGGTCATAATAGCTGCGCACCACTTTAACCAAGCACACGAGGTGATCATGGCCAAAACCAACTTCAGTTATGAGAAGCGGCAACGGGAACTGGAAAAGAAACGCAAAGCAGAAGAAAAAGCCCGGCGTAAAGCTGAGGCGAAGCATCATCCGGATGGGGAAGGCAATGCAGTGACGGCAGAGGCGGAAGGTGAGACCGAGGCCGAGGTGAGTGCGGATGCGCAGGAGACGCAGACGCCATAGCGGTTTTATAGGGTGGGCACTCCGTGCCCACGCGGATGCAACCTGTGGTCATTCGCAACGGATGTTCCTGAAATACGATAACGCGCTGCAGTTGTTCGCTTCGAACGGAGCTAACACTGCGGCGCGTTTCGCGTCGGCACGGATGAACTGACCCTACGGTGCGCGGCGGCCGCGTTTCATCCTCGGCCTTATGTGCTTTCCTTGGCTAATACCGGCACAACCTCAACAATCTCCTCGTGCCCCTTGCTGAACCAGCGCCGTGCCCGCTTGCCAAGACTGTCGAGATAGCTGTACGCCACCGGCACCACGACCAGGGTCAGCAGCGTCGAGGTAATCACTCCGCCGATCACCGCGCGGCCCATCGGGGCCTGCGTCTCGCCGCCGTCGCCGGCGCCGATCGCCATCGGCAGCATGCCGAAGATCATCGCCAGCGTCGTCATCAGGATCGGGCGCAGGCGCACCTGGCCCGCTTCCAGGATCGCCGCGAACTGCGCCTTGCCCTCGCGCTGGCCGTGGTTCGCAAAATCGACCAGCAGGATCGCATTCTTGGTGACTAAGCCCATCAGCATGACGACGCCGATCACCGAGAACACGTTCAAGGTGCTGCCCGTGGCCAGCAGCGCCAGCAGCACGCCGATGAGCGACATCGGCAGCGACATCATGATCGCGATCGGCTGCAGGAAGCTGCCGAACTGCGAAGCCAGCACCAGGTAGATGAAGATGATCGCAATCACGATCGCCGAGCCGAAATTGGCCATCGTCTCGGCCATCTGCTGGGCGTCGCCGCCGACGTCGAAGCGCACGCCTTCGGGCAGTTCGATTGCGTCCATCGCCTTCTTGATGTCGGCATTCACGTCGCCCGAGGGCCGGCCTTCGATGCCCGCGTAGATCGCCACGCGCCGCTCGAGCGCCTGGCGTTTTAACACCTGCGGGCTGAACGAGGGCACGAACTCGACCACCTGGCGCAGCGGCACCATGATCGGGTTGCCGCTCGCATCCATGCGCGAGGACGCCAGCGACAGGTCGGCCAGGTCGGCCACCTTCTGGCGGCTGCTGCGCGGCAGCTGCACGTTGACTTCGTAGTTCTGGCCGTCGGGCGCCAGCCACTGGCTGATCTGGTCGCCGCCGACGAAGGGACGCAGCGCCGCGCCGACCTGCGCCACCGACAGCCCCAGGTCGCTGGCCAGCTCGTTGTTGATCTTGATGACGGTGGCGGGGTTCGCCCCTTCCTGGCTGTACTCGATGTCGGCCACGCCTTTGATGGCCCGCATCTTGTCCATCAGCTTGTGCGCGGCGGCGTCCAGCTTGGCTTCGTCGCGGCCGAGAATCGCGATGAAGATCGGCTTGTTACCGACCGACATCGTGATGCCGGCGATCGACTGCAGGCGCGCGCGGATCACGCCTTCCATCGTTTCCTGCGAACGGCGCCCGGTCTTCTTCACGTCGGTCAGTTTCAGGATGACCTGGGCGCTGTTATGGCCTTCGTAGACGCCGATGGCGCTGCTGACCGCCTCGATCTCGGGGTAGGCGCGCAATGCGTCTTCCACCTGCCTTACTTTGCCGTCGGTGTAGGCCAGGCTCGAGCCGACCGGGGTTTTGAAACGCATCTCGATGAAGCCGTTGTCGGTCTTGGGGGCGAACTCGCCGCCGATCATCGGGATCAAAAACAGGCTGCCCACGAAAATGCCCAGCGCCAGCGCCAGCGTCGATTTCCTCCAGCGCAGGGCCAGCGCCAGCACCCGGCCATACACACCGTGCACATGCTCGATGCCGACCTCGATCTTCGCCATGATGCGCCCCAGCCACGGCACATATTTGAAACGGTCCTTCACCGGGTCCGGCCACACCGATGAGAGCATCGGGTCGAGTGTGAAGCTGACGAACAGCGACACCAGCACCGCCACCGCGACCGTCACCCCGAACTGCAGGAAGAAGCGCCCGATGATGCCGTCCATGAAGGCGATCGGCACGAACACGGCGACGATCGCGAAGGTGGTGGCCATCACGGCGAGGCCGATCTCGTTGGTGCCTTCTTCTGCCGCGCGCAGGTGGCTCTTGCCCATGCCGAGGTGGCGCACGATGTTCTCGCGCACCACGATGGCGTCATCGATCAGGAGGCCAATGCACAGCGAGAGCGCCATCAGCGTCAGGAAGTTCAGGGTAAAACCGAAGTAGCGCATCGCAATGAAGGAAGCGAGCACCGAGATCGGCAAGGTGAGGCCCGTGATGACCGTGCTGCGCCAGGAATGCAGGAACAGGAACACGATCACCATTGTCAGGAGCGCGCCTTCGATGATGGTGCGCTTGACGTTGTCGAGCTGGTTCTGGACGGTCGTCGACTGGTCGTCCATCACGCGGAACTGGACGTCGGCCGGCATCGTCTTCCTCAGCTGCTCGAGCATCTTCATGATGCCGGTGCCGACCTGCACCGTGTTGGCGTCCTGCACCTTGGTGATGTCGAGCGAGATGGCGCGCACGCCGTTCACGCGCGAGATCGAGGTTTCTTCGCGCTCGCCGTCCACCACCTCGGCCACCTGCGACAGGTAGACCGGACCGCTGGCGCGGCGCGCCACGATGATGTTGTTGAATTCGCGCGCCTCGCGCATCTTGCCCTCGACCCGCACCAGGCGCTCGCTTGCTCCGTACTGCAGGTTGCCGGCCGGGAGATTGGTGTTGGTCGCCCCGATCGCGCGCAGCACTTCGTAGATGCCGATGTTCTGGCTGCGCAGCCGCTCGGGTTTCACGTGCACCAGGATCTGGCGCCGCGCCACGCCGCCGGTACGCACTTCCCCGACGCCGGCCACGCTCTGCAGGCGTTTCACGATGACCTGTTCGGCCAGCGTCGACAAGGCGCGCATGTCGCGTTCGGTGGACGTCACCGAGAGCCGCACCACCGGCTGCTGGTTTTCGCCGTCGGCGCGGATGACAAACGGCTCCTTGACCTCTTTCGGGAAGCCGGGCCGCACGCGCGCCACCTTGTCCCGTAGATCCTGCATCGCCTTGTCCATGTTGGTGGCGATGTGGAATTCGATCGAGACGCCGCTGCGGCCTTCCCACGAATTACTGCGGATGTTCTTGATGCCGCTGACCGTGTTGATGACTTCTTCCATCGGCCGCGTGACGTCGTTCTCGACCTGCTCCGGCGAGGCGCCGGGATACCGGGTCTCGACCCAGGCGAACGGAATCTCGACGTTCGGCATGCTTTCCACGCCGAGCGAGCGGTACGAGAACAGGCCGAGCACCATCAGGCCGACCATGACCATGGTGGCGAAGACGGGGTGGCGAATGCTGACTTTGGTGATCCACATGGCCTCAGCCTTTCTTGGCCGGGAGGGAGGACTGCGCAGCAACAGCCGGCGCAACGGCGCCCGATGCAGCGGCCTTGGCCAGCTTCACCGCGCTGCCCGGCTTGACGCCGTCGAGCGGCACGGCCAGCAGCACCGCGCCGGCCTCGACGCCGCCGGTGACCTCGGCCATGCCTTCGTCCTCGTTGCGCATGCCCAGCTGGACCGGCTGCGCCACGACCTTGCCGCCATCGACCCGGTAGACGACGTCGCGCGCGCCATCCTTGCGCAGCGCCGCCAGCGGCACGATCGGCCGCGCGTTCGACTTCTCGGTCGTGATCTCGCCTTTCGCGAACATGCCCGCACGCAGCAGCTGATCGGTATTGTCGACGCTGATATACACCAGCATCGCACGCGAACCCGCTTCGGTGGCTGGATTGATGCGCGCCACCTTGCCGGCAAACGCGCGCCCGTCGAAACCATCGACCTTGAAGCGCACCGCCTGGCCGACCCGCACGCGCGGGATGTCGGAGGCCGGCACCTGGGCGTCGAGCGTCAGCTGCGCCAGGTCGACGATCGCCATCACCGGGCTGTCGGGCGAGAGCTTTTCGCCGGCCTGCACGAAACGCTTGCTGACCACGCCTGCCAGAGGCGCGCGGATGACGGTGTCGTTCAGGGCGATGCGCGCCAGCTCGAGCTGGGCGCGCGCTGCGTCGCTTGCCGCCTGCGCCAGCTCGACGCTGTTGCGGGTGGTGTCGAACGAGTTTTGCGAGATGTAGTTCTGCTTGAGCAGGGCCTGACTGTTGGCTTCGTTCTTGGCCGCCATGGCCAGGCGCGCATTGGCTTCTTTCAAGAGCGCGGCCTGCTGGGCGACCCTGGCGCGCGCATCGGCGTCATCGAGGCGCGCGATGACCTGGCCGGCGGCCACGTTCATGCCTTCGCGCACAGTCGTCGCCAGCACGACGCCCGACACCTTCGACTTGACGGTGGCCTGGGCCAGCGGCGCGAGCGAACCCGACAGCGGCAGGCGCAGCGCCAGTTCGCGCGACTCGACCGTGACGACATCGTTCTGGGCCAGCTCGAACACCGTGGGTTGGTCGGGCTTCTTTGCGGCATCGGCCGCCGGGGCCGCCGTGCCCTTGGCCTGCAACGCTAACCAGCCGCCGCCGGCAAGCGCCGCCACGAGCAGCGCGATGGCCGGCTTGCGCCAGCGGCGCCGGGTAGAAAGGGGAGTGGCGGCGCCGGGCGGCAAGGTTTCGATTTTCATGGCGGCTATTGTTCGAGTTGTCAGGAGCTCTGGAGGAAGAGGGAGCGCGCGTGCTCCACCTGGTCCGAGGCGAAGCTCCGTGCGCATGGTGGGGACTATAGAAATTGACAAGACCCGGCGCCATCGGAATGCGACAAGCAGCCGATTCCGGACGCTGAAGTGCAGAAAAAGCGGACGGAACGCGCCCCTTTTGCGGCGGCTTATGCAAGCACGATATCTTTGCGTGTGCGCAAATGAAATTGCATCGGTGGCGTCAAGAATGGATCGATTGGGGGTGCGGCGCCGCCTCTGTTTCATTCGAGAAAAGGAACTGTTTGTGAGCAGCGATTTGCCCGAGCCACCCCGGTCCGCCTTCCGCGAGGGGCCGGCGCGCTGCTTGTACCGCTTCGTCGCGGCGATCGAGCTCAGCCCTTCGGTGGCGGTGCACAGCCAGGACCGCCAGGACATCGTGCGCTTCTGGAATCGGGCCTGCGCCGAGCTGCTCGGCATTCCCGCCAGCGAGGCGATCGGCCAGCCCTTCGTCAAGCTCGTCAAGCACATCGGCAAACAGCAGGAATTCGACGACAATCCAATCTGGCGCCCGAATTCCCCGACCTCGAAATCACCGAAAAAACCATCATGAGCGGCGATGCGGCGATGCTGGCCACCGTCAACACCCTGCGCGAGCGCGGCGTGCAACTGACCATCGACGACTTCGGCACCGGTTTTTCCAGCCTGTCGAGCCTGCGCCGCTTTCCGCTGTCGAAACTCAAGATCAATCGCAGTTTTATCGACGACATCGTCACCGAGCCGGATGCGCCTGCCATGATCCCGGCCATCATCGCACTGGCACGCAGCCTGAAGCTGAAGGTGATTGCCGAAGGCGTGGAGACGGCCGAGCAGCTGGACTACCTGCGCCGGCACGGCTGCGACGAGTACCAGGGATTCCATGCGGCCGGCGCCGGGGGAGGGGCCGATGCGAATACGGGCGGCGGGGCGCCTCCCATGCCGAGGCCGCCTATACGCCCGCCCCCATGAGGCCGTGGCCCTCGTCGTAGAGGCGGATGCGCGCCAGTACCTGGCCGTGGTCGGACACGGCCGGCAGCGCGAGGTTGAGGTGGTCGTTCAGGTAGATCACGTCGACCACTTCGCCGATGGCGCTGGGCAGGGCGCCGTTGAATTCTTCCGACACCAGGATGTGGTCGATGGTCGAATAATGGCCCTCGTGCACGCTCGAGAAGCCGAGGTGGCGCGCATGGCCGACGCGGCGCTGGACCTGGCTGGCGTCGTACAGGCGGTCGCCCAGCGGCGTGCCGGCGCCCAGCACGATACTCGTCGTGACCGAATCGGCCACGTCGTTGAAGTCGCCCAGCACCACGCGCGCCCGGCGGTTGGCGCGGCCCATTTCGGTCAGCAGCACGCGCAGGGCGGCCGCCTCGGTGCCGCGCCGGATCAGCGAGCGCAGGCAGGCCAGCGCGTACAGGGCCGGGTCTTCGCCGGTGTCGCCCGTGCGGTAGTCGGGCCGGCGCGACTTTAAATGCACCACCACCACGTCGACCGTTATGTCGGGCGACACGGTGACCACCGCATGCAGCGGCGCGCGGGTAAAACGCGCGGCGTCACGGCTGCCGCTCGGCAGCTCTATGCCATGCGGGAACTCGATCAGCGGCCTGGCGGGGCCGGCAAGCGGCAGGCGCGACACCAGGGCCACGCTCGGCGTCAGGCGCATCGCGGCCGGGTCCGGATCGAAACCGAGATGGAAGGCTTCGCGGTACCGCCTTGTCCTCGCCAGCACTTCCTTCAGCGTCGCCTGCGAGAAGATTTCCTGGAAACCGATGACGTCGGCATCGAGCAAATCGATCTGGTGCGCCGTCCAGTCCAGCTTGGCCTCGTATTCATCGAGCGTCGTGGGCAGCAGGTTGTCGTAGAGCTTCACGCCGGGCGGCGCCAGGTTACACACGTTGAAGGTGGCAAAGCGTATTTCTTGCTGCATAATAGAAACCCTTTATTCCAGTGTTTAGCGTATCACGCATGGCCAAGAAAGAGCACGTGTCCGAGACACCCGCCACCAGCTTCCTGCGCAAGCATGCGGTCGGTTTTTCCGAACATCCCTACGCCTATGAGGAACATGGCGGCACTGCGGTATCGTCGCTTGCGCTGGGCGTGCCCGAACACGATGTCGTCAAGACCCTGGTCATGCAGGACGAGGCGGCGCGTCCGCTGATCGTGCTGATGCATGGCGATTGCAAGGTGTCGACCAAGAACCTGGCGCGCGCGATCGGCTGCAAGTCGGTCGAACCGTGCAAACCGGACGTGGCCCAGCGCCATTCAGGCTACCTCGTCGGCGGCACCTCGCCCTTCGGCACGCGCAAGGCGATGCCGGTGTATGTCGAGGAAAGCATCCTCGCGCTCGATAAAATCTATATCAATGGCGGGCGCCGCGGCTACCTGGTCGGCATCGCGCCTGGCGTGCTGGTCGCGGTGCTCGGCGCCACACCGGTGCAGTGCGCGCTGGCCGACTGACTACCGCCGCGCCCGGTGCTGGTGTATATTCACGAGCCCGCCAGAGGGAATTAACAGAGAGACAAGAATGAATACCCTGATTTTCACCGTGCTAGCCTATCTGATCGGCTCGATTTCGTTTGCCGTCGTAATGAGCCGCCTGTTCGGCCTGTCCGACCCGCGCACCTATGGTTCGAAGAACCCGGGTGCGACCAATGTGCTGCGCAGCGGCAGCAAGAAAGCCGCGATCGCGACCCTGGTCGGCGACGGCGCCAAGGGCTGGCTGGCGGTCTGGCTGGCAATCAGGCTCGGCCCCCAATACGGCATCGACGACGCCGGCGTGGCGCTGGTGGCCATTGCCGTCTTCCTCGGCCATCTGTGGCCGATCTTCTTCCGTTTCGTGGGAGGCAAGGGCGTCGCCACCGCGCTCGGCGTGCTGCTCGGCCTGAACGTCTGGCTCGGCCTGGCCACTCTGGTCACCTGGGTGGTTGTCGCCTACGCCTTCCGCTACTCGTCGCTGGCCGCCCTGATCGCCGCCATCTTCGCGCCGTTTTATTACGGCCTGCTGTTCGGCGTGAACGAAATCCTGTTCGCGGTGATCGCCATGAGCGCGCTCCTGCTGTGGCGCCACAGCGCCAACATCGGCAACCTGATCGCCGGCAAAGAGTCGCGCATCGGCAGCAAAGCCGCCGGCGCCAAGAAGTAGTAGGCTGGCGTAGGGTGGACGGCTTTGCCGTCCACGCGTTCAGGCAGCGCATGAATTGCCGCGCATCGCCCCGTTGATTCCCTCACAAGCATCCCCACATACCGCCCAAGCCGGCGTCCCTTGCCGGCACCACCATCAGGAAGGCGGTACAACGTGAGCAAGCAATTGAGGATTGATTTCGTATCGGACGTGTCGTGCCCCTGGTGCGCGATCGGCCTTAAATCGCTCGAACAGGCGCTCGCGCGCGTCGCCCCCGACGTCACCGCCGAGATGCACTTCCAGCCTTTCGAGCTCAATCCCGACATGGGTCCCGAAGGCCAGGACATCGTCGAACACATCACGGAAAAATACGGCGCCACGCTCGATCAGCAGATTGCGTCGCGCGAGATGATCCGCCAGCGCGGCGAAGATGTCGGCTTTTCCTTCGACATGGCGCGCCGCGGCCGCATCTACAACACCTTCGACGCGCACCGCCTGCTGCACTGGGCCGAGACGCAGGGCCGCCAGTACGCGCTGAAGCTGGCGCTGCTGGAGGCGTATTTCACCCACTGCGAAGACCCGAGCTCGCGCGAGCTGCTGGTGCGCGTGGCCGGCCAGGTCGGCCTCGACACCACCGAGGCGACGCGCATCCTGGAAACCGGAGAGTTTGCCGACGAAGTGCGCGAGAGCGAATTGTTCTTCCAGCGCGCCGGTATCCGCTCGGTGCCCGCAGTCGTTATTAACCAGCGCCATTTGATCTCCGGCGGCCAGCCGCCCGACGTGTTCGAACGCGCGTTGCGCGAGATCGCGGCGCAGTCGGATGCACCGCTGATGTGATGTGCCGCTGCCGTTCGCGCGTGCGTTGAACGTGTGGATGGCCGCATGGCGTCTGGCATACCCGTAGGGTGGTCGGCTCCACCCGGGTGTTCGACCAATGGTAACGCTGGCGCCGCCCACCACCCTATGTCCGGCTGCAAACCTGCCTGGATACCGTAGGGTGGGCGCCCCGAGCCCACGCGTTCAACCAGCGCCGGAAACCTTGCGCCTCAAGCCCCCGGCACCAGGTCCAGCACCACCGGCTGGTGATCCGACGCCGCCGTCTCCGACTGCACTTCCACCGCCGCCACGCGCCGCGCGAGGTCGTCGGTCACGAAGAAATAATCGTAGCAATCTGGCTTTTCCGGCCACGGGTAGCCGTGCAATCCGGTAGTTGGCGGGCGCACGTGTCCGGGATGCTGCGCGGCCCAGGCGTCGACCAGGCCGGGCGCGCCGTCAAGGCCGGGGGCGAGCAGCGCCTGGTAGTCGGCGTCGCCCGGCGCCATGTTGAAGTCGCCGCAGTAGATGGCCGAGGCGGGACGTTCGCCGAGTTGATACGGCGCCTCCATGTCCGGATTCGCGGCGAAGATGCGGGCGCGGGCGGCCGCTTCCGCATGCAGGGCGCGCAGACGCTGCACCTGGGCGCTCCTTTGCAGCGGCGAGTAGTATTCGAGGTGGGTGGTGACGAGGCGCAGTTTCGATCCCGGCGTATCGAGCACGACTTCGGTCGCGCCGCGCGGCATGCCGGACGGATGGTCCGGGTCGGCGGGCCAGGGCAGCAGGTGGCGGTGGGCCTGGGTGATGCGGTATTTCGAGAGGATCAGGTTGCCGAACAGGCGGGGAACGTTGTTGCGGTAGATTTCACTGGGCGCGTGCTCGACCGGATGAAAGCCGCCGAAGGCGCCCGCCAGCTGTTTGAACTGGTTGGCGGTGGCGCTGCCCTCGAGTTCCGGGTGGTTGGCGGCGACTTCCTGGAGGCAGATGATGTCCGGATTGAGCTTGCGCAGCACATCGATGATCGCGTGGATACGGATGCGCCCGTCTTTCCCGCAACCCCAGTGTATGTTCCAACTTACAACGCGCATGTAGGACCTCCCAAAACTGAACCGCCAGAGTTTGCCACCGTTTGGGGCAGGGCGGTCACACGGTAGGATCGATGTCAGCGTTGCAAGTTCATTAAATACTCAAGCCGCTTCCAGCTCGTCGAGCGGCCAGCGTGGGCGAACGTTGAAGGCGTAATCGCGCGTGGCCAGCGCCGGATTGCGCTCCAGGCGCAGCGCGCCGGCAAAGGCGATCATGGCGCCGTTATCGGTGCAGAATTCGAGCTCCGGGTAGAACACGCGGAACTTGCGCTTGTCCGCCGCGGCGTTCAGGGATGCGCGCAGCTGCGCGTTGGCGCCGACGCCGCCGGCGATCACCAGGCGCTTCAGGCCAGTGTGGCGCAGCGCGTTCACGCATTTTGCGGTCAGCACGTCGACGATCGCGTCGACGAAGCCGCGCGCGATGTTCGCCTTGTCCTGCTCGCAGATATTCGCGATCACCTTCTCTTCGTGGTTCTTCACCACGGTCAGCACCGCCGTCTTCAGGCCCGAGAAGCTGAAGTTGAAGTCTTTCGAATGCAGCATCGGGCGCGGCAGCGTGTAGGCCGCGGGGTCGCCGAATTCGGCCAGGCGCGAAATCGCCGGCCCGCCCGGATAACCGAGACCGAGCAGTTTCGCAGACTTGTCGAAGGCTTCGCCGGCCGCGTCGTCGAGCGTCTCGCCAAGCAGCGTGTAGCGCCCGACGCCGTCCACGCGCATCAGCTGCGTGTGGCCGCCCGAGACGAGCAGGGCGATGAAGGGAAAGGCCGGACGGTCGGTCGCGAGCAGTGGCGAGAGCAGGTGGCCCTCGAGGTGGTGCACGCCGAGCACCGGCTTGTCCAACGCGAGCGCCAGGCTGCAGGCCACCGACGACCCGACCAGCAGCGCGCCGGCCAGGCCCGGCCCCTGGGTGTAGGCGATGGCGTCGATGTCGCCTTTCGCGATGCCGGCCTGTTGCAAGGTTTGTGCGAGCAGGGGCAGGGCGCGTCGGATGTGGTCGCGCGAGGCCAGTTCCGGTACCACGCCGCCGTACTCTTCGTGCATGGCGACCTGCGAATGGAGGGCATGGGACAGCAGCCCGCGCTCGGTGTCGTACAGAGCCAGGCCAGTTTCATCGCAGGAGGATTCGACGCCGAGAACAATCATGGGAAAAGCCGGAAGGGGGAAGCGGAAGCTGGCATTGTAAAGCACATGCGCAGAGGGTGCGGGCGTCCATTCAATCGTTGGCAGACGCGTAACGCAGGGTGGGCTCTGTAGCCCACGCGTTCGTGCG
>JANNNC010000051.1:0-9174 GCA_031398335.1 Massilia sp.
TCGACTATATCCACTACTACAATCACGACCGCATCAAGCTCAGATTAAACGGGCTGAGCCCTGTACAATTCAGGACTCAGCACTTGGCAGCAGCGTAGACTTAACTGTCCAACTTTGTGGGGTCACTTCATCCGTGCCCACCCTACGTTACTGCGGATACTTAGTCCGGCTCAGAAATCGAACTGCGCCGACAGGCGCAGCGTGCGCGGCGCGCCCGGAAGCAGGTAGCCGCCTAAATCCTGGGTGACGTCGCGCCAGTAGAATTTGTCGAACAGGTTGTCGACCCGCGCGCGCAGCGTGACGCTGGCCGCACCCATTTTCAAGCCATAGGCCGCACCCACACCGACCACGTGGTAGCCCGGCACGTCGACCGTGTTCTCCGGGTCGACCGTCTTCTTGCCCGCGTACTGCCACTGGCCATTGAGCTTCAGGCCCGGCACGCTCGCCACCGCATACTCGCCCCAGACGGTCGTCTTCAGTTCCGGCACGTTGGTCACGCGCTTGCCGTCGAGGGCCGCGTTGCCGGTGTCTTCCTGGCGGGCGCGCAGGGTCATCAGCGAGGCGCCGTAGGACAGGGCGTTCGATGTGCGTTGCGCCGACAGTTCCAGGCCGCGGTGGTTCTGGCGGCCGTTGCGCACGAAGGTATTGTCGTCGTCTATGTATTCCAGGCCTTTCTCGATCTGGAAGACGGCGGCGCTGACCGACACGCCCGCGCCGGCGATGCCCTTGACGCCGAATTCGAGCTGCTTCGAGCGGTTCGGACCCAGGTCGGTGTTCGGATTGGTCGTCTCGATCGGCGCCACGCCGCCCGATTCCACGCCATGGGCCAAGGTACCGTAGACGTTCCAGTTCTTGCTCGGGCTGTACACCAGCGACACGTTCGGCAGCGTGAACGCGGCCTTGTCGCTGACCCATGGCAGATCGGATTCGGGCTGCTGTGCGCTGTCGATCTTCACGTAGCGCAGGCCGGCGTGCACGGCCAGCTGCGGCGACAGGGTGACGATGTCCTGCACATAGATGCCGCGTTCGCGGTCGCGGAAGCGTTCGTACACCGGGCCGGTTGTCGGGTTGCCCGGCGCCGGATCGGTCACGAGCGGGTTGCGGATGTTGCTGTAGCCGGCATAGTCGTACACATAGTCGCCGTAGCTGTTGTGGCGTTCGGCATAGCTGGCGCCGAGCGTGAGCAGGTGGCGCAGCGCGCGGCTGGCGAAGCGGCCCTGGAGCTGGGCCTGCAATCCGAAAGGCGTCTTGCGCTCGCCTACGCTCTGGTAATCGTAGACGTCGTAATCGCCATTCGAGCAGTAGCCCGGATAGAAGCCGTCGCCCTCGTTGCTGCAGCCGTAAGGGAAGGCGGTGTAGTCGTCGCGCTTGAACCAGTGCTTGTTGGCGGCGACCGTCGCGTTCCAGTCGGCGCCCAGGCGATACGCGAAGCGCAGGCCGAGGTTGGCGCTGTCGGTGTCGACCGGCTTGGTCCAGGGCTGGTCATTCAGCAGCGTTTTCGGTGACACGTTGGCCGGCAGGTCGATCCCGCGCGTGAGCTGGTAGCCGGGCGCGGTGATTTGCTCCTTGTGCTGGAAGTCCATGTCCAGTTCCAGCCTGGCGTCGGGCGTGATCTGCCAGTCGAAGGCGCCGGAGACGAATTGGCGCTTGCCGTCGGCGCCCTTGACGTAGGAACGCAGGCGGTCGGCGGCGGCGTTGATCCGGTAGCCGAAGCGCGTGTCCTCGAAGCGCCCGCCAATGTCCGCTTCCGCGTGCAGGCTGCCGCGCTCGCGCGCTTCGACTGTGATCGAACGCAGGGGTTTGTCGGTCGGGCGCTTGGTGACGAAGTTCAGCACGCCGCCCGGCGCCGCCACGCCCGCCTGCAAGCCGGCCACGCCCTTGAGCAGCTCGAAGCGTTCCTTGTTCTCGAGCGGGATCTGGGTGTCGGCGGCGATCGCGATGCCGTCCTTGCGGTAGCCGGAATTGTTGTTCAGTTTGAAGCCGCGCACCGAGAACTGCTCGGCATAGCCGACCGCGTTGTAGGCGTCGCCGACCGAGGCGTCGTACTGCACGGCGTCGCTGGCCGAGCGGATCGACAGGTCCTGCATCTGGCTGCGGCCGATGGCCACGACCGAGGCCGGAATGTCCATCAGCGCCATGTCAGCGAAGCCGCCGATGCTGGCGCGGTCGCTGACGGCCCACTTGCTGCCGGTGACGAGCACCGAGGCGACCGGTGCCGGCTCAGCGGTTTGCGCCTGGACGGCGAAGGCTTGCGCCAGGGCGCAGGCGAGGAGGGAATGGATGAAGACGGGTTTCATTGGTTTGCTCACGGATCGAGCGACGCAGCGATGCGGCGCTTTTGTCAAAAAGCCGGAGCCAACGTGGGGGAAGGGCAAACAAGGTGTGGACTGCTTTGCGCGCTTTCCTTCGCTGGCATTATCCAGATCAGGTACGAAGGGTATCTCTCACCCGGAAACACGTTCCAGGACCCCTAGCGAGGCGCGAGTGTACCACGGCGTTTAAAAGCCGTGGTGGTTCTGTCAATGGATGGGGTTGATCGGTGGGCAGGTGTGCCCACCCGATCCTACTTACACCTCGGCCGTTTCCCGCAACGGCGCGGCATGCTCGTGATTCGCGCGCGCGTGCATCAGGTGGCGCTGCAGCGTGGCGCGCGTGCTGTCCTCGATCGCGCGCCAGTAGTCGCGGCGCTGGGCGGCGCGCTTGCGGTGCTTGGAGGGCATGTCGGCCAGCGGCTTGAGGTAGAAGGGCAGCGCCACCAGCCAGGTGTCGCCCGGCAGTTCGACGCCGCCCAGGATCTTCCAGAAGCCGTCGTAGGCATTCGCGAAATGCTTGATCTCGTCCGGGTCGTAGGCGATGTGTGCCGTGCATTTCACGGCCACCACCTGGTCCATGCCGACCGCCTGCGCCAGGCCCTGCATCGCGGCGAAGCAGAAGAAGCTCGGCGAATTATTCGGGAAGCATTCCTCGAAGGCGTCGAATGCGTCGCCCGAGTCGGTCCAGCGGCCCTGGTTGCGCGCGACAAAAGGCACCAGGGGCGCGGGCACGCCGACGATACTGCCCTCGACCCAGGAGTAGGACAGGCGGTGCAGCACCTTGCCGTCGGCGACCAGCGCCAGCGTCAGGTCGCCTTCGGCATTCATGCGCGAGGCCATCTCGAGGCGGATCAGGAAGTCGTGTTCGCCGCTCGTGTGCTGCCACAGCGTCAGGCCGCCGGCCGCGTACACGGCCGCCTTGTAGGCGGCGTCGAAGGTGGTCTCCTCGAAGCGGTAATGCGAGAGCACGCAGCGCACGCGCTGGCGCGCGCTCAGGCCCTGCACCAGGTAGCCGCGGTGGCTCAGGTGGTGGAAGGGGTCGTCGTTGGGCGGCGTCATCACATGGTTACGGTAGACGTCGAGCCGGCACAGCGCGGCGTGGTCGCGGTAAAACCGCAGCACGCGCGCGCTGCGCAGCACCGACATCATCCAGGATGAAAAACGCAGCTCGCTGCGGCGGGCGAGCCAGTAACGGGTCAGGTGAGCGAAGATCATGGGACGCTCCAACGAGGAAGGCGGGTTGCGGACAAACGCATGGTGTCCCAGCCCGGCAGTCCGGGCGGTGCGATTGCTCAATGGGAATAGATTCTCAGGAGCAATATTTTGGACGGAGTCCTCCCCGTCACGCGTGCGCATCGACAGCATCGTGATTTTCTTTCGTGTTGATCTTGAACAAACATTCCTGATTGCAAGATTAGCACGACCCGGGCGCGGCCTCGCGAAATTCTGTTCCATACTTGGTGCTCCACAGTGCAGGGGTCCTATGACGTACGAACTGTTCTATTGGCCCGGCATCCAGGGACGCGGCGAATTCGTCCGGCTGGCGCTGGAAGAAGCGGGGCAAGCGTATGCCGACGTGGCGCGCGGCCCGGGCGGCGTCGCTGCCTTGATGGCCGCAATGGAAGAAGGCCCGACGCCCAGCTTCGCGCCGCCTTTCCTGCGCGCCGACGGCATGACGATCGGCCAGACGGCGGCGATTTTGATGTATCTCGGCGAGCGCCATGGCCTGGCGCCGCGGGACACGGCGGGGCGCCTGTGGACGCACCAGTTGCAGCTGACGATAGCCGATTTGCTGAACGAAGCCCACGACACCCACCACCCGGTCGGCAACAGCTTGTATTACGAAGACCAGCAAGAAGAGGCGCGGCGCCGTGCGGGCGAGTTCACCACGGCGCGCATCCCGAAATTCTTCACTTACTTCGGCCACCTGCTGGGCAAGAAAGCGTACCTGCTCGGGCCTGAAACGACGTATGCCGACCTGTCGCTGTTCCAGGTGCTCGCAGGCCTCGCCTACGCCTTCCCGAAAGCCACGGGCAAAGCGCTCGCCGGGCATCCGAACCTGGCGGCATTCAGGCAGCGCGTGGCCGAACGCCCGCGCATCGCCGCCTACCTGCAGTCGCCGCGCCGGATTCCCTTTAATGAAGAGGGCATCTTCCGGCACTATCCGGAACTCGACAGCTAAGCCGGATCAATCCCGGTCTGGTGCGAAATCCGGGCTGACCAGGGGCTCGCCACGCTCGAGGGCGTCGCTGGCCGCCAGCGCCGCGCCGACTTCAGTCGGCCGCCTGGCCTTGCAGGCGGAAGGTGCCGGCGCCGATTTGGGGCATGTGCATGGTGATTCCTTTTTGATTGATTAAACGAGTGCTGCTTCTTTTGACGCGGCGTGCATGATGCGGGCGTCGCGCTTGTCGAGTCGTCCGGCCAGCGTGGCGGAGCTGGCGCGCCATCGCCTGCTGGGCTTTTCGGCGCCGGCCTCGCTCAACACCTGGCCGCTGGCGCACGGCGGCGCCGAGGGCTATACGATCGATCCGGTCGTGACCGCCTCGAGCGGAGAAACGGTGCGCCATCTGGCGCTGTCCGGCGCGGGCATCGCCTCGCTGTCGGACTTCCTCACGCGCGCCGACCTGCCCGCGGGGCGGCTGGTGCCGGTGCTGGCGGAACATGCGCTGCCATGGTCGCAGCCGGTCTGGGCCGTGTTCTACAAGCAGGGGACGCTGGCGCCGGGGGTGGCGGCGCTGGTCGATTTCCTGGCGCGCGAGCTGGGCACAGTGCTTGACGGCTGAGGCGCCGGGACGGTGCAGCGCAACACAAGCAAACGTTGCGCGAACTTCGGCCAGCCATTAGGCTCAATACAGAAGCACTGAAATAAAAAACCGATAACAGTCCAAACCACCTGTAAGGAAAACGTCATGAGTTCAGAGGTCAAGCCGGTCGAAGCGGGCATGCCTACCGTCACGCCGCATCTCGTCTGCGCCAACTGCCACGAGGCGATCGAGTTCTACAAGAAAGCCTTCGGCGCCATCGAAGTCATGCGCTCGCCGATGCCCGACGGTAAAGTCGGCCATGCCATGCTGCGCATCGGCGACTCGCCCATCTTCCTGGCCGACGAATTCCCCGACTATGGCTCCTTCGGCCCCCTGAGCCTGAAGGGCTCGCCGGTAACCATCCACCTGTCGGTGCCGAACGTGGACGAGCTCTGGAACAACGCCAAAGCCGCCGGCGCCACCGTGCGCATGGAACTGGCCGACATGTTCTGGGGCGACCGCTACGGCCAGCTCGACGACCCGTTCGGCCACCGCTGGTCGATGGCGACCCACATCAAGGACGTCTCGCCCGAGGAGATGGAAGAGGCGATGAAGCGCGAATGCGCGTAAGCGTTTAGTGCGCGGATGGCGGCAGGCTGAAGCTCAGCCTGCCGCCACCTGCAAGTGATCGTACAAAATCAGACTGCCGATCACGATCAGCACGACGCCGCCGACGATCTCCGCGCGCTTGCCCACCAGCTTGCCCAGTCCCCGGCCCAGCATCACGCCGAGCGTGACCATGACGAAGGTGGCGAAGCCGATCGCCGCTGCAGTGACGAAAATATTCACGTCCATGAAGGCGAGGCCGGCGCCGACGATCAGGGCGTCGACGCTGGTCGCCATGCCGGTGACGGCCAGGCGCAGGAAGGAGTGGCTGTTGGGCTTGTCTTCGTCGGCATCGGGCTCGCCCCAGCCTTCGTGGATCATGCGCAGGCCGAGCGCACCCAGCAGGACGAAGGCGATCCAGTGGTCCCAGGCCTGCACGTAGGGTGCGGCGGCATTCCCGAGCGCCCAGCCAAGCAGGGGAGTGAGGCCTTCGATGACGCCGAAGATGGCGCCGGTGCGCAGCGCCTCGCGCAGCTGCGGCCGTTGCAGGGCTGCACCTTTGCCGACGGCGGCGGCGAAAGCGTCCGTGGACATGGCGAGGGCGAGCGAGGCGGTGGCAACGAAATTCATGGAGGCTTTCCGGCGGGCGAATGCACGGCAAGCCGCGCGGTCTGGAAGGCAATATTGTAACCGAGCGCACGCGAAAACCTGGCCTTCCCCGCCGGCGCATGGCAGTGTGAACATTTGCACAAGACCGCCCGGCCACGTAGACTGGCCCGGCATCGAACCCTCACAGGAGAACAGCTTGGACACCCACGACGACCCCAGTGCACTCGATATCGTGATCGTGGCGCCCACCCACGAGCTGGGCGACGGTTTCCAGGTACGGCGCGCGCTCCCAAGCCGGCAGCGGCGCATGGTCGGCCCCTTTGTCTTCCTCGACCAGATGGGCCCGCACGTGTTCGATGCCGGGCACGGCCTCGACGTACGGCCCCATCCGCACGTCTGCCTGGCCACCGTGACCTACCTGTTCGATGGTGAGATCCTGCACCGCGACAATGTAGGGAGCGTGCAGGCGATCCGGCCCGGCGAAGTCAACTGGATGACGGCCGGGCGCGGCATTGTTCACTCCGAGCGCACCGACAGCCTGCTGCGCCAGGGCCGCTCGAACCTGTTCGGCCTGCAATGCTGGGTCGCGCTGCCCTCGCGACACGAGGAAACCGCCCCGGCGTTCGCCCACATCGCGGCCGGCGCCTTGCCCTTCATCGAAGGCGAGGGCGTCGAGGCGCGGGTCGTGGCCGGCAGCTTCTGGGGCCGCCGGGCGCCGGTCGCGACGCTGTCCGACCTGTTTTATGTCGACGTCAAACTGAAGGCCGGCGCGCGCATCGCGATGCCGCCGGAGTATCCGGAACAGGCGATCTACATCGTCGAGGGCCGCCTCGACCTGGGCCGCGACGGCGTCTTCGAGCCGGGCCAGTTGGTGGTGCTGAAACCGGGAGCCGAGGTGATGCTGGGCGCGCCCGGACCAGGGCCGACGCGCATCATGCTGCTGGGCGGGGAACCGATGGATGGCCCGCGTTTCCTGTCCTGGAATTTTGTCGCCAGTTCCGAGGAGCGCATCGAACAGGCCAAACGCGACTGGCAAGCCGGCACTTTCCCGCCAGTGCCGGGCGAGACCGAATTCATCCCGCTGCCAGAGTCTCAGGGCAAACCGGTGCGCTATCCATAAATCGGGGCCTCGCCAGCGGAAATATTGCAAGCGGGATAATATCGGCGCTCTTCCCTATAAGGAGCAAGCCGTGCACTCTTCCCTGACCGATTGCCTTGAACTCCCAAGCGCGCGGGTGCTGGCATGAACGCGGCCGACGTCCAGCGCATTGCCGCCTTCGCCGACGGCCTGCAAGGCGGCAACCCGGCCGGGGTCTGGATCGGCGACGCCTTGCCGCCTGAATCCACCATGCGGCAAGTCGCCCACGCGATCGGCTATTCGGAAACCGCCTTCGCCGCGCCGCTGGGCGACGGCTGGCGCGTGCGCTATTTCTCGCCCGAGTCCGAAGTTCCGTTCTGCGGCCACGCCACCATCGCGCTCGGCGCCGCGCTGGCGGCCAGCCGCGGCGACGGCATCTATCCGCTGTCGCTGAACGATGCCGCCATCACGGTCGAAGGCCGGCGCAGCATCGGCGCCGACGGCCAGGTGCTGATCTCGGCCGCGCTGCAGTCGCCGCCCACGCGCAGCGCGCCGGCCGCGCTTGATGTAGTGGTGCAGGCGCTGGCGCTGTTCGGCTACCGGCTTGACGACCTCGACCCCCGTATCCCGCCCGCGCTGGCGCACGGCGGGGCCGGGCACCTGGTGCTGGCCCTGCGCAGCCGCGCGCTGCTCGCAGGCATGCAGTACGGGCTGGACGCCGGGCGGCGCTTCATGCGCGAGCTCGGTATCGTGACGGTCGTGCTGGCCTGGGCCGAGACCGATACGCTGTTCCATACCCGTAACCCGTTCGCCTCCGGCGGCGTGTATGAAGACCCCGCCACCGGCGCCGGCACGGCCGCGCTGGCCGGCTACCTGCGCGATATCGGCTGGCCGCACGGCGGCGCCATCGACGTCGTGCAGGGCGAGGACATGGGCATGCGTTCGCGCCTGCGGGCCGGAATCGGCGCCGGGCAGGGCACGTCGATCCGGGTGTCGGGTACAGCGCGTTTCATATAAAAAGCTCAATTTCCAATTTGAAATGTTTAATTTCTAATCTGAAAGTTTTGTCAATTTTGAATTAAGGGGGAAAAGCCCGCTTACTCAGCAGTTAGATATTTCTCCAAAGATTGATAATTATCAGGTAACAAAATTTTTATCTCAAATCAATCCAAGGAGTCATCGATCATGGAGCTGTGCCAAGCAAACCTCACCACCCAAGGAAACGCTGATGCGATCCGCCCTTTCGGTGGTCAGCAGGGCGCGCACCAGGCAATCGAGCGCCTGCCTTTCACCATTCGCCGCGTCGAAACCGAGGATGATTTGTTGAAAGCCGTGCGGGTTCGTCACGCCGCCTATGCGCGCCATGTGCCTGAGTTCGCCCGTTCGCTGGCGCTGCCGGAAGCGGCCGATTACGAGAGCGACACGATCGTGCTGCTGGCCGAGTCCAAGCTCGACGGCACGCCGCTGGGCAGCACGCGCATCCGCACCAACCTGTTCCGGCCGCTGGGCGTGGAAGAGTCGATCGCGCTGCCGGACTGGCTGCAGGGCCGGCGCCTGGTCGAGGCGACCCGGCTGGGCATCGACGAAGGCCGTACTGGACGCATGGTCAAGATCGCCCTGATCAAGGCGTGCTTCATGTACTGCCAGCAAAACGATATCGAGTGGTCGGTGGCTACGGGCAGGCCGACGGTGGCGCGCCAGTACGAGCAGCTGCTGTTCTCGGACGTGTTCCCGGACCAGGGCCTGATTCCGCTGCAGCACGTGGGCAACCTGGAGCACCGCGTGATGGCGTTCGAGATCGAGACCTTCGAGGCGCGCTGGGCCG
>JANNNC010000127.1:0-8946 GCA_031398335.1 Massilia sp.
CCCCGCCACCTTGTCCGGCGCCGCGCTCGACGCCTACCGCGCCGCCGAGACGCGCGTCGTGGTGCAGACCTATATTGGCCTGGCCATTGCCCTGGTGGTCGTGGCGGCGCTGGTCTGGCACAACCGCCGCAAACTGATCGAAACGCCGGCGCCGAAAGTGAGCATGCTGCGCGCCTTCGAACTGCTGGGACAAAAGCGCTTCGCCTTTGGCGCGCTGTGCATCTTCCTCTACGTGGGCGCGGAAGTGGCGATTGGTTCGCTGATCGTGAATTACCTGATGGAAGCGAACGTGCTGGGACTGGACGCCGAAAGCGCCGGCAAGCACGTGCCGCTGTACTGGGGCGGCGCCATGGTCGGCCGCTTCATCGGCGCCGCCCTGCTGCGCATGTTCTCGCCCGGTAAGGTACTGGCCTGCGCGGCCATGGCCACGATTGCACTGCTGCTGGTCTCGGCCACCGGCACCGGGATGGTATCGGGCTGGTCGCTGCTGCTGGTGGGCTTGTTCAATTCGATCATGTTCCCGACCATTTTCTCGCTGGCTTGCGAGGGACTGGGGGAGCGCGCCGCGGAAGGGTCGGGCTTGATTTGCATGGCGATCGTCGGCGGCGCCATCGTGCCCTTGCTGACGGGGTATGCGGCCGATGCGGTCGGGCTGAAAATGGCCTTGATCGTGCCGGCGCTATGCTATGCCGTCATCCTCGGTTTCGGGGTGTTTGCGCGCCGGCCACGCGCGGTGTAATTTTCGCGGTCCACGCTACCACTGCCGCGAACCGTAAGGTGGGCCGGGCGGCGAACCGCACGGCGTGCCCACCCTATTTTTTCGTAAACACCAGATCCCACACGCCGTGCCCGAGTTTCAGGCCCCGGTTCTCGAACTTGGTCAGCGGCCGGTACGCCGGCTGCGGCGCATAGCCCTCGGCGGTATTCGCCAGCTGCGGCTCGGCGCCCAGCACGTCCAGCATCTGCACCGCGTAATCTTCCCAATCGGTCGCTAGGTGGATATAGCCGCCAGGCGCCAGCTTAGCGCACAGCAGGGTCACGAACGCCGACTGAATCAGGCGGCGCTTGTTGTGGCGCGCCTTGTGCCATGGGTCCGGGAAATAGATATGCACGCCGGCCAGCGAGCCGTCGGGGATCATGTGGTTCAGCACCTCGAAAGCGTCGTGCTGGATCAGGCGCAAATTCGTGATGTCCTGCTCACCGATCTGTTTCAATAAGCTGCCCACGCCCGGCGTATGCACTTCGACGCCGATAAAATTCTTGTCCGGCATCTGGCGTGCGATATGGGCCGTGGTGTCGCCCATGCCGAAACCGATCTCGAGCACGGTCGGCGCCTGGCGTGCGAAAGCAGCCGCGTAATCGAGCATGTCCTTTTTGTACGCAATCAGGAATTGCGGCCCGAATTCCTCGAGCGCGCGCGCCTGTCCCGTCGACAGGCGGCCGGCACGGGTGACGAAACTGCGGATGCGGTGGTCAAGCGGGTCGTACAGCATCGTACGGGCCGGGCTGTTGTCGGGAGTGTCTGCGGACATGGGGAAATGAGTGAGGAAAGAACGGCGGACATTATAGCCTACGGTTCGGACGCCCTACCCTGTCAGACCAGCTGTTGCATCGCCGCACGGGTGTGTGATCATAAAGGCAATTTGCGCCATAATCGTCTCTTTCGTGCCAATCCTGCCGAGGCCTGCCGTGCATTCGACCAAACACCCGATCGCGATCGAAGACAACGTCGCCACCTTTCAATTGACCTCCTTTCATTACGGCATACCCGGCCGTGGCAAGAAGGTCTACATCCAGGCGTCGCTCCATGCGGACGAAGTGCCGGCGATGCTGGTCGCCCATTTCCTGCGCCAGGAACTGGACCGGCTCGACGCCGAGGGCCGCATCCATGGGGAAATCATCCTGGTGCCGGCGGCCAACCCGATCGGGCTGTCGCAGACGATCCACGGCACGCCCTTCGGCCGCTACGACCTCTCGACCGGCGTGAATTTTAATCGCGCCTATAAACATGTCGCTGACGACCTCAAGAAGTCGCTTGAGGGCAAGCTGGGCACCGATGCCGCCGCGAATGTCGGCCTGATCCGCGCGCACGCGCGCAGCTCCCTGGAGGCATGGGTGCCGACCACCAGCGGGAGTTTATTGAAGAAAATCCTGCTGTCGATGGCGATCGACGCCGACATCATGCTCGACCTGCATTGCGATAACGAATCGGTGCTGCACATGTATGCCGGCGAGCCCTTGGCGGAAGCCGTGCAGCCGCTGGCAAGCCTGATGGGTGCGCATGCGGTGCTGCTGGCGCGCGAATCCGGCGGCGAGCCGTTCGACGAAGCCTGTTCGCGCCTGTGGTGGGAGCTGGCAGAACACTTTGGCCCGGAGGTCGCGATTCCCCCGGCCGGCGTCGCCATCACGGTCGAGCTGCGCGGCGAGAGCGACGTGCGCTACGAACTGGCCCAGCCGGATGCCCAGGCCCTGCTGCAATACCTGGCGATCAATGGCGTCATCGACATCCCGATCACCCCGCTGCCGGCAGCGCTGTGCGCGCCGACGCCGCTGGAGGCGGTCGAACCGCTGTTCGCGCCGCATTCGGGGGTGCTGGTGTTTCTCAAAAAACTCGGCGACAAGGTCGAGGCCGAGGAAGCCGTGGCCGACATCGTCAACCCGGTGACCGGCCAGGTGACGCAGGTGCGTCCGCAGCACGCGGGCGTGTTTTTCGCGAGCACCGCGCACCGCCACCTGCTGCGCGGCATGCACGTTTGCAAGATTGCGGGAGCGACGGCGTTTCGCGCGGGCGACCTGCTCGGTTCGTAAGAGCGCCTGAGAAAATTCCCAGGGCAAGGCGCATCGTCGAAGACAGTACGTTAGTACGGCGAGACGAATGCAACGCCGCCATGTGGATTTTGTCAGGCGCTCTTAGCGGGCGGCGCGGCGGGCGGCCAGCAGGCGCGCGCCGGCCGCCAGCACGGCAAGGATCGGCAACACCCAGGCCTGGCCGGATTTCAATTCCATCAGCGTCGCGCTGCTGAGTGCGCACCACAGCGAGGGCAGGACCCACAGCGGCCAGCGCGCACGCCATAGCAGCAAGGCGCCGAGCGTGAGCGCCACCGTCGGGTCCGGCGCCATGCCGAACAGCTCGTATTGGGTCCAGCGACGCCCGCTCAGCGACGCCAGCAGCGGATAGAGCACCAGCGCAACGAGCGCGATTCCCAGCGCCAGCTTGCCGAGCGAGCCGATCGGTTCCGTGAGGCGCGGCGCCAGCTTGCGCGAGGCCAGCCAGAACAGCAGCACGGCCTGCGCCGCAAAGCCGATCGCGAAATAGGGCGCGCCGGTATGGATGGTTGCGTAGCGCTGGGCAAAATACGCCCAGGCCACGGACAGCCAGGCCAGGGCCAGCACGACCGCGGCCGCCCTGCCCGCCTTCGGACCGCCATGCCACAGGCAGACGAACAAGGCGACTCCCGCGGCCAGCGCCAGCAGCTGGCCCGGCCACAGCGCGAGGTTATGGAGTTCGAACAGGCGAAAATAAGTCGCCTTTGAAAACATCAGCAGGTCCGACAGCGAATACGTCCACCACCCGCTCATGCGAGCCGCTTTACGTCGGCGGCGATGCGCTTGCGTAGCGCCGCGTCGGGCAGCGGGCCGCGCGCGGCCAGCATGTTGTCGCGCGCGTGCGCCGGGTTCGACGTGGCGGGAATGGCGCAGCTGACGCCGGGTTCGGCCACGATGAATTTCAGTAAGGCCTGGGCCCAGCTGGTGCACCCGATGTCCGCCGCCCAGCCCGGCAAGGGCTTGCCGGCCAGCGCCTGCGTCAGCTCTCCCTGGCGGAATGGCCGGTTGACGATGACGCCGATGTTTCGTTCGCGCGCCAGCGGCAGGATGCGCGACTCCACGTCGCGGTCCAGCGCGTTGTAGCTGACCTGCACGAAGTCGAGCGGCCGGGTTTCCATAATCTTGATGAGCTCGTCGTGGCGCCGTCCTTCGGAGGTGGTGATGCCGACGTAGCGCAGGCGTCCGGCGGCCTTCATGCCTTGCAGCGTGCGCAGGTGCTCTTCCCAGGCCAATAAATTGTGCACCTGGAGCAGGTCGAAGCGCGGTACGCCCCACAGCTTGCGCGAGGTGTCGATCTGGGCCGGGCCACGGGCGCCGGAACCGATCCACACCTTGTCGGCCGAAAACACCGTCTTTGGATATTTCAATTGCGCGAGTGCGTGGCCGATGACGGCCTGGGCCGAGCCATACATCGGCGAAGAATCGATCAGGCGCCCGCCGCCGTCCAGGAAAGCGCGCACGACGCCCGTGCAATTGGCGCGCGCCGCGGGGTCGTCGCCGACATTGAAGGTGATCCAGCTGCCGAGGCCGACGACGGGGAGCTGTTCGCCCGAGGAAGGAATCGCGCGGGTGACCAAGGGTCCGGGCGCGGCAAGCGCCGCGCCGGACAAGGCATAGCCCCCGCCTGCCAGGATGGCGCGCAACAGCATCCTGCGTTGTGTAGACATCCCCGGCATGTTCGCTCCCGCAAAAGCCTGACCAGCTGACACGCCATGTCACCACAGATTGGATGAGGAATCAACCGGGGCACGCTGCCAGGGACACGCTGTCCCGGTTCCAGCTCACGGCCTGCCCTCCAGCGCCGCGAGCCGCGCTTCCGCTTCGCGAATGGCAAGCTCGGCCTGCCGCTGTTCGCGCGCGTCCTTCCTGAGCATATAAAACACATTCAGGCCCACCGTCACCAGGCCGGTGACGATGCCGAGGCCCACCCCGATCCGCTCGAGCGTCATCGCCGTGCCGATCGATGTGAGCGCGCCCACCATGCTCGTGATTTCCAATGTATTCAGTTTCATCGCTTGCCTCCTTGAGTTCGTCCTGGCATTGAGAAAAATCAAGGACGTATAGTTATCCTATACTTTTTTGTAAAGAATTTCTATACTTGTGCGTGTAGATTTCCTATACAATTTCAACATGGAACTTAAGACGATGATCGCCAACTGGATCAAAGAGGCGCGCCGCGATGCCGGTCTGTCGGGCGAGGCGCTGGGCACGAAGCTGGCGTTCGAGCTCGGTACGGCGCGCGGCCATACCAAAGCGAATATTTCCCATTGGGAGACCGAGAAACACAGCCCGAGCCTGCAACAATTGCTCGCGATCGCCAAGGTCACGGGTAAAAGCCTGCCGCCCGCCATCATCGACGGCTTGCGCGGTGCCGATCCCGTCCTGCTCTTCCCCGGCGCCATGCGCGTGGTCGTCTCCGACGCCAATGACGCCGACTTCGTGCAAGTGCCGATGGTCAAGCTGCGCCTGTCGGCCGGGGTCACCGGTTTCCAGACCGAGCCCGAGCACCACGATGGCGGCACGGTCGGCATGCGCCGCGACTGGGTCGAGCGCAAACGCCTCAATCCCGCCAGCCTGATCGCGATCCTGGTGAAGGGAGAAAGCATGGAGCCGACACTGTACGAGGACGACATCGTCGTCATCAATACCGCCGACAGGAAGCCGACGATCGGCGAGGTGTTCGCCGTGAATTTCAATGGCGAGCCCGTCGTCAAGCGCATGCAGAAGGACGGCGGGCGCTGGTGGCTGGCCTCCGACAATCCGGACCAACGCACATATTATCGCCGCGCCTGCGAGGGCGACAGCTGCCTGGTCATCGGCCGCGTCGTACGCAAGGAAAGCGAGCGGATCTGATGCGGATACACGTCACGCAATTCGCGCCGCACGGCTCGCCCATCGTCGTGGCGATCGTCGACTCCAGGCTGACGGTGCAGGGCGCCGCCGAGCCGGTACTCAAGAAAATCGCGGAGCGTTTTCCGGCCAGGCCGGTCATGCTGGTATCGGTCGAGCCGAACGGCTTTCGCGCATATGCGCCCTTCCAGACCGGGGAGCTGCTGGCCTTGCTGCAGTTGGAGACGCTGGAATTCGAGGAGATCGATATCTCCGTGCCGGTGCCGGACGACGCGCCGCTGCCGTTTTAGCGCGTTCTGCTTGGGACGGGGAGGATTGCAGCGGCGAGCATGCATCGTTCGCCGTGAAGACTGGAGCGGGTGAAGGGAATCGAACCCTCGTCGTAAGCTTGGGAAGCTGTGCAAGGAATGGCTTAACCATGCGGGTTTGCGGCCATATTCCGCACCACAAAACCTCAGATTTGGTGAGGCTAAGAGCCAGCATCCATGCAGCACCTGCTTTTTTTGTGGAGCGGACTTAGTGCCAGATAACTACTACTTGCTGCTTGAGCAACGTACCTTGTAGACTGAGCCATTCTGAACGTCCGCTTTCGGCCAAAAGCTGACCAGTGCGGCCGATTTCCTGGGCGGCACGTTGAGGTCATCTGAGCTATGCTAATCGCGGCATGTCGATCAGCCGTCTGGCGCTCCTCTCATCCCCTCACCATCTGAATATGAACCTATCAAAATTCATCATTTCCCGCATGGAGAAAATCCTCGTCGAATGGGAGGAGTTCGCTACCACCTTTGGCGCAGCAACGGACAAGATGTCGAGCCAGGAACTGAGAGATCATGCGAAGCAGATCCTTGAATTCGTGGCCAATGACATTCAGCAGGAACAAACGCCAACGCAAACGGATGCCAAATCACGTGGCCATGAGCCTGTCTCCACTGCAGACGATAGTGCGTCAATGATTCACGGAAGATTACGCTATGCAAGCGGTTTTACTCTTCTTCAACTGATAGCCGAATACCGAGCGCTTCGAGCAAGTGTACTTAAACTTTGGAAAGCAGATGGAGCTGCCGCGTTGATCGAAAATTCCGAGGACATCATGCGCTTCAATGAAGCAATTGATCAGTCGCTCGCAGACGCTGCTGTCGCCTACTCAGACAAATTAAACGAGACGAGAGACATGTTCGTAGCGATTCTCGGCCACGATCTGCGCAGTCCCTTGGCCGCAGTGGCTACCGCAGGCTCGTACTTGACAAGAACTGGGGCTTTTGAAGATCGAGTTCAGCAGATTGGCGTGCGTGTCAAACGCAGTGCCGCGACCATGAACGGAATGGTAAATGACCTTCTAGCGCTAGCCCGCACACAACTCGGCGAAGGAATTCCGATCAACCGTCAGGATTGTGACCTGCTTGAAATGTGTCAATGGGCAATCGAAGACGCCAACGCCGCACACCCGCGTGCTCAGTTCGACCTCCATGCGACGGGCGAATTAATGGGCGCGTTTGACCAGTCACGACTTCAGCAACTGCTAACAAACCTGGCTATTAATGCGGCCCAGTATGGCACTCCTAATACTCCCGTCAACGTCCATATCGTTGGCGAGACCGACCGCGTACTGCTAAAGGTTCAAAATCAAGGACCAACCATCCCAGAAGACGCTCTGCCAAACTTGTTCACTTCATTAGTGCAGTTGCCTCAGAATGGCGCCCCGTCAAGGCCACGTAGCAGTCTTGGCCTAGGACTCTACATTGCAAAGCAGATCGCAACGGCTCATGGTGGAGACATCTCTGTACAGTCGGAAGATTTAATTGGGACCACTTTTACTGTCGAGATACCTCGTGAATGAATCGAATTCGTAACGTCTGCAGTGGGTCCAGCCTGTGTAAAAACGTAGGGACGTGTAAACGAAACCGTCTCGGTAAACGTTGAGCCAGTATCTCATCACTACGGGTGCCACATGAAGCGCTTTATTCGAGGCGAGGACCGCGGGCAAGGCACGTTACTGCCCGAGCTTCTGGACGATTACGTGACCGAGAATAATCCGGTTCGCGTCGTCGATGTATTTGTTGAAGAGCTTGATCTTTCGAGCCTCGGCTTCGGGCGCGTGCACCCGGCAAAGACGGGGCGGCCGGCCTACCATCCCGCCGTGCTGCTCAAGCTCTACATTTACGGCTATCTCAATCGTATTCAATCGAGCCGGCGTCTCGAGCGCGAGGCCCAGCGCAACGTCGAGCTGATGTGGCTGACGGGACGCCTGGCGCCCGACTTCAAGACGATCGCGAACTTCCGGAAGGATAACGGCAAGGCGATCGGTAAGGTCTGCCGGCAGTTCGTCGTACTGTGCCAGCAGCTCGATCTTTTCTCGAATGCGGTTGTCGCCATCGACGGCAGCAAGTTCAAGGCCGTCAACAGCAGCGACCGCAATTTCACCGATGCCAAGCTCAAACGGAGGATGGCGGAGATCGAGGCCAACATCAGCCGCTACCTGGCGGAACTCGACACCGCCGATCGTCAGGAACCAGCCGCTGCAAAATCGAAAAGCGCTCGTCTGACCGACAAGATCGCGGCGATGAAATCGCAAATGGCAATGCTCAAGGAAATCGAAGCGAAGCTTATAGAGACTGGGGGAACGCAGATCTCGCTCACTGACCCGGACGCGCGCTCGATGATGACGCGCGGCTCGGGCATCGTCGGCTACAACGTGCAGACTGCGGTCGACGCCAGGCATCATTTGATCGTTGAGCACGAGGTAACCAATAACGGCAGCGACCGCGACCAATTATCCGGCATGGCCAAGAAAGCCCGTGCTGCCATGGGTACGACGACACTGACGGCAATCGCTGATCGCGGCTACTTCAAGGGAGAGGAAATCCTTGCTTGTCATGAGGCCGGTATTGCCGCCCTGGTGCCACCGACGAAAACATCCGGGGCCAGGGCCGATGGCCGGTTCGACAAGGCCGACTTCATCTACGACCCGCAAAAGAACGCATACCGCTGCCCGGCAGGCCAGCCTTTAATATGGCGCTTCGCGAGCGTCGAGAAAGGCATGACCAACCACCGGTACTGGAGCTCGAACTGCAAAGGCTGTGCTCTCAAGGACAAGTGCACGCCGAGCGCTAACCGGCGGGTAACCCGCTGGGAACATCAGGACGTGCTCGATGACATGCAGGCTCGCCTTGAACAGACGCCGGACGCCATGCGAATCCGGCGCTCGACTGTCGAGCATCCGTACGCGACGATCAAGGCATGGATGGGAGCGACGCACTTCCTGACAAAAGG
>JANNNC010000132.1:0-15415 GCA_031398335.1 Massilia sp.
CCCCCCCGCCCCCCCCCCCCTCCACAGCCAGCCCCCGCGGCCGTAGGCCTAGCTGAGGTTACAGGGGCGTCCAGAGGGGGGGTCTTCCGTCCGCCCGTGACGTCGGCGCGCCGACCGCCGGCCACCTGGTGGCGCGCGACGCCGTCCTGAGCATGGCGCCGCTCGACCCCGTGGAAGCCGCCGTCACGCTGCACGACCTGGCCGCGCTGTGGCGCAAGAACCTCGACCGTCCGCTGGGCGTGGCCTGCAAGACCGCGCTGGCGCTGCTGCAGGAGGGCGACGCCCGCGCGACCTATGACGGCAGTTACGAGATGTCGGGCGAGGTCGATGAATTGTGCCTGGCGCGCCTGTGGCCGGATTTCGCCGCCCTGATCGCGGCCGGCGACTGGCCGCACGTGGCGCGCGACCTGTACGGCCCGCTGGCCGACTGGATCGAGGCCGGCGTCACCGTGGCGCCGCTCGATGGAGGCGCGGAATGAGCCAACAGCGCAGCCAGCACCTCGACCCCTTGCGCTTCCCGCTGCACGGCTCGCGCCTGATCGAGGCCTCGGCCGGCACCGGCAAGACCTGGACCATCGCCGCGCTCTACCTGCGCCTGGTGCTGGGCCACGGCGCCGGCAACGCGTTTGCCCGGCCGCTGTTGCCCTCGCAGATCCTGGTGATGACGTTTACGCGCGCCGCCACGCGCGAGCTGGCCAACCGCGTGCGCGAGCGCCTGGTGGGCGCGGCAGCTTACTTCCGCGGCGAGGGTGACGAGGCCGATCCCTATCTCGAAGCGCTGGCCGAGGGCTATGCGACGGATTCCGAACGCCAGGTCGCCGCGTACCGCCTGGTGCTGGCGGCCGAGACGATGGACGAAGCGGCCATCTTCACGATCGACGCCTGGTGCCAGCGCATGCTGCGCGAACACGCGTTCGATTCGGGCAGCCTGTTCGACGAAGAACTCGTCAGCGACGAGCGCGCGCTGTTCGAGGATGCGGCCCACGACTACTGGCGCCAGCACGTCTACCCCCTGAACAGCGCCAGCCTGGGCGCGGTGCTGGGCGTCTGGCGCGACGTCGAGGCCTTGAAGAGTTCGGTGCGCGACCTGGTGCACCGCACGGCGACGCTCGGCATCACCGAGCCCGAGCCGCTGGCGACCCTGGTGACGCGGGTGCAGCGCAGCCTGCAGGCCGAACTCGCCGCGTTGAAAGAAGGCTGGTTCGATCGTGCAAACGAGATGGAGCGCTGGATCGCGGGACACCGCGAGCACAACCCGAAAGCCTTCAACGGCAACAAGATGCGCGTCGATTCGGTGCCCAAATGGTTCGAAGCGCTGCGCACCTGGACGCAAGACCCGGCGCTGGTCGAGCCGGACATGAACGAGACCGCGTGGAAGCGGCTGGCGCCCGATGGCCTCGAAGACGCTTTCGGCAAGGACTTCCACGCGGTGGTGCCGGCCTGCTTCGGTGCTACCTGCGACTTGCGCGCGGCGCTGGCGAAGATCGCGCCGCTGTCGCACGCGCTGCTGCGCCACGCGGCCGGCCACATCGCGCGGCGTATCGCGGAACTGAAAACGCGCAACCGCCAGTTCGGCTTCGCCGACATGCTCACGCGCCTGAAGGACGCGCTGAAAGGCGCGAACGGCGAGGCGCTGCGTGCGCGCATCGTGACCCAGTTCCCGGTCGCCCTGATCGACGAATTCCAGGACACCTCGCCCGACCAGTACGCGATCTTCAACCTGCTGTACAAGGTGGGCGCCAACGATTCCGAACAGGGCCTGTTCCTGATCGGCGACCCGAAGCAGTCGATCTACGGCTTTCGCGGCGCCGACATCCACAGCTATCTCGATGCGCGCCGCGCCACCGAAGGCCGGCACTACCAGCTCGGCACGAACTGGCGCTCGACGTCCGCGCTGGTCGACGCGGTCAACCAGCTGTTCCGCCATGCCGAAGGCCACGGCGAGCACCCGGGCCATGCGGCCGGGGCGTTCCGCTTCCGCCGCGGCGACGTCAATCCGCTGCCCTTCGAACCGGTGCGCGCGGCGGGCCGGCGCGCTGAACTGGTCGGCGTCGACGGGCCCTGCCAGGCGCTGGCCTTGTGCACGGTCGAGGAAGAAGACATGAAGACCGAGGAGTACCGCGCCTTCTTCGCCCACCACTGCGCCGAACACATCGTGACGCTGCTGAACGATCCGAAGGTCGGCTTCCTCGAGGAGGGCCGGTTCAAGCGGCTGGTACCGGCCGACATCGCCATCCTGGTGCGCGACCGGCGCGAGGCGGCCGCGATTCGCCAGGCGCTGGTGCGGCGGAAAATCGCCAGCGTCTATCTCTCCGACAAGGATTCGGTGGTCGAGAGCGAAGAGGCGGCGGACGTCCTGCGCTGGTTGTACGCGGTCGCCAGTCCGCTTGACGGCGCGTTGGCGCGGGCGGCGCTGGCCACGCGCACGGCCGGGCTGCCGTTGCCGGAACTGGCGCGGCTCTCGGGCGACGAAACCATCTGGGAAGACCGGGTCGAGCAATTGAAGGCCCTTCACCAGTCCTGGCAGCGCCAGGGCGTGCTGGCGATGCTGCGCCGCTTCATTCACGAACTCGGCCTGCCGGCGCGCCTCTTGCGCGAGCCGGGCGGCGAGCGCAGGCTCACCAATTTGCTGCACCTGGCCGAACTGCTGCAGGAAGCCAGTACCCAGCTCGATGGCGAGCAGTCCCTGATCCGCTGGTTCGCCGAACAGATCGAAGGCCTCGGCGAGGGCGGCGACGAGCGCGTGCTGCGCCTGGAAAGCGACGCCGAACTCGTCAAAGTCATCACGGTGCACAAGTCGAAGGGCCTGGAATACCCGCTGGTCTACCTGCCGTTCGCGGTCACCGCGCGCAAGACCGACAAGCGCAACCGCAGCTTCTTCGAGTACGTGCACGAAGACGGCGGGCGCCACATCGACCTGGCGCTGTCCGACGAAGCCTTGCAGGCGGTGGACCGGGCGCGCCTGGAGGAAGACCTGCGCCTCTTGTACGTGGCGCTGACGCGCGCGCGCCACTTCCTGTGGCTGGGCGTGGCGGCGGTCTCCGCCAAGAAGAAGGGCGAGAACCGGCTGCACGAGTCGGCCCTCGGCTACCTGCTGAGCGGCGGCGCGCCGGTGCCTGCCACGTCCCTCAACGAACATCTCGGGCGCCTGCGCGGCGAGTGCGCCGGGATCGAACTGCGCACGCTCGACCCGCTCGACGGCTGCACCATGCTCGACCGCATCGAGGAGCGCGCGGCCCTGACGGACGCAGCGCCGTTCGAGGCCGACTTCGAACGCAACTGGTCGGTCGGCTCCTTCACCTCGATCACGCGCCACACGACGGCGCCGCCGATGCGCGCCGCCGAGGAAACGCTGATGGAGGACGAAGAACCGGCGCCGGCGCTGCGTGTCGAGGACGCGCCCTGGCACCGCTTCCCGCGTGGCTCGGTGCCGGGCAACTTCCTGCACGAACAGCTAGAATGGATCGGGCAGGAAGGCTTCGCTACCATCGACGACCCGAATGTCCAGACGCGCCTGGCGCAGCGCATCGACCGCGCCGGCTGGGGCAATCGGCTGGAGGACGCAAGCGCCTGGCTGCGCACGGTGGTGGCCACGCGCCTGCCGCCGATCGGCGCCAGCCTTTCCGAGCTCGCCAACACGGTGCCGGAGATGGAGTTCTGGTTCCCGAGCGACGGCCTCGACCTCGGGGAGCTCGACCGCCTGTGCCGGCGCCGCTTGCTCGGCAGGACGCAGCGTCCGATGCTGCCCGAACGCGCGCTGCACGGCATGCTCAAGGGCTTCGCCGACCTCGTGTTCGAGCATGAAGGAAAATACTGGGTGCTCGACTACAAGTCGAACGCGCTGGGCCCGAACGACGCCGCGTACACGAAGCGCGCGATGGAAGAGGGCATGGCCGGGCACCGCTACGACATCCAGGGCGCGATCTACATGCTGGCGCTGCACCGCCTCCTGAAAAGCCGCCTCGGCGACGCCTACGACCCCGCGCGCCAGCTGGGCGGCGCCGTGTTCCTGTTCCTGCGCGGGATCGCGAATACCGCCACGCATGGCTGCTGCCTGCTCGAGCCGGACCTCGCCCTGCTCGACGGCCTGGACCAACTGCTTGGGAGAAGTTGACAGCATGAAGCCTGACGTCCACGCCGCCCGCGGCCCCATCCTGCCAGTCGCCCTGTGGGAGGAAGCAACGCGCCTGACCGAAGCCGGCGAATTGCGCCGCCTGTCCGGCGCCTTTGCCCGCTTCGTCGATTCGCTCGGCCCGGTCGCGCCGCCGGTGCTGCTGGCGGCGCTCGTGCTGTCGGAACTCGAGGGGCGCGGCCACAGCTGCCTGCAGGTCGTCGACATGGCGGGCGACCCGGCCGGCCTGCTCGGCTGGACCAGGGAGCAGTGGCAGGGCCTGGCGAGCACGGTCGCGCCGCTGCCGAAGAACGCGAAAGCCTGGGCCGCGCAACTGGCAGCCTGCGAACAGGTCTGGCAGGTCGAGGAGTTCGATTACGGCGCGCCGCTCGTGTTCGACGGCGAACGCCTGTACCTGCGCCGTTACTGGCGCGACGAGACTGTGGTGGCCGACAGCATCCGCGCGCGCGCCCTGGCCACGCGCCCGGTCGACTCGAACCGGGTGCGCACCTGGCTCGACCTGCTGTTCGCCACCCAGCGCGCCCAGCAAAAGCCGGACTGGCAAAAGCTCGCCTGCGCCGTGGCGCTGCGCGGCTCGGTGGCGATCATCACGGGCGGTCCCGGCACCGGCAAGACATATACGGTGGCGCGCCTGCTGGCGCTGCTGTTCGCCGTCGCCCCGGACGCGGCCCAGCAGCGCATCGCGCTGGCCGCGCCGACCGGGAAGGCGGCCGCGCGTCTGAAGCAGTCGATCGACAAGGCGCTCACCGACCTGGCCGACCGCGTCGGCGACGCGCTGCCGCTGCGCGAACTGACCGGCCGCATGGGTGCGGCGCGCACCCTGCACAGCCTGCTGGGCGCGCGTCCCGATACCCGCAGCTTTGCCCACCATGCCGGCAATCCGCTGAATGTGGACGTGCTGATCGTCGACGAAGCTTCGATGGTGCACCTCGAGATGATGGCCTGCCTGCTGGACGCGCTGCCGCCGGGCGCGACCCTGATCCTGCTGGGCGACAAGGACCAGCTGGCCTCGGTGGAAGCGGGCGCGGTGCTGGGCGACCTGTGCCACGACGCCCAGGCTGGCGGCTACAGCCGCGCCACCGCCGGCTACGTGTTCGAGGCCAGCGGCGAAGTGCTGCCTCCGGAATACCTCGGCAGCGCCGGCCCGCTGGCCCAGCAAACCGTGATGCTGCGCCACAGCCGCCGCTTCGGCGGCCCGATCGGGCAACTGGCGCTCGCCGTGAACGCGGGCGACGCCGAGTCGGCCGAAGCGGTGCTGCGCGGCGGCGGCGCGGTCGACGGCAACAATGTGCTGCGCTGGATCGAAGGCGCGCACCAGCACCAGGTCGTGACGCTGGCGCTGGCGGGCTACCAGCCCTACCTGGAATTGCTGCGCGAAGGACCAGGCGGAGAACGCGAAGACCGGGTGCATGAAGAGTGGGTACGTCAGGTGCTGCAGCGTTTCGAAGCCTTCCGCATCCTGTGCGCGGTGCGCGAAGGGGAGTGGGGCGTGTCGGGCCTGAACACGGCGATCGAAGCGAGCCTGCAGACGGCGGGCCTCCTGCGCCGCGGGGGCGAATGGTATGCCGGGCGCCCGGTGATGGTGACCCGCAACGACTACGGCACCCGCGTCTTCAACGGCGACATCGGCCTGACCCTGGCCGACCCGGCCCGCGCCGGCTCGCTGCGGGTGTACTTCCTCGAAGGCGACGACGTGCGCAGCGTGCTCGCCACGCGCCTGCGCAGCGTCGAGACGGCCTACGCGATGACGGTGCACAAGTCGCAGGGTTCGGAGTTCCGCCACACGGTGCTGGTGCTGCCCGAAGACCGCCACGGCATCCTGACGTGCGAGCTGGTCTATACGGGAATCACGCGTGCGAGTGCGGAATTTACGCTGGTGACGCCGAAGGCCTCTGTGCTGGCCGAAGCCGTGGCGCGCCGGACCCACCGCGCAAGTGGGCTGCGCAATCTGATCGAGCGGTAGAAGTGACGTAACGTACGAAATCAGCAGGCTCTCAGCCCGCCAGCCCCTTGCGCAGCACTTCGTCGACCAGCTGGTTCATCTCCACGCCACGCTCCTTGGCCAGCGCCTGCAGCTGCGCCACCAGGTCGCCATTGAGCTTGACGGCGAACGGCACCAATCCCAGCGCGCGCTCGCGGTCGCGCTGTTCGCGGCGGTCGACGGGCGCGGCCTCGCCGGCGCCGAACGATGCGCTGCGCGTGCCCATCTGGTTCATGATTTTCTTGGCATCGCTCTTGGCAAGGTCGGCTTTTTTCATTAATTGCTTTCACAGGTTGATTCGAACCGCATTCTACCCGTGATGGGCTCTACGCAGCCGCCGCACGGCCAAAATGCAAAAAAGGGATTCAGGCCAAGGCCGGAATCCCTTTCTGATACGAACGACGAACAGGCTGGCCAGGCCAGCCGCATCAGTTACGGCGCTTGCGCACCACGACCACCTTCTTCTTGGTCGCGACCACGCGCGCCTTGCTGCGCACGCCGGCCTTGGCCTTGACCTTCACGATACGGCCGCTGGCTGCCTTGATGCGCAGGCTCGAGCCGCCGGCCTTGAGGCGCGGGGCGCGGCTGCCGGCTTTCATGATGCCGGCCGCGCGGGCGGCCTTGGCAACCCGCGTCACCGGGGCGTTTTCGCCGGCGATGTAGCGGCGCACGTTCAGGGCGTCGAGGATGCGGGCCGACGAGGCGCCGGCGTTGAGCAGCACCATGGTCGCCTTCTTGCCGGCCGTCGTGATGCTCATGATCAGGCAGCGGCCCGCTTCCTGGGTGTAGCCGGTTTTCGACAGGCCGATGTCCCAGCCGTTGGCGCCGACCAGGCGGTTCGTGTTGCGGTACTCGACGCCGCGGCCGTTGATGTTGATGATGTTCTTGGCGTCCGTCGTCTGTTCGCTGATCTCCGGGTAGGCGGCGGCGGCGCGCGCCATCTTCACCAGGTCGGGACCGTTCGAGCGGTTGTTCGGGGACAGGCCGGTCGGCTCCTCGATGACGGTGTTCTGCATGCCGAGCGCGGCGATCTTGCGGCGCACCGCGGCCTTGAAGGCGAGGAAGCCGCCCGGATAGGTACGGCCCAGCGCTGCGGCGGCGCGGTTGTCCGAGGACATCAGGGCCAGTTGCAGCACATCGCGGCGCGGGATACTGGCGCCGACCGGCACGCGCGAGGTGCTGTGCTTGAGGGTGTCGACGTCGCTGCGGTCGATCTCGATGAGCTCGTCCATGTTCTGCCTGGCGTCGAGGATGACCATGGCGGTCATCAGCTTGGTCAGCGAAGCGATGGGGAGGATGGCGCTGGCGTTCTTTTCCAGCAAAATCTTGCCGGTGTCGTCTTCGACCACCAGCACCGATTGCGAACCGAAGGGCACCGCGATTGCGGCAGCAGACGAAATCGACAACAGGACGGCGGCGAACAGTTTTTTGATCATGGGTGTCAGGTAGGTGTCGGGTTGAAGGCCAGGCGCCGGGGGTGGCGCGTGTTTACTTGCTCTAGAGCACACCGAAGTCATGGAAGATAGCACCCACATTTCTTACTGTCTATGGCGCACAAGCAAAAACCGAACTCGACTGTGACTTTTCGTGACAAAAAAGGCCCTGCGTTGTCACAGGGCCTTCAGGGAACGGCAAATCCGTTGTTACATCGAAAAGAGAACACTTATTTCGTCTGGTAGATCTTGTCGAATTCGCCACCGTCGTCGAAGTGGACTTTCTGGGCGTTGCGCCAGCCGCCGAACAGCTCGTCGACCGAGAACAGCGAGATCGGCTTGTAGTTGGCGGCATGCTTTTTCATGACCGCTTCGTTACGCACGCGCAGGTAGTGCTTGGCGCCGATTTCCTGGCCGACCGGCGTGTACAGGAAGTTCAGGTAAGCCGTTGCCTGCTTGCGCACGCCGCGGCGGTCGACCACCTTGTCGACCACGGCGACCGGCGACTCGGCCAGGATCGACACGGTCGGGTAGACCACCTCGAAGTTGTCGCCGAACTCGGCGCGCACCATGCTCACTTCGTTCTCGAAGGTCACCAGCGCGTCGCCGATCTGGCGCTGGGTGAAGGTGGTGGTGGCCGCGCGCCCGCCGGCGTCGAGGATCGGCACGTTCTTGAAGATGCGGCCGACCAGGTCGCGCGCCTGTGCTTCGGTGCCGCCTTTTTTCTTCAGCACCGAGCCCCAGGCCGCCAGGTAGGTATAGCGGCCGTTGCCGGCGGTCTTCGGGTTCGGGATGATGACCTGCACGCCCGGCTTGGCCAGGTCGTCCCAGTTCTTGATGGCCTTCGGGTTGCCTTTACGGACCAGGAACACCATCGTCGAGTAGTAGGGTGCCGCGTTGTTCGGGAATTTCCTGGCCCAATCCTTTACCACCAGGCCGCGGTCTGACAGCATGTCGATGTCGTTGGCCTGGTTCATCGTTACCACCGACGCTTCCAGGCCATCGGCCACGGCGCGCGCCTGCTTGCTCGAGCCGCCGTGCGATTGCTTGATCGTCACGGTTTCGCCCGAGCTCTTTTTCCAGCTCTCGATGAAGGCTGGATTGATGTCCTTGTACAATTCGCGCGCCACGTCATACGAGACATTCAGCAGCTCGGGCTCGGCGGCGTTGGCGGCCATCGGCAGGGCGGCGCCGACGGCGAGCGCCAGGAGCCAGCGGCGCAGGGGCAGGAAAGGAGTGCTTGGCATATTTTTCTCACTTTTCAAATACTGGAAACAGCGTGCATGTTCCATATATTCATGGAAAAACGGAAGAATACTTTCGTCATATGCTTAGAAGCTATATAGATAGCTCGAAGGCACGCGCTTTTATTAGCAAAAGTTGTAGACGCAGAGCAAAGTATACGGGGCGCCGGCAAGCTCTGCGGCTTTCGGTGTATAGTCCGCACATTCTCGGGCGCCGTCAAAAGCATGCAGCCGGGCAACAGACGCAGTCATCACGAATCACTGGGTAAGATGTTCATGGGTATCGACATTCGCAAAGCAGTGCCTGATGACGCCGCCGCCGCCTGCAACTTGCTGCGCCGCTCGATCGAGCAGGGCTGCGCGCCCGATCACCGCGGCCGTGCCGGCATCCTCGACACCTGGCTTGCCAACAAGAACCCGGAGAACGTCGCCGCCTGGTTCGCTTCCGCCACCAACCACGCCATTGTCGCCGAACGCGACGGGGAACTGCTGGGCATGGCCCTGCTGACCCAGGCCGGCAAACTCGCCCTGTGCTATGTCGATCCGGAAGCCTTGCGCGTCGGCGTCGGCCGCGCCTTGCTGGCGGCTGTCGAAGCGCAGGCACGTGCCTGGAACATCGGCAAGCTGCACCTGCACAGCCCGGAGAGCACCGCCACTTTCTTCGAACGCCACGGCTACGCCAACGCCGGCCTGGAGAAATCCTGCTTCGGGCTCGAGTGCAGCCTGATGTGGAAGCAGCTCGACGCCGATCCGCTCGACGCCGACGCCAAGCGCAAGCGCTTCTGCAGTTGCAGCCAGTAAGCCCCAAAAAAAGCAACAAGACACGTCTTTTGTGCACGAACCCGTTACGTTATAGTACGGCCTTCGAAAAGATGAGGTCCTTATGGCTTCCCGCAGAGATTTTCTTCAACACGGTATGCGCCTGTCCGCGCTCGGCGTGCTCGCCCCGACCCTCATTGGCCAAGCTGAAGCGGCGCCGCAAGCCGCCCCGGCAGACCTGACGCCCCCGCCCGACCTGTTCGACGCCCAGCTGCTCGACCTCGATTTCTGGGTCAAGCCGCGCACGCTGACCGTAACGCGTCCGGCCAGCGGCGAACGCGCCAAGCTCTTGTACTGGAAAGACGGCGAAGTGATCGACTCCGCCTATCAGGAACTGTGCCACCTGCTGCGCGACGTCAATGGACGCGCAACCGCCCCGATCGATCCCAAGCTGTTCGAAATGCTGTGGGGTACCCAGGCCTTCATCGCACGCTATGGCCTCGAGCAGCCGCTCGAAATCCTGTCCGGCTACCGCACCCCGGCCTCGAACGCCCGCCTGCTCGAAGCCGGCATCCCGGCCGCGCGCAAATCGCTGCACATGAGCGGCAAGGCGGCCGACATCCGCATTTCCAGCCTGAGCGAGGAAGTGCTCGGCGGCCTGATCCGCAGTTTCCGCCAGGGCGGCGTCGGTTATTACTACCGTTCCGGCCCGCGGGGCGGCTGGATTCATGCCGATACCGGCTTGAACCGCACCTGGAAGGGCTGACGAGGCTGGCAAGGCTGTTAGGCTTGCGGGCGCCCCGTTGGCGTGATTTTTTGCTATCGTCAGATCTGCGGCGGCGATGAACCCATTGCCGCTTGCGCGACTGATCTTTTGAAGGAGACCGTGATGGCAACGATGAACGCACCGACGATGGATCGCCGCACCGGCCCCGAGCGCCGCAGCGTTGTACGCGAGGGCGGCCGGTCGGCCATGTCGGCACTCGATTACCTGGCAATGGCCTTGCTCATCATCGGCGGCCTGAACTGGGCGCTGGTCGGCCTGTTCGAAGTCGACATGGTGGCCACCATCTTCGGACCGGGCAGCCCGGCGGCGCGCCTGGTCTATGTGCTGGTGGGCCTGGCCGCGCTGTATTCGATCTATACGACGGCGAAGATGGCGGGAGCGAAGCGCCATCGCTGACCACCATGCAGGCAAACCCGTGCGTGTCGGACTCATCTCCGACACGCATGGATTGTTGCGCCCCGAAGCACTCGAATTTCTCGCCGGCTGCGATGCCATCGTCCACGGCGGCGACATCGGCAACGCGGCCATCCTGGAACGCCTGGCGGCGATCGCACCGCTCATGGTCGTGCGTGGCAACAACGACCGCGAGGCCTGGGCGCGCGCCATTCCGGTCAGCGTCACGATGGAGGTCGGCGGCATCCTGCTGCATGCGATCCACGACATCAAGGAACTCGACATCGAAGCGCAGGCGCTCGGCGTGCGCGTGGTCGTGTCGGGCCATTCGCACAAGCCGTCCTGCGTCGAGCGCGCTGGCGTTTTGTATGTCAACCCGGGCAGCGCGGGGCGGCGCCGCTTCAGTTTGCCGATCTCGGCGGCCGAACTGATGATCGAGGGCAGCAGCGTGCATGCGCGCTTCGTTACCCTGGTCGACGCCTAGCGGGCGCTGTGCGCGCTCCCTGAATACCGTATGATATGGGCCTCTGTCCTTGATTTTTCCCAGCACCCGATGACCGTTCCTCTTGATACGCCCCCACGCTTCCGTCCCCGTCCCTGGATCCACCTCGAAACGCCGCAGGACGTCGAACTCTGGATCGCGGAGCACGACCATGCGATGCAGGACCTGATCAAGCCGCAGGAGACCGGCTACGGCATCTGCTTCACGCTGGCCGAGGGCGGCAACATCTACCTGCAGAGTGCCGAGGATGCGATCGTGCTCGACGTCGACGACGATGCCGCCTGGATCGCGCCGCTGATCGTGGCCGCCACCGGCGCCGAGCAGCCGCGTGGATCCTACTGGCTGCTGCCGGCGGACAAGCTTATCCAGCTGGTCATCGGCCTGTCGAGCCTGGTCGCCAGCACGACCATGGTGGTCGGCCACCGCTTCGGTTCGCGCGGGCGCGCGCATTTCGGCTGAAACTTCGGCTGACCCGGCGCCGACAATCTTCCCTCGCCCGATAGAGGGCTTTCCGGTTATAAAGCAATACCGGCTTTTTTAACGGAGAGCAACTCTGACGCTTCCATTTCGCGCGCGCCGCCGCGCCCTGCGGCTCGGCGCCCTCGTGCTGGCCCTCGGCTGCACGCTGCCGGCCGCGGCGGCCGACCTGTTCGATACGGCAAAAGCGCGCGGCACGCTGCGTATCGCGATGGAATGCACCTATCCGCCGTTTAATTGGTGCCGGCTACACGCTGCTCTTCGCGCTGGGCCCAAAAACACCCGACCAAAAAAACGGGCGCCATCGGCGCCCGTCTCATGCATTACATATTCGGATAATTCGGCCCGCCGCCGCCTTCCGGCGTCACCCACACGATGTTCTGCGTCGGATCCTTGATGTCGCAGGTCTTGCAGTGCACGCAGTTCTGCGCATTGATCTGCAAGCGGTCCTGGCCCGCATCCGTCTTCACGTACTCGTACACGCCCGCCGGGCAGTAGCGCTGCTCGGGACCGGCGTACTTGGCGAGGTTGACGTCGACCGGGATGCTGGCGTTCTTCAGCGTCAGGTGCACCGGCTGGTCTTCGGCGTGATTGGTGTTCGAGATGAACACCGACGACAAACGGTCGAAAGTCAGTTTGCCGTCCGGCTTCGGATACACGATCGGTTTGAAGTTCGCGGCCGGCTGCAGCATTTCGTGGTCAGCGTGCTTGTGGCGCAGGGTCCACGGCGCCTTGCCCTTGAAGACGATCTGGTCGATGCCGGTCATGATCGTGCCCAGGTACAGGCCCTTGCTCATCCACGGCTTGAAGTTGCGCGCCGCGTGCAGCTCGGTGTACAGCCAGGACTTTTCGAAGGCCGCCGGGTAGCTTGTGAGTTCGTCGTGCTGGCGGCCCGCGCCCAAGGCTTCAAAAGCGGCTTCCGCGGCCAGCATGCCGGTCTTGATCGCGCCGTGGCTGCCCTTGATGCGGGAGGTATTCAGGAAGCCGGCGTCGCAGCCGATCAGGGCGCCGCCCGGGAACACGGTTTTTGGAAGCGACTGCAGGCCGCCCGCCGTGATGGCGCGCGCGCCGTACGAGATGCGTTTGCCGCCTTCGAAGAACTTGCGGATTTCCGGGTGCGTTTTGTAGCGCTGGAATTCTTCGTAGGGCGACAAATACGGGTTCTGGTAGGCCAGGCCGACCACGAAGCCGACTGCCACCTGGTTGTTCTCCAGGTGGTACAGGAAGGAGCCGCCGTAGGTGCTGTTGTCGAGCGGCCAGCCGGCCGTGTGGATCACCAGGCCCGGCTTGTGCAGCGCCGGGTCGATTTCCCACAGCTCTTTGATACCGATGCCGTAGGTCTGCGGATCCTTGCCCTTGTTCAGGTCATATTTGGTCATCAGCTGCTTGCCGAGGTGGCCGCGCGAGCCTTCGGCGAAGAAGGTGTATTTCGCATGCAACTCCATACCTGACTGGAACGCGTCGGTTGGCTTGCCTTCGCGGTCGACACCCATGTTGCCCGTCGCGACGCCCTTGACCGAACCGTCCTCGTTGTACAGGATTTCGGCGGCCGGGAAGCCCGGGAACACTTCCACGCCCAGCGCTTCGGCCTGCTGGCCGAGCCAGCGCACCACGTTGGCGAGCGAGATGATGTAGTTGCCGTGGTTGGTCAGCATCTTCGGCACCATGAACGAGGGCGTGGCGCGTGCCTTGGTCTCGGTCAGGAACAGGACGCGGTCTTCGGTCACTTCCGTGTTCAGCGGCGCGCCGAGTTCCTTCCAGTTCGGGAACAGTTCGTTGATGGCGATCGGATCCATGACCGCGCCCGACAGGATGTGGGCGCCGAGCTCGCCGCCTTTCTCCAGCACGCAGACGGTCACTTCCTGGCCTTTTTCGCTGGCGAGCTGTTTCAGGCGGATCGCCGCCGACAGGCCAGCCGGGCCACCGCCGACGATGACAACGTCGTACTCCATTGCTTCGCGCGGCCCGTATTGTTCGAGGATGTTGATGGTCTCTGTCATGGTCTTGTATGGTTAAAAAAATTTAAGCACGAGTGTGCGGCTTTTCCGGCGCGAATGCAACTTTGCCCGCCATTTTAAGATGAATATTAGATGGGGCCATCTAATGCGGTAATCTGTGACATCATTATGCCTTCGTCATCATCCGTGCCATAGCACTACAGGACAGGAGCCAACGTGGGCATCGAAGTAAATTTTGAAGGAAAGATTGCGATGGTCACCGGCGCCTCGAGCGGGCTGGGAGCGCGCTTTGCGAAAGCCCTGGCCGGAGCGGGCGCCCAGGTGGTGCTGGCCTCGCGCCGCACCGAGCGCCTGAAGGAGCTGCGCGCGGAAATCGAGGCTGACGGCGGCGCGGCGCACGTGGTCAACCTGGACGTCACGGACCTGGCCAGCATCAAGTCGGCGATTGCCCACGCCGAGACCGAGGCCGGCCCGATCGACATCCTGATCAACAACTCGGGCGTGCAAAGCACCCAGCGCCTGCTCGACGTGACCGAGGACGATTACCAGTACATCATGGACACCAACCTGCGCGGCGCCTTTTTCGTAGCGCAGCAGGCCGCCAAGCGCATGATCCAGCGCGCCAAGGGCGACCCGCGCAAGCAGCACCGCATCGTCAACATCGCCTCGGTCGCCGGCCTGCGCGTGTTGCCGCAGATCGGCGTCTACTGCATGAGCAAGGCCGGCGTGGTGCAGATGACGAAAGCCATGGCGGTCGAATGGGGCAAGTACGGCATCAACGTCAACGCCATCTGCCCCGGCTACATTTCGACCGAGATGAACGAGGATTATTTCGGGACCGAGCAGGGCAAGAAGCTGATCGACCTGCTGCCGCGCAAGCGTCCCGGCAAGCCGGAAGACCTCGATGGCTTGCTGCTCTTGCTGGCCGCCGAGGAGGCGCATTTCATCAACGGCGCGATCATCACGGCCGATGACGGGATGACGGCGCAGTAAGCGGCGTCGTAGAATGCTGGAAGGTGGCGTCCTTGCGGCGCCATTTTTTTGTCTTCACGATGGGTTAAACATGAGTCACAAGAAGCTGGTACACACGATGCGCATGCCGGTGCGCTGGGGCGACATGGATGCGATGGGCCACGTCAACAACACGGTCTATTTCCGCTACATCGAAACGGCGCGCATCGCCTGGCTCGAGCAGATCGGCGCTTTGCCCGATCCGACCGGGACCGGGCCGGTGCTGATCAATGCGCAGTGTTCGTTCCTGAAGCAGCTGACCTATCCGGCCGAGATCGAGGTGAGCTCGTACGTCGGGCCGCCGGGGCGCTCGAGTTTCGAGATGACGCACGTGATCCGCGTCGTCGGCGCGGACGGGCAGGCGGGGGCGCTGCATGCGGAAGGCATGGCGAAGATCGTGTGGGTGGATTTCAAGGCGGAGAAGTCGGTGGCCTTGCCGGATGAAGTGCGCGGGTTGTTGCCACCGGCGTAATCCGTCCACCCGATAGCGGCGGTGCACCAAGGGTGGGCTCTCGAGCCCACGCGTTCACGGCATGCAACGTGCGAGCATGTGCGATTGATGTCGCCGATGATTGCCCGGTGGACCGGGTGGGCACAAGTGAAGTGACCCCACAAAGTTGGACAGTTAAGTCTACGCTGCTGCCAAGTGCTGAGTCCTGAATTGTACAGGGCTCAGCCCGTTTAATCTGAGCTTGATGCGGTCGTGATTGTAGTAGTGGATATAGTCGACAATGCCGG
>JANNNC010000203.1:0-37383 GCA_031398335.1 Massilia sp.
GGCGGACTCCATGTCCACCGCCACGATGCGCGATACGCCCTGCTCCTGCATCGTCACACCGATCAGTTGATTGGCCATTTCCATCGCAATTTTATTGTGCGAGATGAAAAGGAATTGGGTATGTTCGGACATGCGCTTGACCATGCGGCAGAAGCGCTCGGTATTGGCGTCGTCCAGTGGCGCGTCGACCTCGTCCAGCAGGCAGAACGGCGCCGGGTTCAGGCGGAACATCGAAAACACCAGCGCCGTGGCGGTGAGCGCCTTCTCGCCGCCCGAGAGCAGGTGGATGGTCGCGTTCTTCTTGCCCGGCGGCTGTGCCATCACCTGCACGCCGGCGTCGAGGATTTCGTCGCCGGTCATCACGAGCTTGGCGTTGCCGCCGCCGAACAGGATCGGGAACAGTTCCGAGAAATGCGTGTTGACGCGCTCGAAGGTGTCCATCAGGAGCTCGCGCGTTTCCTTGTCGATGCGGCGGATCGCATCTTCCAGCGTGGCGATGGCTTCGTTCAGGTCCGCGTTCTGCGCGTCGAGGAAGCGCTTGCGCTCGGAGGCGGTGGCCAGCTCCTCGACCGCGGCCAGGTTGACCGCGCCGAGCGCCGCGATGGCATTCGTCAGGCGCGTCACCTCGCCCTGCAAATACTGGGGCTTGAGGTCCGGATCGAGTTTCACGCTGAGTGTCGCCTCGTCGGCGCCGGTGGCGGCCAGGGCTTCAGCGAACTGCTCCTGGTTCAGGCGCGCGGCCTGTTCCTTGAGCTGCATCTCGGTGATGCGGTCGCGCTGCGGCTGCAGGCTGCGCTCGGATCCCATGCGCGACTCTTCGGCATGGCGCAGCTGCTGCGCGACCTGGTCGAGTTCATGGCGCGCATCGGACAGCGCCTTTTCCTGGCTGGTGCGGCGGTCGAGCAGCTCCTGCAAGCCTTCGTGAGCGCTGCCGCTTTCCAGGCTTGTCAGTTCGGTCTGGCCCGAAGCCAGGCTGTCGGCCACCTGCGCGGCCTGTTGCGTCGCCGTGGCGATACTGCGCCGCAGTTCCTCGATCTTCGCGCGGCCGGTTTTTTCGGCGAACAGCGCTTCCTGGGCGCCGCGCTCGAGCTCGCGCAGCTTGTCGCGTGCTTCGCTCAGCGCCGCTTCGCGCTGCAGGAACAGGGTCTGGCCGTCCTCGAAACCGCCCTGCAGCCCGGCCAGCTCCATGTCCAGTTCTTCGAACTGCTGCTCGGCCTCTTGCTGCACCATGCGCTGCTCTTCATCCTGGGCCGCGATCTCGGCCAGGTCGACGTCGATCTGGCTGCTTCTCTGGTTGAAGCGCGACTCGACTTCGTTCTGGCGCACCACTTCGATCTGCAGCGCATGGGTTTCGCGCTGCAGCGTGGCGATGCGCGCGCGTGCATCCTGCAGGCGCCGCGTCAGTTCCGTCACCGCAGCATCGGCACGGGTGGCGCGGGTACGCGCTTCGTCCGTCAGCAGGACCTGGGCGCGCAGCTGCTTGCCGATGTTGTCGATGTCGTGCTGGCGCGCCAGCATGCCGTCCTGCTCGGCGTCGGCGGCGTAGAAGCGCACGCTCGAACTGGTCACGACATGGCCCTGGCGCGTGACGAAACTGCCGCCCTGCGGCAGGCGCGCGCGTTCGGCAAAGGCTTCGCTCACCGATTCGGCGACGAAGACCAGGTGCAGCCAGTCGCCCAGCACGCCGCGCAGGCCGGGGTCGTTCAGTTTCAGGAGGCTGGCGAAGGATTTCAAGCCCATCACTTCGACAGCGCCAGGGGCAGCGGGGGCCGGCGCATACAGGGCCAGTCGTGCGGGCGGCGCGTCGCCGGCAAAGGCCTTGGCCCAGTCGATGTTCGACAGCTCGAGCGCGCCGGCGCGTTCGCGCAGCACCGCTTCCAGCGCCGTTTCCCAGCCCTCTTCGACCTGCACCTTTTGCCACAGGCGCGGCAGCGTGTCGAGTTCGTGTTTTTTGAGCCAGGGCGCGACCTTGCCCTGGGTTTGCACGCGTTCCTGCAACTGCTTCAAGGTCGACAGGCGCGCTTCCAGCTGGGCGTTGGTCGTCGATTCCGCCTGCGACTGGGTGTGGGCGGCGCGCCGTTCGGTCTCGGCCGCGTCCATCAGGGCGGACGCTTCTTCCTGCAGCAGGGTCTGTTCTTCCAGCGACTGCTGCTTTTCCTCCAGCTGCAGGCGCAGGTTGGCCAGGTGCGCGCTGTCGGGCGGCGCCAGCATCTTCTTTTCAGCTTGCAGGCGCTCGCGCCGCGTTGCCAGGCCATTCAGGATATTGCCGGCGTTGCGGCCATGGGCGGCGGCCAGTTCGATGCGCTGGCGGACCTCGCCGATGCGCGCGCGCGCTTCGTCGCCGCGGCGCTGGGCTTCGCGCCAGGCGGTGTCGAGTTCGGGCAGGCGTTCGTTCTGGGCTTCGACCGCGATCTGGGCGCCTTCCGCGCGCGCGGCCAGCTCCTCGACCCGGTAGGTCGCTTCCTCGATCTGTTCTTCGTATTCCCGGGCTTGCGCCAGCCATGCGTCGCGCTGGCCGGTGAGCGTGCCGAGCTGGTTCTGCAATCGCGTGCGCGACTCGATCACGAACTTGATCTGCGCTTCCAGGCTGCCGATTTCGGAATTGGTCTGGTACAGCGCGCCCTGCGCCGTGTGCAGGCGGTCGCCGACGGCGAAGTGGTGCTGGCGCAGGTGCTCGAGTTCGAGTTCGACGTTGCGCAATTTCGCGGTCTGCTCTTCCAGGCTGTTCTGCGCCTCTTCCATCTCGCGGAACCAGCGCGTCTGTTCGGCTTTCGCCTCGTTCTTGCGCAAGAGCCAAAGCAGCTTCTGCTTCTCTTCCTGGTCGCTTTGCAGCTGGTGGAAGCGGTTCGCCACCGCGGCTTGCGCTTCGAGCTTGTCGAGGTTGGCGTTCAGTTCGCGCAGGATGTCCTCGACCCGCAGCAGGTTTTCGCGCGTGTCCGACAATCGGTTTTCGGTTTCGCGGCGGCGTTCCTTGTACTTCGAGACACCAGCCGCTTCTTCCAGGAAGACGCGCAGTTCTTCAGGACGCGATTCGATGATGCGCGCGATCAGGCCCTGGCCGATGATGGCGTAGGCGCGCGGCCCGAGGCCGGTGCCAAGGAAGATATCCTGGATGTCGCGCCGGCGTACCGGCTGGCCGTTGATGTAATAGGTGGAGGTGCCGTCGCGCGTGAGGGTGCGCTTGACGGCGATCTCGCCGTACTGGCCCCACTGGCCGGCGGCCTTGCCGAGGCTGTTGTCGAACACGAGTTCGACCGAGGCGCGGCCGGACGCTTTGCGGTGCGTCGAACCGTTGAAAATCACGTCCTGCATCGACTCGCCGCGCAACTCGGATGCTTTCGATTCGCCCAGCACCCAGCGCACGGCGTCGATGATGTTCGACTTGCCGCAGCCATTCGGTCCGACCACGCCAACCAGTTGCCCAGGCACCTGAAAATTGGTGGGATCGACGAAAGACTTAAATCCCGACAATTTAATGGAGGATAGTCGCACGTTGCTTCGGCTACTCGGGAATCGATAAAGGAGGCATCATACCATTTGTTGCTTGCTTTTCGGCCAAGTATGCGAGGGAACGGGGCTTGGGGACGCAGGCCATCCTGCCGCAGCGGCTCCCTGTGGCGCGCCGGCATGTCGTCGAAGATCGATGAGATGAACGAGCGCGGCTGGCGAGCGGCTCAGCCGGCCGCGCGCAGCGGCGCCGGATCGTTGACGGCCTGCATGGCTTCGGTGAGGATGCGGCCGACCACGCCTTCTGGCGCGACTACCTGGATGCTGCCGGTGCGCAAGGCGTCGACCAGTTTTTCGGCAGGCAGCGAGAACGCCTCCTGGCGCAGTCCGCTTGAGAAAATGAACAGCGTGCGCAGCGGGCTGACCCAGGCCAGCTTGACCTTGCGCACGGCGCCGTCCGGCTGGCTGAACTCCAGGCGCATGCCGCGTTCGAACGTATCGACCAGGCTGGTGACCTCGTCCGGCGCCCGCGCCTCCTCCAGCGCTGCGCCGGCTTGCTCCTGGGCGATGCGGCGCAGCGCGTCCTGCTGGGCGGCTTCGACGGCGAGCTCGAGCTGGCGCTCCGGCGACAGTTCCAGTGGCGCGCGCACGATAGAGAGGTGGCATTTCGCCAGTTCGGCAAAAAACTGCAGGCGCCCGGCATCCTGCCACTTGATCGCATCGAGCCATTTGTTCAGCGCGGCGAGCAGGCCAGGCAGCTTGGCGATCAAGGCCTTGCGCTGCTCCTGGGTCGCCTTCGGCTTCACGGTCCAGACCAGCTCGTCCATCGTGCGGGTGGCGTTAAGCAAGGCGCCGGGACGTTCGTCCTCGATCAGGTGGGCAAAGGTCAGCACGTCGACCCAGCGCTGTTCGAGAAAGCTTGCGACCACCGGCAGCAGTTCGGCGTCGGCCATGCGCACCCGCACCGCCTCGCGCGCCGAGCGCGCGGCGACGCTGCGCTGTTCGATTTTGGTGGCGCGCGCGATCGGCGCGGCGATCGCTTCCTCGGCCGCGCGTTCCTCGACCGCCAGCTGGGCTTCGAGTTCGGCCACGGCCTCGGCGAAGGCCGCCGGCTGGGCATCGCCCTCGCGGCCGATCCTGTCGACGCCGCGCCGCATGGCCTGCACCACCGGATCGTCGACATGCTTGCGCCCTTCCCAGCCCATGTTCGAGAGCAGGTCGATCATGCGCCGCGCCGGGTGCGCTTCCTCGAAGAAGAAATCCTGGTCGAGCAGCGCCGCCTTCAGCACCGGCACCTGCAGGAAACGGATCAGCTCGCGGGTTTCGGCCGGGATGCTCTCGTCCAGCAGCACCGTCTCGAAGATGCGCGACAGCAGGTCGAGCGTGTTTTCCTCGCCGCGCGACAAGGCGCCCTGGGGCAGGCTCTGTTTCAGGCGCGGCAGGTAAAAGACGTTCTGCGGGAGCGCGGCCGATGCGTTGGCAGCAGTGGCCATCGGCGCCGCAGTGGGGAGTTGCAGGCCGGCCAGCAGGTCGAGCAGCGAGGCATGCTGGTGCAGGGCTGCCGGCGCCCCGGTCGATGACGGCATTCCCGGCAGTGCGCCCGCGCCTGGCGCGCCAACGCCGCCCGATGCAGGCAGGAAGCCCGCCGCGGGCACCGTAGGCGCGCCCTGTGCCGCAACGAAGCCGTTCGCGGCGCCGGCGCCAAAGCCTGTCGCCGAACTCGGCCGCCAGCCATTTCCCTGTGGCATATTCGGCAAGTCCGGCACCATGGCGTCCGTGTCCTCCGCGTCCGCATTGCCAAGCAGGCTGCGCAACTGTTGCGCCAGGGCGGCGTCCATCCCCGGGCGGCGCGCGCGGCGCGTCTCGAGCGTCTTGCTGATATGAAAACGTTCGCGCGCCTGCTTGCTGCGCGCACGCAGGGTGGCGTCGAGGGCCTCCAGCAGCGGTCCCAGGTCGAGGAACAGTTCGGGACGCAGCAGTGGCAGCAGGAGAGGATGCTCGTCCGCCTCCGGCGTGAACGCGCGCCAGGCATCGTGAATGGCGTTCAGGAAGACGTCGGGGCGGAAGGGATTCTGTCCGGGGCGCAGCAGCTCGCGCCCGAGCAGGAGGCCGATGCGCACGCACAGGCTGGCCAGCACTTCGGAATGCATGATGTCGAAGGGCCGGCACAGGGTGCCGAAGGCGACCCGGTTATCCATCACCTCGAGCGGCACCAGGCTCAGCGAAATGGCGTCGGCGCGGGTTTTCGCGCCCGGCACCAGTTCGTCGACCGCCTCGCGCAAGGCACGCTCGATGGCTTCCCCGGCCAGGTGGACGAAGGCGTAGGTGTTGCTTTTCAAAAGATTGCCGGCCTTGGCGCGGCGGTAGGCGGCCTGGGGCGCGAGGCCGGCCGTGGTCATGTCGCCCATCGCCGCCGCCAGCCGGTTGACCATGCCGGTCAACTGTTCGTTGGCGCCGGCGCAGGCGTCGCGGACGAGTTCGGCCAACACCTCGCGCGGGAGCGCGGGCGGTTTGGGGCTGGCGGGTGCGTTGGCGGCGTGGGCCATGGGCTTGTTCATCCGGTGGGCGCATGCGCGCCGACACGTCCATTGTGACACATTATTGCCACTTAGAAATAATTCAGAATGAAAATCTCCGCTCTCGCGCGCCACGTGGCAAACAGCGGCGCTCCCTGTTCACGGCATTGACTCACGGCATCTTTAGCTTGCGATGCCGCAAACGCCCCCCTTTTCGTTTCCCTAACATAACAAGGTCCACTTTCACCCATCCCGCCCGAGGAAGCTCCCATGAAACAGATTCGTCAACTCGACACCCGGTTCAAGATTGTCGGCGCCTTCGCGCTGCTGTTCGTGCTGGGGGCCGCCTGCCTGCTCTGGCTGCTGGCGCAGCTGGGCGATGCAGCCACCCCGGTGCGCGGCGCCGCCCTCGCCTGCCTGGGCGCGGGCGGCCTCGTCACGGCGGCGCTCGCCGGCTGGATCGTGCAGGAGGCCCGGCGCCCGCTACGCGAGGCCTTCTCCGCCGCGCAGCGCGTGGCCGAGGGCGACCTGCGGATACGCGCCGCGTCCGAGTCCTCCGGCGAGGCCGGCGCCCTGATGGACGCCATGGGCGCCATGGCCGGCAAGCTGGCCGGCATGATCGGCGAGGTACGCGCGGGCGCGGCCGGCATCGCCACCGGCACCACGGAAATCGCCAGCGGCAATATGGACCTGTCGCGCCGCACCGAGCAGCAGGCTTCTTCGCTCGAAGAAACGGCCTCCTCGATGGAAGAGCTGACCGCCACCGTGCGCCAGAATGCCGACTCGGCGCACACGGCCAGCAAACTGGCGCTGTCGGCCTCGGAAGTGGCGGTCAAGGGCGGCGCCGTGGTGACCGACGTGGTCGGCACGATGGCCTCGATCAACGACTCCTCGAAACGCATCGCCGAGATTATCGGCGTGATCGACGGCATCGCCTTCCAGACCAACATCCTGGCCCTGAACGCGGCCGTGGAAGCGGCCCGCGCCGGCGAGCAGGGCCGTGGTTTCGCGGTCGTGGCCTCGGAGGTGTGCAGCCTGGCGCAACGCTCGGCGGCAGCGGCCAAGGAAATCAAGGCGCTGATCGACGATTCGGTGGCCAAGGTCGACGCCGGCACGCTGCTGGTCGACAAGGCCGGGCGCACGATGGACGAGGTGGTTACCAGCGTCAAGCGCGTCACCGACATCATCGGCGAGATCGCGGCAGCCAGCGTCGAGCAGACCAGCGGCATCGAACAGGTGAATGGGGCGATCACGGCGATGGACCAGGCGACCCAGCAGAACGCGGCCCTGGTCGAGCAGTCGGCCGCCGCCGCGGCTGCCGTGCGCGAGCAGGCCGCCGCCCTGACGCGGGCGACGCGCGGTTTCGTGCTGCCGGGCGATGCCGCGCCGGCGCCCGCGCCGTCCGCCTTGCGCCAGTTGCCGGTGGTGAAGCGGACGACATCGGCGAAACCGGTTTCTCCTGCCGCGTCCGCCAAAACCGTTACCCCGATCCGGCGCGTGGTGACGAAACCGGATGTGGATTGGGAAGAATTCTAAATATCGTTAACAAAACATTGACGTATTCAAGGCATGGTTTATTTTCAATATGTAGGATTCGATCCTACACAGGCTCAGGCGGTCATCCGATACCGGTTCAACATTACGGCTCGCATGATTGCAACACCGAAAGATAACTGCTGAATAAACCCGGTAGTTCGGCGAGCAGGCATATTCCTACACATTTAAAAAGGAAATAATCATGGCCTCGAATCAGAAAAAAGGGACACAAGGCGGCACCCCTGAGCAGCATGCACAAGCCGGTCGTCAAAGCCACAAGAACGATGCGAACAAACAGTCCGGTTCGGGCGCGGGTTCGCGCGCCGATTCCAGCTCCGGCTCGCGCAGCGGCGTGCAGGACGAGAACCTCGAACTGGGCCGCCAAGGCAAGAGCGAAGGCAACAAGCAGTCGGGTTCGGGCGCGGGTTCGCGCTCGGGTCCCAGCACGGGCGTGCGCGGCGGTACGCCTGAGCAGCACGCCGCGGCCGGCCGCCAGAGCCACAAGAACGACGCAAAGAAGTAATCGGCAGCGCGTCGTTGCCTCGGGCAGCGGTGAAATAAAAGAGCCTGGCGCCTTCATGTGCACCAGGCTCTTTTATTATTATGTGCGGCAGATATCAGCCAGCCATATCCACTGGATTACTCAACAATATAAACGCATTATTGCCGGGATATCGAAATGCGCCGCACCGGCATAAAACCTCAAGCGTGGCGCAGATTGCAGGGCAAATATCGTTTGCATCCATTTGCGTATATGCAAATAATATTTGCAGCTATTATTTTCGCCCAATATAAAAGGCCGGCACCCGCCTCTACCGCTTGCTCCGGTGAAAAGGGGTGCCGGCCCGTGCCGGAATGCCGCGCTCAGATATTGCGCAGGTGGGCGCCTTTGGGCGGCGAGAAATCGGCGATGTCGTCGATCATGCGGGCAGTCTTGGCGTCGCGCGAATTGAGGTGCAGGTCGGAATACTGGTGGATCGCCCACTGCTCGGGCGAGAGTTCGACATGCTTGCGCAGGATCGACTCGGTCCGGGCATCGTCCGCCCGCAAGCCCTCGACGATGATGTTGAGGGCATCCGGACGGGCGCCCGGCGAGGCGGTGGCATGCGACTTGTGCACCATGAAGCGCGCTGTTTCGCTCGCGTAACGGCGCGAACCCGACAGGTACATGATGACCGCGATCGAGGCCACCGCCCCGCCGTTGTACATCACGAACTCGATCGGCGACTTCGACATGAAGTTGTACAGGCACAGGCCGTCGCTCACATAGCCGCCGTTCGACTGCACCAGCACGTGGGCCGTCTCGATGCCGTCTTCGGTCATGTGGCCGACCGCCTCGAACACGCGGTGCACCATGTCGCTGTTGACGTCGCCCGACAGGGTGAACCAGGCTTCCTTGCTGCGCTTCGCTTTATCTTCGCTCATAGTCTTGTTTTGCCCCGCAAAGTGTGAACGCCAGTTTAGCAAATAGAGGAAAAAGCCTGCGCGCATGCACGCCAACGGTGCGCGGCCCTTAAAGCGGCCTTGACAGGCGCTGCGAGGCGCCTTATCCGGCCCCGCGCGATTGACACAATGCGGACGGTGACATATTCTCCACAGTCTTGATCGGGAGAGGACAGCCTAGCGCTGACGCCGAAGGGGCATCACCCAAAAACTCTCAGGCAAAAGGACCGGTCAGGGGTCGGCGCGCAACGCGCGCAGGACCAACTCTGGAGAGCGGCCCATACGGGCCCACCGAAGGGGCAGGCGGATTTCCTCCGCTATCTCTCAGGTACCAAGGACAGAGGGGCGCGCAGCGCACGTACCGGCGAGGGCCGGCGTGGCGGCTCCCCTATTTTTCTGCCCTGAGGATTCCATGACGCTCAAAACGACCCCGCTCAATTCCGCACACCGCTCCCTTGGGGCCAAGATGGTCGATTTCGGCGGCTGGGACATGCCCGTCAATTACGGCTCGCAGATCGAAGAACACAATGCGGTGCGTACGGATGCCGGCATGTTCGACGTCTCGCACATGTGCGTGGTCGACCTCGAAGGCGCCAACGTGCGCCCCTTCCTGCGCGCCCTGCTGGCCAACAACGTCGACAAGCTGCAGGTACCGGGCAAGGCGCTCTACTCGTGCATGCTCAATCCGGAAGGCACCGTCATCGACGACCTGATCGTCTACTTCTTCCGCGAAGACTGGTTCCGCCTGGTCGTCAACGCCGGCACCGCCGAAAAAGATGTGGCCTGGATGCGTGAGCAGAACGAAGCCACCAACAGCGGCCTGACGATCACCCAGCGCCGTGACGGCGACAACGCCATCGCCCTGGTCGCGGTGCAGGGTCCGAACGCCCGCGCCAAGGTGTGGCAGGTGCTGCCGGAGACGCAAGCGGCCTCGGAAGCCATGAAGCCTTTCAATGTCGTGATCGTGCCTGACACCGCCTTCGGCGAAGTCATGGTTGCGCGCACCGGCTACACCGGCGAAGACGGGTTCGAACTCGGCTGCCCGGTCGACCAGGTCGAGGCACTGTGGAATGCCCTGGTGACCGAAGGCGTCAAGCCGGCCGGTCTTGGCGCACGCGACACGCTGCGCCTAGAAGCGGGCATGAACCTGTACGGCATGGACATGGACGAAACCGTGAACCCGCTCGACGCGGGCCTGGCCTGGACCATCGACCTGGTCTCCGAGCGCGACTTCATCGGCAAGGCGGCCTTGCAGGCCAAAGGCCAGAACGCCAATTTCGTCGGCCTGATCCTGCGCGAAAAAGGCGGCATCCTGCGCGCCCACCAGCGCGTCGTGGCGGCGTCGGGCGAAGCCGGCGAAATCACCAGCGGCACCTTCAGCCCCTCGATGCAGCAGGCGATCGCATTGGCGCGCGTGCCGATGGATGTCGCCATCGGCGACACCGTCCACGTCGAGATCCGCCACAAGAAGCTGGCCGCCACCGTGGTCAAGCTGCCATTCGTGCGCAACGGCAAAGTGCTGGCCGCTTGATCCAAGATTTATAATATCGCCACATAACAACCTGGAGCTTAGTACATGAACATTCCAACCGACCTGAAATACACCGAGTCCCACGAGTGGGTCCGCCTCGAGACCGACGGTACCCTGACCGTCGGTATCACCGAGTACGCGCAGGACGCACTGGGCGACATCGTGTTCGTCGAACTGCCGCAGGTCGGCAAGGCCCTCACGGCCGGCCAGGATGCCGCCGTGGTCGAGTCGGTGAAGGCCGCCAGCGACATCTATGCGCCAGTGGCCGGCACCGTCGTCGCCGTGAACCAGCCAACGGCCGACGCGCCGGACTCGATCAACGAGGACGCTTACAGCGCGTGGCTGTTCAAGCTGCAGCCAACCGACGCGAACGCGATCAACGGCCTGCTCGACGCCGACGCTTACGGCAAGACCACCGGTAACTAATGTAGAAGTAGCCGCCCTGCCGTGCGCTCCGGAAGCGCCGCAGGGCCCTTGCAGAACAGTCCCGACTCCATCCATTGACTGGCCGCCCCAAGGCCCGCCGTCACCTCTTTTTGGCCACCACCATGACCCGCACCAGCCTCACCCAACTTGAAGAGCGCGATTCGTTCATCCCGCGCCACATCGGCCCCTCGAGCACCGAAGAAGCGGCGATGCTGTCGACGCTCGGCTACGCATCGCGCGCGGCCCTGATCGACGCGGTCGTTCCCGCCAACATCCGCCGCAAGGACAAGCTCGACCTGGGCCAGTTCTTCGAGCCGCTGCCGGAACAGGCGGCATTGGCCAAACTGAAGGCCATCGCGTCGAAAAACAAGGTGATGAAGTCGGTCATCGGCCAGGGCTATTACGGCACCCACACGCCGGCTGTCATCCTGCGCAACATCTTTGAAAACCCGGCCTGGTACACCGCCTACACCCCGTACCAGCCGGAGATTTCGCAGGGCCGCCTGGAAGCGATCCTGAACTTCCAGCAGATGATCACCGACATGACCGGCATGGGCATCGCCAACTCGTCGATGCTGGACGAAGGCACGGCCGCCGCCGAAGCGATGACGCTGATCCAGCGCGTCGGCAAGTCGGCCTCGAAAGTGTTTTATGTAGCCGACGACGTGCTGCCGCAAACCCTGGAAGTGATTCGCACGCGCGCCGAACCGATCGGCGTCGAAGTGCGCACCATCGCCGCCGCCGACATCGAATCGCTGGACGAAACCTGCTTCGGCGTGCTGCTGCAATACCCGGGCGTGAACGGCGACGTGCGCGACTACCGCATCGCCTGCGAGAAGCTGCATGCGGCCGGCGCCATGGTCATCGCCGCGGCCGACCTGCTGGCCCTGACGGTGCTCACACCGCCGGGCGAATGGGGCGCGGACGTGGTCGTCGGTAACAGCCAGCGCTTCGGCGTGCCGCTCGGTTTCGGCGGCCCGCACGCGGGCTACCTCGCCACGCGCGACGAATTCAAGCGCTCGATGGCGGGCCGCCTGGTCGGCGTCACCGTCGACGCCCAGGGCCAGTCGGCACTGCGCCTGGCGCTGCAGACGCGCGAACAGCACATCCGCCGCGAAAAGGCGACCTCGAACATCTGTACCGCCCAGGTGCTGCTGGCCGTCATGGCCGGCATGTACGCGGTCTACCACGGCCCGCAGGGCCTGACCCGCATTGCCCAGCGCGTGCACCGCATGACCGGCATCCTGGCAACGGGCCTCAAGCAAATGGGTTATGCGCTGGCGAACGACACCTTCTTCGACACGCTGACGGTTGTCACCGATCGCGCCGCCGAACTGCATACGGCCGCGACCGATGCCGGCGTGAACTTGCGCCGCGTCGACGACGGCCACGTCGGCCTCTCGCTGGACGAGACCACGACGCGCGAAGACCTTGCCCTGCTGTTCTCGATCTTCGCCAATGGCGCGGCCGTGCCGGATGTCGACACGCTCGACAAGGACGAGGTCGAAGCCTTCCCATCGGCCCTGGCCCGTACCAGCGCCTTCCTGACCCACCCGACCTTCCACCGCTACCACGCCGAGCACGAGATGCTGCGCTACCTGCGCTCGCTCGCCGACAAGGACCTGGCGCTGGACCGCACCATGATCCCGCTTGGCTCCTGCACGATGAAGCTGAACGCGACCTCGGAAATGATCCCGGTCACCTGGCCCGAGTTCTCCAGCATCCACCCGTTCGCACCCGACGACCAGACGGTCGGCTACCGCGAGATGATCTGCCAGCTGGAAGAAATGCTGTGCGCCGTCACCGGCTACGCCGCGATTTCGCTGCAGCCGAACGCCGGCTCGCAGGGCGAATACGCGGGCCTGCTGGTGATCCAGAAATACCACCAGGCGCGCGGCGAAGGCCACCGCAACATCTGCCTGATCCCGTCCTCGGCCCACGGCACCAATCCGGCATCGGCCAACATGGTCGGCATGCAGGTCGTGGTGACGGCCTGCGACGAAAACGGCAACGTCGACCTGGCGGACCTGAAAAAGAAGGCCGAACAGCACAGCGCGAATCTCGCCTGCGTGATGGTCACCTACCCGTCGACCCACGGCGTATTCGAAGAAGGCATCCAGGAACTGTGCGAGATCGTGCATAGCCATGGCGGCCAGGTCTACATCGACGGCGCCAACATGAACGCCCTCGTTGGCGTGGCGGCGCCGGGCGCCTTCGGCGGCGACGTCAGCCACCTGAACCTGCACAAGACCTTCTGCATCCCGCACGGCGGCGGCGGTCCCGGCGTCGGCCCGATCGGCGTCGGCGCCCACCTGGCCCCCTTCCTGCCGAACCAGCGCTCGACCGGCTATGTGCGCAGCGAGGAAGGCATCGGCGCGGTCAGCGCCGCGCCTTACGGCTCGGCCTCGATCCTGCCGATCTCGTGGATGTACATCGCGATGATGGGCGCCGAAGGCCTGACCGCCGCCACCGAGATGGCGATCCTGAACGCCAACTACATCGCGCGCCGCCTGGCCCCGCACTACCCGGTGCTCTACACCGGCCACGACGGCCTGGTCGCGCACGAGTGCATCATCGACCTGCGCCCGCTGCAGGACAAGACCGGCATCTCGAACGAAGACGTGGCCAAGCGCCTGATGGACTTCGGTTTCCACGCGCCGACCATGAGCTTCCCGGTGCCGGGCACCCTGATGATCGAGCCGACCGAGTCGGAATCAAAGATCGAGATCGACCGCTTCATCGAGGCGATGATCACGATCCACGCCGAGATCGTCAAGGTCGAGCGCGGCGAGTACGACAAGATGGACAACCCGCTCAAGGGCGCGCCGCACACGGCCGAAGTGGTGACGGCCGACGACTGGCAGCATACCTATTCGCGCGAAGTGGCGGCCTTCCCGGTGGCCTCGCTGCGCAAGAAGAAGTACTGGCCGCCGGTTGGCCGCGCGGACAACGTGTATGGCGACCGCAACCTGTTCTGCGGGTGTGCGCCGATCAGCGATTACGAGTAATCGTTAGCAGGTGAATTGAACGGCGGCGCGGGGAGCGATCCCGGCGCCGCCGTTCTTTTTTTGCCGTGCGGCTGCAGAACCGTTGTACCGCGTGGAGTCAGGACTCCACGCGGTTCACCGTCAAATCGATCGAAACTTCAATCCCTGCGCGACGCCAAGCGCAAATGCGGCCTTGGCACCTTGCGACGCTCGTGCAGCGGCTCGCGGCTGGCATCGCGCCGCCCATCCTTCAACACCTCGCGCATGTCGACGTCGGCCACGCTCGACTGCCGCGGCAGCACAGCTTCATCCAGGCGGAAGGTCGCCACCGCGCGCGCGAGCGTCATCGCCTGCATCTGCAAGGTGCGCGCCGCTTCGGCCGCCTCTTCCACCAGCGAAGAATTGCGCTGGGTGACCTGGTCCATCTGCACGATCGCGTCGTTCACTTCCGACAGCCCGCTGGCCTGCTCCGCATTGGCCGAACTGATCTGGCTGATGATGTCGCCCACCTGTTGCACCGACACCGCGATGGTGGCCATGCTGCTGCCGGCCTGCGCGGCGAACGCCGTGCCGCCCTCGATCTCGGCCACCGACCGGGCAATGAGCTCGCGGATTTCGCGCGCCGCGCTGCCGGTGCGCAGCGCCAGCGAGCGCACTTCGCCCGCCACCAGCGCGAACTCGCGCCCGCTCTCGCCCGCGCGCGCCGCCTCCAGCGCCGCGTTCAGGGCCAGGGTCCCGGTTTCCACCGCGATCGCATCGATCTCGCGGCTGATTTCGCCCACCCGGCAGGCGCTGCCCTTGACCGATTCCATCGTCGTCACCAGGCGGTCGGTCACGTTCCCGCCCTGCTGGGCGACGTTCGAGGCCGATGCGGCCAGGCGGTTGGCGGCCTGCGCGCTGTCGGCCGTGAGGTTGACGGTGGCGGCCAGTTCCTGCATCGAGCAGGCCGTGTGCTCGAGCGAATTGGCGCGGAACACGGCGCGCGTGCTCAGGTTCAGGTTGCCGAGGGCAAGGTCGCGCGAGGCCGAGCCGATCGAACGGGCCGACTCGAGGATGGTGCGCAAGGTCAGGTTCAGGTTGCGGATGCTGGCGTTCAGGGCGCGCGAGGTTTCCGCGATCTCGTCGTTGCCGTACTCGCGGTCCTTGACCGTCAGGTCGCCGCTTGCGAGATCGATGGCGGCGGCGCCGATGCCGCGGATTTCCGCCAGCAGCGCCGCGCGCACCGCCATGCTGATGCGCAGCGAGAAGCCGATCGCCAGCGCGATCACGAGCGGCATGATCCAGGTCATTGCGCGGAAATCGGCACTGGCGCTGCTTGACGCCTGCTGCGACAGCGATTGCTCCAGCTGCGACAGCGCGCTCAAGCGTTGCGCCACGACGGCGAACGCGGTTTCGGCCTTGCTCATGGCGTTCGCGCTGATCGACTGGTCGTCGCGCGCGATGTCGATGACGTCGCGCACGGCGTGCGCGTACACGGTGTGCGCGGCGGCGGCCTGCTCGACATAGCGGCGTTCGGCGCTGCCGGCCGGCGTCGTCGCGGCCAGGCGCTTGAGGCTGGTCTCGGTCATCGCATGCTCGGCGTGGATGTCGCGGATCAGCGGCTCGATCCGGCTTGTCGGGAAGCTGCCACCGATCCAGGTGTGCAGGCGATAGACCCCGGCATGGCCGCGCTGCACCGTGAACACGAGTTCGCTCGCTGCGCGCATATGGGCGACGCGCTGGCCGACGATGTCTTCCAGCGACGCGTTCTGGCGCACCATCGCATACCAGGCGCCACAGGACAGCAACACCAGCATCACCAGCACGACAGCGGGCGCGAGCAGCAGTTTGGGACCGATTTTCAGGCGCGACAGCATCTCAGCGCCCTTGCGTGGGAAAAAACGGCGCGGCGCGAGTAGCCGCGACGGGGAAATGAGGGAGCTTGTGCATGATTGCCTCGCAGTGAAAAAATGCGCGATATTTCTTTAACGCATTCGGCCAATCTACGGCATCGCCCCGGCGCCGCCTTTGCGCGGGATCAACGCCTTCCCGCAGGTGGACAATTGCAGACAGGTCGGTAACACTAGCGCCATGAAGATCGCCGTCCACCTGGCCCGGCACCGGCGCCTGGTGGCGTGGGTCGGGCTCTCCCTGCTGCTGCACCTGCTCGCATTCGCCGTGCTAGACGTCCTGGTGGCGCCTGCCGCGCCGTCCGCCGTCGGCGCGCCGCTTGCGCTGCGTCTTGGGGACCAGCGCCTTGCGGCACCGCTGGCGCAAGCAGATACGACGGCGCCGCCGGCAGCGGCGCCCCCGGCCAGCGCAGCGGCGCAACCCCTGGCGTCGCCGCCAGTCCCTGCCCCTCCGGCCGCTGTGGCGCCTCCCGATTCCGCCACGCAGGCGCCGCCCGCACAGGCCGGCGTGGCCGCGGGCATCGCACCGCTGCACATGCCAGGCCGCTACCTCGTGCGCCTGCCGCCCTCGGCGCGGGTGACCTACACCGTCACGCGCACCCTGCCCGGCCAATCCGCCGTCACCCAGGACAGCGCGCAGCTGCTCTGGGAGAAGACCGGCGGCGTCTACCGCCTGCGGATCGATGGCGTGCTGGGTGAGCTGAGCAGCGAAGGCGGCGAGGACGACGCGGGCATTGCCCCACACCTGGCCAGCGAAGAGGTGGCTGCCGGCACGCAGCACACGCGTTTCGACCACGAGCAGGGGCGCATCGAAAACGCCCTGCTTGACGCGAGCACGTCCCTGCATCCGGGCAGCCAGGACCGCGCATCGGCGCTGCTGCAGCTGGCTGGCATGGGCCTGGCCGATCCGGACCAGATGCAGGGCATGATCGATATCGTGGTGGCCGGCCCGGGAGGCACGCGCATCGAGCAATGGCAGGTCGTCGGCAACGAAGACTTGCCGACCTCCGCCGGCCGGCTGGCGACCGTGCGCCTGGCGCAGCCGGCCCGGCCTGGGGACGCGCGGGTGGAAGTCTGGCTGGCGCCCGCGCACCACTGGCTGCCGGTGCAGCTGCGTGTGACCGGCGCCAACGGTGCGGTGGCGAATCAGGTTGTGTCAGGCATCGAGAGCGACGCACTGCCGGCGCTGCAGTAGGCGCGCGAAAAAAAACCGGCAAGCTGCCGGCTTTTTCTACCCATCAGACATGGATCAGCCCAGCCTGGCCGCGTGTTCGCGCGTCGCATGGAAGGTCAGCTTCGGCCAGCGCTCCTGGGTCAGGCGCAGGTTGACGCCCGACGTGGCCAGGTAGGCCAGGTTGCCGGCGGCGTCGTAAGCCACGTTGTGGCCCAGCTGCGCCTCGAAGTCGGACAGCGACTTCTTGTCGTCAGAAGACACCCAGCGCGCGCTGCTGATGCTCGACGATTCAAACACGGCGTCGACGCCGTATTCGTTCAACAGGCGGCTTGCCACCACCTCGAATTGCAGCACGCCCACCGCGCCCAGGATCAGGTCCGCGCCCAGCACCGGCTTGAAGACCTGCACCGCGCCCTCCTCGCCCAGCTGCTGCAATCCCTTGTGCAGCTGTTTCATCTTCAGCGGGTTACGGATGCGCACAGTGCGGAACAGGTCCGGCGCGAAGTACGGGATACCGGTAAAGGTCAGCATCTCGCCTTCCGAGAAGCTGTCGCCGATCTGCATGTTGCCGTGGTTCGGCAGGCCGATGATGTCGCCGGCGAAGGCTTCCTCGACCTGCTCGCGCGAGGAGGCCATGAAGGTCACCACCGACGACAATTTGACTTCGCGTCCAAGGCGCAGGTGCTTGACCTTCATGCCCTTTTCGAAACGCCCCGAGCACACGCGGAGAAAAGCGATGCGGTCGCGGTGGGCAGGGTCCATGTTGGCCTGGATCTTGAAGACGAAACCGGAGAACTTCGGCTCGCTGGGTTCGACGGCGCGCACGGTGGCGTCGCGCTCGCGCGGCGCCGGGGCCCAGTCGACCAGCGCCGACAGGATCTCGCGCACGCCGAAGTTGTTGATCGCAGAACCAAAGAAGACCGGCGTCTGCACGCCCGACAGGAAGCGCTCCAGGTCGAAGGGGTGGGAAGCGCCATGCACCAGCTCGACTTCCATTTTCAGCTGCTCGATCTCGAGCGGGAACATCTCGGCCAGCTTCGGGTTGTCGATGCCCTTCAGGATTTCGAAGGCGCCGTCGGCCTTTTCTTCGCCGGCCTTGAACAGCATGATCTCGTCGTTCAGCAGGTGGTACACGCCGCGGAAGTTCTTGCCCATGCCGATCGGCCAGGTCACCGGCGCGCACTCGATCTTCAGCACCGACTCGAGTTCGTCCAGCAGTTCGAGCGGATCGCGCGTTTCGCGGTCGAGCTTGTTCATGAAGGTGACGATCGGCGTATTGCGCATGCGGCAGACGTCGAGCAGCTTGATCGTCTGCGTCTCCACACCCTTGGCCGCGTCGATCACCATCAGCGCCGAGTCGACGGCCGTGAGGACGCGGTAGGTGTCTTCCGAGAAGTCCTGGTGGCCGGGCGTGTCGAGCAGGTTGATGACATGGTCGCGGAACTCGAACTGCATGACCGAGGAGGCGACCGAAATGCCGCGCTGCTTCTCGATGTCCATCCAGTCGGAGGTGGCGTGGCGGCCGCTCTTGCGGCCCTTGACGGTACCGGCGAGCTGGATCGCGCCCGAGAACAGCAGCAGCTTCTCAGTCAGCGTGGTTTTACCGGCGTCGGGGTGGGAAATGATGCCGAAGGTGCGGCGGCGCCCCACTTCGCGTGCAATGGTAACGGCCGAACGCGCGTTGATGGCGGCGGCGGAGTCAAGCGTGTCGTCGCCGGGAGCGTCGTTAGCGAGGATGTCAGAATCGTTGGACATAGTCGAGCCCCATTGGCCCAGATGAAGAAAACCCTCGATTTTACCGATTCCCGGGACAGGCGTGTGAAGAGAATGTGAAACGGCGCAGCCCCATTCCTGCTGCTGCGCCGCCCCTTGCCCGTCCAGCCGGTGCTCAATCGCGCACGCGGCGCCAGCCGGCGCGCGAGGCGCCATCCGAGTTGGCCGCCGCCACCGCCGTCGTGACCATGCTGCCGTCGGCATTCGTGGTGATCTGCTTGAGTTCACCCGACGGCAGGCTGATGACGATCGAGCCGACCGCCGCCGCCGCGTTCGACAGCGTCCGGCCCGCCACCATCATGATCTCCTTGCCGGCCGTGCCGTCGATGTCGATCGCCACCAGCGGCTCGCCCGTGCAGGCGTTGACCTGGTAGACGTTGCTGGTGCCGCCCACGTCGCAGCTCGACGCGTTGCTCGGCATGTTGGTCACGATGTTGAGCGCGCCAGCGACGATCTTCGGGTCGAGGTTGACGCGCTCCCCGGGATTCTGGTTGAAGTCCATGAACCAGCCGTTCTGGCTGGCCAGGTCGATCTTCACGCCGTTGATCGCATACGCGCTGGTGCCCTCGACCTTCGTCAGGCTCTGTTGCGCCATGGTCGAGGCCGAGCGCAAATCGGTGATCGCCTGGCCCTTGTCGACCAGCACGTAGGCGCTCTGGGTTGCCGTGTTGCCGATGTCTTCCAGCGCCAGCAGGCGTCCGGTGCCGAAGGCCACCACGCGCTTGAGGTCCCCGGTCTCGCCGCCGGTCGCGGCGCCGCCGCCAGGGCGGCACAAGGTCACGTCGGGACGCGTCGTCACCGGACGGCTGCTGCCGGCGTCGCCCAGCTTCAGGAGGCCAGGCGCGCCCTTGCTGGTGAAATCGAAGCGCCACATGCGGCCCAGGTTGTCGCCGCCATAGATGAAGGTCACCAAAGGATCGGTGTTCGGGTTGTCGCTGATGGCCGTAATGCGCGCCAGGCCCGAGGGCGTGGTGGCCGTCACGTCCTTCGCGACGCCCCCGGTCGTCTCGATAACGCGGCCCGTGCCGGTCTTCGAGAGCACGGCGCCGGTGGCCACGTCGACCACGTACAGGTAACCTTCGCCGCTGCCATTGTCGAGTTCGTCGATGCCTTTGACGTTGTTGTAGCCCGAGGTCAGGAACACCACCCAGCGCTCCACGCCAGCGCCGTCCTTCCAGGTACCGAACTGCGGATTGCCGAAGGTCAGGCCGATGTCGGCGTCGTAATTGATGCCGCTGCAGACAGCGGCGTCGGCGCACAATTCCCACAGCGCCGTGGGCGCGGCCGGATCGGTCACATCGAGGGCGTAGTAACCGCGCCCGCCGCTGTTCAGGCCCGCCACCAGCACCGAGCGCCACTGGCCGCCGATCTTCACGTCGGCCACCTCGGGCGAACCGTCGACCGTGAACTGATGGCTGCCGGCGTAGGTCGTGCCGGATTGCTTGTAGAGCTTTTTCATCGTGATGCGCGGCGCATAGGCCCAGATCTCCGCGCCTTGGGCGGCGTCGAACGCGTGGAGCATGCCGTCGTTGGCACCGACAAAGACAGTTGCCTTGCGGCCAAGATTGGCCTGCTTGAAGTCCAGGTATTCCTTCTCGGGGTAGGCCTTGCGCGGATCGCGCAGGTAGGCCGGCTTGGAGGACGCGATATCGCCCAGCAGGATCGGCAGGGGGACGGCCGGGCCGCCCTTGGTGACGTCGGTCTTGCTGTAGGCGCGCAGCACCTTGTCGTCGGCATGCTGCTGCTGCCCGCGCAGCCAGTTGACGATGTGGAGGCCGTTGTTGACGGTGTCGCGCTCGGCCGGCTTCAGCGTCGGGCACTGGGCCAGCTGGCTGCACTTGCCCGCGAACCAGGCCTGCTCGCCGGCGGTCATCGCCTCGAATTTGAAATTTTTCAGGCTGCGACTGGCCACGTCGAGCATCAGGATGGTGCGGCTGTCGGTGGCGGCGCCGACCTTCGTGCCGACGGTGTTCGACGAACTCCATTCGGCCTTCTCGGCGACCACGCCATCGACAACGTTGATCTTCCTGCCCTGCAGTTCGCCGAACCAGCGCACCGTGGTGAAGGTGGCGGCGAAAATGTCGTTGTCCTCCACCGAGATGTTCGGAGTCGAGGTCGCGGCGGCGGCGGCGGCGCCTTGCGTGACCTTGATGGCCAGCAGCGCTTCGCCCAGGCCGTCGATCACCTGCAGCGGGTCCGAGGCGCTGAAGTACTTGCCATGGCCATTGATGGCGGCATGCCACAGATCGTCCACCCGCGACTGGTAGGTCGCGCTGCCCGAATCGTCGCCAGTCAACGGGTTCGGCCAGATCCATGGCCCGTTGTTGTTCCACGGGCAGCCGCTGGGAACGCCGTTAACCAGCTTGTTGAAGTCCGTGCCTGACTTTGCTTCCTCGTAATCCTTGTCGTAAGTCATGATACCGTCGACGCCCAGTCCCAGCGCATAGGTCTTCATGTGCAGGCGTGTATTTTCCCCGCTGCCGGCGGCGACATTGCCACTCGTCGCGGTCCAGTCCTCGAGCTGGGGACGCAGCGAACTGGCCTTGTCGTTCGAGCCGCCGTTGTACCAGTACAGCGCGACGTCGGCCAGGGAGTTGGCGCTCTGCGCGCTGGTGTCGACGCAGCCCTTGGCGCGAGAGCAAAAGCGCGCCACGCTCTCCTTGTCGTCGTTGTTGATGACGTCGGCGGCGGCGGCGCCGTTCCAGTAGCCGTCGGTGGTCACGAATGTGAAGTTCTGCTGGCACGGGAACTGGATCACCTCGTTGCCAGCCGAGTAGTTGTAGGGCGAGCGGTTCGCATACATCTTGCCAACCGAATGCAGGGCCTGGCGGATCGGGGTCGAGCCGGTGCCGGTCATGGCGTACAGGGAGTTGTACCAGGTGCTGCGCGAGGTACCGGCAAACGGTTTCGGCGCCGTGATGGCGCCTTCGGCGGCCGCCACCGACAGCGCGACGATGCCGACGTTGTAATTGTCGGCGATCTGCTGGAAGGCCTGGCCGACGGCGGTTTTCATCATCTGGTTGCGCGTTTTGTAATAGGCGTACCAATTGGCGAAGTTGGTCATCTCTTCGGCGTAGGTGCAGGTGGCGCCAAGGCAGTCATCCCGGGCGATGTCGCGTGGATAGCTGTTGCGGCCCGGGACGATGTCGGTGCGCACGAATACGGAAGCGCCGAGCGGCGTCACCGTCGTCGGGATGCCGTCGCTCACCGCGGCGTTCGCGGAAAAGCTCAGGTAGGCGCTCTTGCCATTGTTGTAGGTGTTGTTCGTCAGTTGGCCCAGACCAATGTTCTGGCCTTCTCGGGTGAGCGCGGTGGTGACGAGGCAGACCGTATTAGCGCTCGCCGCGGCGCACGCGAAGGAGGCGGTGTCCTTGCCGGCAAAGGCCTGGACGGCCCCAAGCGTGCCGATCCTGCCGACGATCGCGGTGGCCACCGCCGACGCGCTGGCGCCACGGCCCAGGCGCAAGGGCGTGCTCGTAAACAGCTGGGTGCCGCCCAGCGTTACGCCCGCCAGTTCCTGGTTGCTGCCGTTATTCGCCGTGCCCGAAACGGAGAGCAGTGCCGTCACATTGGTGGCGGCCGACACGATCAGGGTGCGGCCCGCCCGGCTGCCGTCGACCAGCAGCGCGCACTGGTCGAGGCCCTTGCCGGTGGCGGTGGCCGGGCAGCTGATCGGGACCACGGCCACCACGTTGTTGCTGTCGAGGGTGATGCCGAAGCTCGAGCAGGCCGGGACGCCGCCCAAGGTCGGGCTGCGCACGCAGGCCGTGTACTGCTCGCCCACGTTCTTCTTGGCGACGATCGACAGGGCCAGCGCGTTGGCGGCCGCGGCCTGCTCGGCGGCGGTGTTGGTGCCGTTGTTGGCAAGTACTGCGGCGTTCGTCAGGACCTGGGTCCCGCTCGGTGTAACGACTTCGACCTGGCTGATGCGCGCCTTGCTGTCCGAGGCCGAGGCCCCGATGGTGATGGTGCCGTAGAAGTCGGGATTGCGGGCCGGGTCGGAGAAACGCGGGTACTTGTAGTTGCCGACATACTTGGCCTGGCATCTGGTGAGCGCCCGGCTGTCGCACCAGCGCACGGGCGCGGCCACCGGATGGCCGGCCGGCGCCGGCGCGCCGACGGCGGTGACGCGGCAATTGGTGAGCGTGGCGTCGGTGCAGTATTCGGCGACGTTGATCGCGTAATAGTAAGGATTGGCGAAGAAATACTGGGGCGTGGTGTGGGTGGCGTCCGGATAGGCGTAGCCAGCCGTGTTGTAGCCGCAGTTGCCGTTGCCGTCGCACCAGCGCAGGTCGGGAAAGGCGGTCAGGAGGTTGGTCGTGGCAACCCCATTGCCCTGCAAATCGACCTTGTCGACATTGAATGCGTCGGTCGGAGCCGACTTCCAGTCGTCCTCGCTCGCCATCGACTTGAACGAGACACCTGCGGCATCGACCGGCGGCCGGTAACGCACCTTCGGGTTGTAATACTGCTTGTTGAAATCGGCACTGGCGAAGGGCGGGTCGCCGATGCGGCAGCCGCGCGAAGTCGCCATCGTGTCCTTCGCGCGGCAGGTGGTGCTGTCATCGACGTAATCGGGCGTGAAGGCGCTCTTCATCGAGCCCGAGTTATCGTACAGGAGCATCAGGTTCGGCTTGACGGTGCCGGTCCCGCTAATGTTCAGCAGCGGCAGCGTGGCGATCGCGGTCGGGGCGGCCTGCGCGCCCGGGAGCAGGAGAAGGAGTGCGGTCAAGGCGAGTAGTCGGTTCATGCGTGTTTCCATTTTCTTTGCCCGGCACGGCGGCGGATTGTCTGCTCGGCTCAAGCGCCGATCTGCACGACCAGCTGGTTGACGACATTGCCGCCGCGCGCACCGGCGATGCGGGCAGTGACGACGTAATGCACTTTCGGAATCGAAGTGAAGCGCGGCGCGTCCAACGCGAGGCTGTCGCCGGCCTTGACCGACGAGCCCATGGCCGACGGGTTGTCGGAGGTCAGCACGCACGCGTTGTCCTTGTGGTCGTACGGCAGCTTTAGCGAGCACAGGCGGTGGATCACATACTCGATGCGCTGCTTGTTCACCTCGACGACGCGACCGCCTTCCCAGAAGGCCTCGGACCGCACGCTCTGCCCCGCCATCAGGATGGCCACATAGCCGTTGCTGGACGAGTTCTCGTTAAGCAGCGCGCGGTTGCTCCTCGCCGTTTCGCTCAGCCACTGGAAGCCCTGGTGCAGGCCCGCGTCGACCGCCCTGCCCTGGGCCGAATCGTAGGCCAGGTTGGCGGCCGTGAGCGTGGTTGTATTGCTCGACTTGAGCAGGTATGTGCTCGAAATGAGCATCACCACCAGGATGATCAGCATGACCGGCAGGGCGATGCCGCGCTCGGTACGGCGAAAGGATCGGTTCATTTCACGGCCTCCAGAGGGCATTTTTGAGCGGAACGATGGTCTCGAAGACGCGGTAGCGGTAGCAGCGCCAGTCGCTGCTGTCCCCAGGCACGGCCACGTCGACCTTGATCGGCTCGGGCTTGACCTCGAACGGCTCGGCACTGGCGAAGACGGTCGGCGCGATAACCGTTGCCTTGCAGCTGCCATCTGCCGCCGGCCGCTCGCGCGTTTTGCTGCGCGCGACGACGGCAATGCGCAGCGCCGCCATGTGCTCGTAGTCGCCTGCGCCGCCCACCACGCTGTCGCCATCGGCGTCGATCATCGTCGCCGACCATTGGCCGACGCGCAGGCCGTCCTTCGGCAGGAAGGCGGCCCCGGTGCGGGTGTCGAAGCCGTACTGCGCCTTGATCGAGACGATATTGTCGGCCACGGTTGCGGGCGCCGCGCTCGATCCGGCCATGTCGGTCGAACGCAGTTGAAGGAAACCGTTCGCGACCGACCAGGTGTGCAGTGACAGCGAAGCCGCAGGGCCGAGGTTGAAGACCCGCGTCGTGGCGCCGCTGAAACTGCCGCCCAGCGACCCGCTGGCGTAACGAAAGCCCGCGCCGCCGGCCACGGCCAGCTTCGGCGTGGCGTCCGGATCGTCCGACACCTGTGTCAGCGCACACTGGCCGCTCTTGTCTTCCGGTGCCACGACGACGACGTCGCCCTTGGCGAAACCGAAGGGTTCGCGGTCGAGGTCGAGGTTGGTGCCGCCGATGTAGTTGGTCACCATGCGCACCGTGCCGGTGCCGCTCATCGAACTGCCGGAGTAGAGGCTGATGCGGTCCGATCCGCTGCCGCCGGACTCGATGATGGCCGCCGCCAGCGGCCTGACCGTGGCCGCGCCGCGCGCGGCGCCGGCGAGCACGAAACCGTCGTCGTCGGTGAACCGGGTATCGCAACCGAGCAGGATCGGGTCGTTGAGGCCGAAGCCGGCCTGCTGGGCGTCGCCGCTGATCGAAAACATCGCCAGCATCCCGTTCTGCATCGAGTCCGAGCTGCCCAGGGCCGATGACTTGGCCTGCTCCGAGCCAGTGATCAGGCGCGTGGCGAACACAAGCGCCAGCAGGCCAATGGCGACACTGACCAGCAGTTCGACGACGGAAAAGCCGCGTGCGCGCACGAGGGTCGGTTGCATCGCGCCCCCCTAGATCCAGGCGCGCACGGCGTGCCGGTTGGCCGGCGCGCCGGCTTTCCTCTGCCAGCCGATCGTGATCGCCACTTCGCTGGGTGCCTTGGCGCCGGCGCCGGCGGTCACCGTCACGGTGACGGTCGCGCCGGGAATGCTTTTGCGGGTGGCGGTGTACCAGGGCAGCAAGCGCTCGCCGGGCTGGCCGCTGGCGGCCAGCTCGTAGTCGTCCAGATGGCCGGTGTCGGTGGTCATTACGCCGATCAGGCGCTCGGCGGCGATGGTCGCCTCCGAGCGCATGCCGGCATCGGACAGGGCCGAGTAGGCACGCGCCTGCAGGCCGATGGTGCCAAGCAGGCCGATCGCCAGCAGCAAGGCGGCGATCAAGGCTTCGAGCAGGGCGACACCCTGCTGGCGACGGACAGGCAATGGGGTCATGGCGGGCACCTCTGGGGGTCGGTTGCGGCAACACCGGGTTTGCAGCGGGTGGCGATGCCGGCCAGCGTCAGCACGACTGCAGTCGCGGGAGCCTTGCCGGTCATCTTCGTGGTGGGCGTGAGGTCGATGCGTTCAAGGCGCGGCGCGATGGCGGGATTGACCCAGCCGAGCGGCGTGAAATACACCGCACGCGCGTCCTCAGGCCCCGGGGCCAGCGCCAGTTCGGCGCCCGGAGGGAGCGCGTCGGCGCGACGCAGCACCGATTTGAAACCCGCGGCGCCTGCCGGGTCGGCGTCGGCGGCGTTTGCGGGCGTCGACCAGTTGGCGCTCTCTGCGTCACACGGCGTCTCCTGGCGCGGGAAGCAGATGTCGACCTGCCAGTCGAACTGGCCGTTGTCCGCATTCGTGAGCAACACCAGGCGGCTGGCGCCGTTGTGGGTGAGCGCCTGGTTGCGCGCCAGGGAGAAGCCTTCTGCATAGAACTGGCCGGCTGCCGCTACCTTGCCGGCATAGATCCAGGCATTCATGCGCGGCATGCCGATCGACAGCACGACGCCCAGGATCGCGAGCGCCACCAAGGCTTCGAGCAGGGTGAAGCCACGAACGGCTGGCGCGCGCATCATGTGCCCTATTGGCTGCACTGGCCGCTCTTGTCGCGCACCCAGCATGCAGCGCTCGTGGTCCATCCGCTCGGCACGCCGGTGGTGGCGCGCTGGCCATTCTGGTCGATCGTGAAGACGAAGCCGAGGGTTGCGTTCTTGCCGGTGGCCGTGATCGAGTAGGCCGTTTCGGTCGCGTCGGCAACGGTAAAGGTGAAATTGTCGGTACTGGCCGGCAAACCGGTCAGGCCGGCGTAGGAATTCGTGTTCGACCAGTGCTGCTCGGCTGCCGGCTGCATGCTCGCCAAGCCGGCATAGGCATCGGTGAGGCGCGTGCGTAGCACGTAGTTGCCGTAATTCGGAATGGCGATCGCGGACAATATGCCGATGATGGCGACCGTGACCATAAGCTCGATGAGCGTGAAGCCAGCCTGAGATTTCATGTCGTTCCCGATAGTTGGACGTGCCGCTGAAGAAGCGCCACTTCGAAAACAAAAGTTTCCTTGGGAGAATAATACCGCAGGAAGCTTGCATTTCCCTGAGGAAATGCTGACGAGAAGCTGACACGCGAAACGACAGCCGCGCTAAGGAAACACGACTGTAAACACCGCGCCGCCACCCGCCGCGTCCGACAGGGTGAGTCCGGCGCCATGGAGGTTGGCGATATCGCGCACTATCGCCAGCCCGAGACCGCTGCCATGGGTGCCGACGTCGAGCCGCACGAAACGGTCGAACACCTGTTCGCGCAGGTGCGCGGGAATGCCGGGGCCATTGTCCTCAACCCGCAGCATGCTGCCGCCCCCTGCAAGGGCGCCACAGCTGACCGTCGCCCGTCCGCCGCGCGGCGAGTAGCGCAGCGCGTTGTCGACCAGGTTGTCGACCAGGTCGCGCAGCAGGAAGCGGTCGCCGTCCACGATTGCCTTGTCGAGCTCGAAGCCGAGGTCGATGTCGCGCGCCGCGGCCTGCTCGACAAACGCCTGAACACTGCCGGCCACCAGCTCGGACAGGTCGAGCGGCACCAGGCGCGCGCGCGCGAAGCGGTTCGGTTCGGCGCGCTCGAGCGAGAGCAACTGGTTGGTCTGGCGGATCATGCGCTCGTTCGCCTGCAGCATGAGCTCGACCGAACGCCGGGTCTCGAGGTCGCCGGCATGGCGCACGGCCAGCCATTCGAGCTGCAGGCGCAGGCCGGCCAGGGGCGTGCGCAACTGGTGCGCGACATTCGCGCGGAACTCGTCCTGGGCGCGGGCGCCGGCGTCGATCCGTCCCAGCAAGGCATTGAAGGCGTCGACCACGGGGACCAGTTCGCGCGGCATGCCGGTGTCCTCGAGCGGCGCCAGGTCGGCGCTGCCGCGCGCATCGAGCCGGGCGCGCAAGCGTGCCAGCGGCGCCAGTCCATTGCCGACCGAGAACCAGACCAGCCCGACCAGCGCCAGGCTGAACAGCACTTCGAGCAGCACCAGCGAACGCACGATCGCCGCGCGCACCTGCTGGCGCGCGCGCGTGGTGCGCGCCAGGCTAACGCGCAGGCCGCCTGGTCCCGCCACCTCGGCCACCGCTACGCGCACCGGCTCGCCATCCAGGCGCGCGTCGTGCAGGCCAGGGCGCAGGCCTGGAGGCAGTTCGGCGGCCCCCGCGAGCAGGCGTCCGCTGCCGTCGTGCAAGGCAGCCCAGCTCGCTTCGCCGAGGCTATCGTCAGCGCGGGCCGATGCCAGCGCGGGTGCGCCGCCGACACGTACACGGCCGGCCAGGACGGCCGCATTCACACGCAAGCCTTCGTCGAAAGCAAGTTGGGCCGGGGTCCAGGCCAGCAAATAGGTCAGTGCGGCGGCGCCCAGGTTGACGACCAGGATCGGGCCGACCAGCCATTTGAGCAGCCGGACCCGGATACTGCTCATGCGGCCGGCGCGGCTTCCAGCAGGTAGCCGAAACCGCGGATGGTGCGCAGGGCCAGCCCGGCGCCGTCGAGCTTCAGGCGCAGGCGCGAGACGTAGACTTCTACCGCGTTCAGGGTCAGGTCCTCGCCCCAGGGGGCGATGGTATCGATGATCTGCTGTTTCGACACCACCCGGCCCACCTGCTGCAGCAGGTATTCGAGCACCGCCCATTCGCGCGCCGACAGCTCGAGCGGCCGCTCGCCGATGCGCGCCCGCCGCGCCCCGGAATCGAAGACCAGGTTGCCGAGGGCGATGATGCCGGTCTTTGGGGCGTTGCGCCGCCCCAGGGCGCGGATGCGCGCCACCAGTTCGGGCGTGGCGAAGGGTTTGACCAGGTAGTCGTCGGCGCCGGTCTCGAGCCCGCGCACGCGGTCTTCGACGGCGTCGCGCGCGGTCAGCAACAAGACGGGGGTGGTGTCGCCGCGCGCGCGCAGGCGGCGCACGACCTCGAAGCCATCGATGCCGGGCAAGCCGATGTCGAGGACCGCCACTTGCGGCGAATTGCGTTGCAGCTGGGCGTCGGCCTGGAGGCCGTCGACGGCGAGTTCGACCTGCATGCCGTGGCCCTGCAGGGTGCGGGTCAGGCCATCGGCCAGGACGGCGTCGTCTTCGACGAGTAGGACATGCATGCGTGGGAAGGGGGAGCAATGGTTGCGAACGCATCCATTATGCGGCAAAAATTTTCCCTACTAACAGAAACCGCCTGATTTGCGGCAACTTTTCTAGTAGGACTGGGCTGACAAGACATCATGCATGCAGCCTACACAGGGGCAACCCCTAATCTTATGTTCGCCAACAGACGGAAGCCGTATCGTACACACATCGCGATTGAGAGAATGTCAACTGAGTGTCAACAAGCTCTCCGGTAGTCGCACTTCATGCAGCAAGTCAGATTAGAGGACAGAAAATGAACAACCAACTTGGTGGTGTCACGCAAAAAACGCAAGCGGTCAACCAGCTTCTTTCGACCAAAGAGGATATCAAAGCGGCGTCCCGTCCAGTTGTCAGCTTCAGCGGCACCCAGCAGAACGAACTGCTGGCAGCCCTTCCTCGCCAGGACCTTGAAACCCTGTTCGAACACCTGGAACTGGTGCCTATGCCATTCGGCAAGGAACTGTTCGAGTATGGCAGCAAACTGGAATACGTGTATTTTCCTACGACCTCAATCGTGTCGCTGCTGTACGTGATGGAAGACGGCGCCACCACTGAAATCGCCGTGATCGGCCACGAAGGCGTGGTCGGCGTGTCGCTCTTCATGGGTGAGCGCGCCATGTGCAGCGCCGTGGTCCTGAGCGCCGGCTACGGCTACCGCCTGAAGACCCAGTACCTGCGCGACGCCTTCAACCGCGGCGGCGCCCTGCCCCAGCTCCTGATGCGCTACACCAACGCCCTGTTCGCGCAGATGGCCCAGAACGCCGTGGGCGGCCGTCACAGCTCGATCGAGCAGAAGCTGTGCCGCTGGCTGCTGGACCGCCTGGACCGTTCGCCAGGCAACGAACTGAAAGTGACCCAGGAACTGATTTCGATCATGCTGGGCGTGCGCCGCGAAAGCATCACGGCAGCGGCCGGCAAGTTGCAGGACGAAGGCCTGATCCAGTACCGCCGCGGCAACATCACCGTGCTCGACCGTGCAGGCCTGGAAGAGTATGCCGGCGAATGCTACAAGGTTGCCAAGACCGAATACGACCGCCTGCTGGAAGACGTTGCACGCTGATCGACTTTCTTCGTATCGGATAAAACGAAGGGCGCCCTGAGGGCACCCTTTTTAATGTCCGTGTTGCGCGGCCCGGCTCAGTGCAAGGGCTCTTTTTGCTGCTTGCTGCCGACCCTAGGCCGCAAACCGCCCGACGTCGTCGCTTTCCACCGCCGGCATGGCCGGGGGTAGCGCCGGCGGCATCAGGGCCACGGCGCCGGGCGCGGCCGCCAGCGCCGGAATCCTGGCGCGCACGCAGGTCCCCACCCCGTTGACGCCACGCTCGACGTCGAGTATCCCGCCCAGCAGCAAGGCCCGCTCCCGCATGCCCAGCAGGCCATGGGATTTGGAGCGCGCCAGTGCGTCGGGCGCGATGCCGACGCCGTCGTCGGTCACTTCGAGCGCCAGGGCATCGTCTTCGCGCGCCAGGTGCACGATCACGCTGCGCGCCTGGGCATACTTGGCGATGTTGTTGAGCGACTCCTGCACGATGCGGAACAAGGCGATCGCATGCATCGGGCCGGCACTGTCGACGTCGCCGTCGATCAGCACGTCGCAATCGAGGTTCGTCACGCGCGCGTAGTCCTCGCAATAGCTCTGCAGGGCCGCGGCCAGGCCGAGGTTGTCGAGCAGGCTCGGACGCAGGTCTTCGACGATCCGGCGTTTCAGCTGGACCGTGTCGACCAGGGTGGCGCGGGCCCGCGCCAGCATGGCCGAGAGATCCGGCCGGCTGGTGCGCAATTGGTCGCCGACGGTGGCGAGATCCATGCCGATGGCCGTCAGGTTGGCGCCCATTTCGTCGTGCAGCTCGCGCGCCAGGCGCGATTTTTCTTCTTCCGACACATGGATCAGGTGGCGCGACAACACCGACAGCTGTTCGGTACGGCGCGCAACAGTCGACTCGAGCTGGTCGTTCGCCGATTGCAGGGCGTCCTCGGCCCGGCCCTGCGCCGCGAAACTGCGCTGCACCAATTGGTGGAACAGCAGGAGCACGAAAATCGCGGCGGCATTGATGCCCAGGCCGAGGATGATCGCATGGCGGTACTGGTCGTAGAAGGCGGCGCTGCGGGCGGTGAGCAATTCGTTCTGTTCGCTCAGCATGATCACCACTTGCAGGCGGATCTCGTCGCTGTCGCCTTCGTTGGGCACGCCAGTGATGGTCAGGATTTCCTTCAAGCCACCGTCGCGGTAGATCGTCAGCGCTTCGTGCATCATGCGCAACTGGTGCTCGACCAGCAGGCGCAATTGGGCGAGGTTCTTTTGCTGCGAGGGATTGTCGGCCAGCAGGGTACTCAATTTGCGCAACTGGTCGTCGATCCGGCCCGGCGCGCCCTGCACGGTGCCGAGATAGCTCGACGAACCGGACAGGAAATAGCCGCGCAAATTGCTCTCGGCATCGGTGACGAGCAGGCTCAGGTGCTGCAGCTCGTTGCTCACCTTGGTCGTCTGCTCTTGCAGGGAATTGGCAGCCTTCAGGGCATCGAGGTTGCGCAGCAGGCTGATGCCGTTGACGAGCAGGATCATCACGCACACGAAGCAGAGCAGGGTCTTGTAGAGCGGAAGCGAGCGGGCGCGTTTCGGGAGATTGGTGGAGAAATACATCTGCTGGGTTCCTTTCGCGCAACTTACCGGACCGGGCTGATTATAGTCCCTGTGGGACATTAATGCAGCGCAGCAATCTTGCAAAGTAGAAGGGATGAGACAGATGTGCGGTGACGGCCAGGCTCTTGTCGTCGAATTGAATGACGATCAGGCAAGAGCGGACGCTGCCCGTTGACGCTCGTACGGCCGGGGCCGCGGTGCCGGCATCGAGACCGGCAAGGGCGAGCGCCGGGCGGCGCTCGCTGCCTGCTGTCAGTCGAGCAGGTTGTTTTTCATGGCGTAATAGGTCAGGTCGCTGTTCGACTGCAGACCCATCTTTTCCATGATGCGGGTACGGTAGGTGGACACGGTCTTGATCGACAGCGACAGCGCGTTTCCGATATCGGAAACGGTCGCGCCCTTGGCCAGGCGCAGGAACACCTGGAATTCGCGGTCCGACAGCTCGGTATGCAGGGCTGTGTTCGGATCGCGGTCGAAGCTTTGCGCCAGCAGTTCGCCGACGGTCGAGCTCACGTAGCGGCGGCCCTGGAACACGGTGCGCACGGCGGTCTTCAGCTCGTCGGCATCGCATTCCTTGTTCAGGTAGCCGTTGGCGCCCATCTTGAACAGGTTCAGCGCGTACTGTTGTGCCGGATAGCCGGAGAGAATCAGCACCGGCAGGTTCGGCTGGCCCTGGCGGATGGTACGCAGAATGTCGATCCCGCTCTGGTCGGGCATGGCGATGTCGAGCAAGAGCACATCGCAGATTTCGCGACGGGCAATGTCCAGCGCCTCGCGGCCGGTGGCGCCTTCAGCGACGACTTCGAAATCGCCGGACGAGGAGAAAATTTGTTTGAATCCTGCTCTAACTATCTGGTGATCGTCACAAATGGCAACGCGTATCATTGTCTTCCCTTAAATTTTCCTGGCACAGGAAAGTACCGGGGAACCCCACCCGGCTGTCATGCGTTGAATTACCTAAACCGCATGTAACATTTTAGCACTCAAGCGCCCATCTACAACAGCGCACAAATGCCGCGTTAACAGTACCGCAAGCAGAATGTCACGCAGGACGTACGCTTTGCTTGAGCAAGGCGAGGATATCGAGCAGTTCCACGCGCAGCTTGGCCGTGTCGACGACGGGCGCCGCTTCGACCTGCACTTCCTCGATGCCGCCGGCCATATTGCCGGCACGGCTGTCGAGCTTGTTACGTGCACCGCTGATCGTGAAACCTTGTTCGTAGAGCAGTTCGCGGATGCGCCGGATCAGCAGCACTTCGTGGTGCTGATAATAACGGCGGTTACCTCGGCGTTTGACCGGCTTCAGCTGAGTAAATTCCTGCTCCCAGTAGCGCAGCACGTGCGGCTTGACACCGCACAATTCGCTGACTTCGCCGATCGTGAAATAGCGCTTCGCCGGGATCGGCGGCAGCGCGCTCAGTTCAATCTTGTTCGGGCGATCGTTCATGGCTCACTTAATAACTATACGGAGTAGCGATACCGAGTAGCTGGACTGGCTGGCTCAGGCGGCGCGCGCCATCGATGCCGGGCTGGTTTCTTCAACCATGCCCTTCAGCTTCTGGCTGGCGTGGAAAGTCACGACGCGACGCGCCGTGATCGGGATCTCTTCCCCGGTTTTCGGATTGCGGCCGGGCCGCTGCGGCTTGTCGCGCAACTGGAAATTGCCGAAGCCGGACAGCTTGACGGCTTCGCCGCGCTCGAGCGCGTTACGGATCTCGTCGAAAAAGGTCTCGACCATGTCCTTGGCTTCGCGCTTGTTCAAACCGACCTGCTCGAAGAGTAGCTCGGCCAGCTCGGCCTTGGTAAGGGTCGGCAAGTCCTTTTCCGCTTCCTGCCGTACACGAGCCACCTGCATCGCGCGATGCAGGTCGGCCGCCAGTGCCTCCTGGAATACGGCCGAATCAACGTCATTGTTATTAATTTTGAAGCCCTGCCTTCGATGTGGACATGTTTTGGACGGAGTCGAAACTTAGCCGCGCAATTTTGCGCTGTGTTTTTCTCTTGCGGCCTCAGCCACGGAAGCCATCACGGCCTCCACGACATCGTCCTGCAAGGTCGATTGAGTATCTTGCAACGTAAAGCGGAAAGCAAGCGATTTTTCGTCCGCCTCCAGACCCTTCCCGCGGTATTCATCAAACAAAACAACGGCTTGCATGATCTTGCCGTTGCGGTGAGTGCTTGCCGCCTGGGTGAAAGCATCGATCACGGCCTGGGCCGGAACGTCTTGTTTCACCACCAGCGCCAGGTCGCGCGTGGCGCCCGGGAACTTCGAAATCTCGGTGTAGCGCGGGATTACGCGGGCCAGCAGCGCATCGGCATCGACCTCGAAAAGCACCGGCGCCTGCGGCAGGTCGTATTTCTGCAGCCAGCGCGGGTGCAGTTCGCCGATGAAGCCGACGACGCGGCCATCGAGCTCGACGTTGGCGCAGCGGCCCGGATGCAGCGCCGGGTGCTCAGCCTTGACGAAGCGTACCACACGCGGCGAAAACAGCGCTTCCAGATCGGCCTTGACGTCGAAGTAGTCGACCGCGCGGGCCGCCTGGCCCCACTGCTCGTCGAGCGCCGGACCATAGGCCATGGCGGCGACGCGTTTCGGCTGCTCGAAGCCGGCAACCGTCAATGGACCATCAGGAATGGCTTCGTTGCGCTTGAAGATGGCGCCCGCTTCGAACACGCGCACGCGGCCCGCCTTGCGGTTCAGGTTATAGCGCACGTTGGCGAGCAAGCCGCCGATCAGGGTCGAGCGCATCACGCTCATCTGGCTGGCGATCGGGTTCTGCAGCTTGATCGGCGCGCTGTTGCCGGCGAAATCCTGCTCCCAGACGCTTTCCACGAAGCTCATGTTGACCACTTCCTGGAAGCCCAGGTCGGCCAGCTGATGGCGCACGGCGAACAGCGAGCGCGTATTTTCCGGCTCGATCAGCATCGCGCTCGGCGCCGTCGGCGGGTTGGCCGGAATGTTCTCGAAGCCATACACGCGCGCGACTTCCTCGATCAGGTCTTCCTCGATCTCGATGTCGAAGCGGTAGGACGGCGCGGTGACGGCGAAGGTACCCGCCTCATGCGTGAACGGCAGGTGCAGGCGGGTGAAGATGTCGGCCACCATCTCGTCGGTGATCGGCACGCCGATGACCTTCTGGGCGCGCGCGGTGCGCAGCACGACGGGCTTGCGCTCAGGCAGGTTCGCAATCTTGTCGTCGATCGGGCCGACTTTCGTTGCCTCGGTACCGCAAATCTGCAGGATCAGCGCGGTGATGCGCTCGATGTGTTCGACGGTCGTTGCGAAATCGACGCCCCGCTCGAAGCGGTGCGCCGCATCGGTCGAGAAATTGTATTTGCGGGCACGGCCCTGGATCGCGTTCGGCCACCAGAAGGCCGCTTCCAGGTAGATGTCGGTCGTGTCGAGGGTCACGGCGGTCGAATCGCCGCCCATGATGCCGGCCAGCGACTCGATTTCCTTGTCGTCGGCGATCACGCCGACCCAGTCGTCGACCTCGACGGTGTTGCCGTTCAGGAGCTTGAGCGTTTCGCCTTTTTTACCCCAGCGCACATCCAGGCTGCCGTGGATCTTGTTCATGTCGAACACGTGCGACGGACGGCCGACTTCCAGCATCACGTAGTTGGAAATGTCGACCAGGGCGGAGACCGAACGCTGGCCCGAGCGTTCGAGGCGCTGCTTCATCCAGTCCGGGGTCGCGGCACGTGCGTCCAGGCCGCGGATCACGCGGCCGGTAAAGCGGCCGCACAGGTCCGGGGCCGAAATTTTTGCCGGCAGGATCTCGTCCGAAGTCACCGCGACGGGGACCGTGGTCGGCAGGTGCAAGGGGGTGCCGGTCAGGGCCGACACTTCGCGCGCCACGCCCAGCACCGACAGGCAATCGGCCTTGTTCGGGGTCAGCTTGATGGTGAACTTCAGGTCGTCCAGGCCGAGGTAGTCGCGGATGCTGGTGCCGACCGGCGCGTCGGCCGGGAGTTCCATCAGGCCGCTGCTCTCCTCCGAGATTTTCAGCTCTTTCGCCGAGCACATCATGCCCTGCGACTCGACGCCGCGCAGCTGGCCGACCTTGATCTCGAAAGGCTTGCCGTCGGCGCCAGGCGGCAGCACGGCGCCGGCCTTGGCGCAGATCGCCTTCATGCCCACGCGCACGTTCGGCGCGCCGCAGACGATGTTGAGCAGCGTGCCCGTGCCGACGTTCACCTGGCAGACGTTCAGGCGGTCCGCGTTCGGATGCCTGGCCACGTCGACGACTTCGGCCACGACCACGTTCGAGAATGGCGGCGCGACCGGTTCGACCTCTTCGACTTCGAGGCCGGACATCGTCAGCAGTTGGGACAGTTCATCCGAAGACAATTTCGGATCGACCATGGAACGGAGCCAGTTTTCGGAGAATTGCATAATCTTTACCTTGTAACCGCGCTTGTAACCGCGTGATTTATTATTGGGCGTACTGAATCGGCGACCGGATTAATTAAACTGCTTCAGGAATCGGAGGTCGCCTTCATAAAAGAGGCGCAAGTCGTTGATTCCATAACGCAGCATCGTCAGGCGCTCGAGGCCGGAGCCGAACGCGAAGCCGATGAATTTATCCGGATCCAGACCGAAGTTGCGCACCACCGTCGGATGCACCTGGCCGGCGCCCGACACTTCCAGCCAGCGGCCTTTGAGCGGGCCCGAGCCGAAGGCGATGTCGATCTCGGCCGACGGTTCCGTGAACGGGAAGTAAGACGGGCGGAAACGCACCTGCAGGTCGTCGGTCTCGAAGAAGGCCTTCACGAAGTTCAGATACACGCCCTTCAGGTCGGCAAAGGAAATGTCTTCGCCGATCCACAGGCCTTCGACCTGGTGGAACATCGGCGAGTGGGTGGCGTCGCTGTCGACGCGATAGGTGCGGCCCGGCGCGATCACCTTGATCGGCGGCGTATGCGTGCGCGCATAACGCACCTGCATCGGGCTGGTATGGGTGCGCAGCAGCAGCGGTTTGCCGGTGCTGTCGTTGCCTTCGATATAAAAGGTGTCCTGCATCGAACGCGCCGGGTGGTTTTCCGGGCTGTTCAGGGCAGTAAAATTGGTCCAGTCGTTTTCGATTTCGGGGCCGTCGGCCACGTCGAAACCGATCGAGCGGAAGATCTGCTCGACGCGCTCCCAGGTGCGCATCACCGGGTGGATGCCGCCCATGGCGCGGCCGCGGCCCGGCATGGTGACGTCGATGGCTTCGGCGTTCAGGCGTGTTTCGAGCTGGGCGTTCGCCAGCGCGTCGCGGCGGCCGGTCAATGCGCTTTCGATTTTTTCTTTTGCGGCATTGATCAGGGCGCCCTGCGCCTTGCGCTGGTCGGGGTCGAGCTTGCCGAGGCCCTTCATCAGTTCGGTAACCTGGCCGGTCTTGCCGAGGTATTTTGCTTTTGCGTTTTCCAGCGCGGCCGCGTCGGGGGCCGCGCCAAAGTCAGCCTGGGCCGAGACGACGAGTTCTTCCAGCGAGTTCATGCGATTCTTCCTGTTTTTATGGTGGCGGGAGCCACGGGGGCCGTGGTTGGTTTTACCAAGCCCCACAATCAAAAACGGGGCACAGGTCGTTAAAAACCTCTGCCCCGCTCTTTTCGCGCTACGTTGCCGCAGCGCTTTTTGCTAGCAAACTGCTATCAGGCAGCCAGCTTGGCCTGGACGGCAGCGACAATCGCGGCGAAGGCCGGCTTGTCATGCACAGCCATATCGGCCAGGACCTTACGGTCCAGTTCAATCGCGGCTTTTTTCAGGCCGTTCATGAACACACTGTAGGTCATGCCGTGCGAACGCGATGCTGCGTTGATACGGGTGATCCACAGTGCGCGGAAGACGCGCTTCTTGTTGCGGCGGTCGCGG
>JANNNC010000176.1:0-43499 GCA_031398335.1 Massilia sp.
TCGGCTCGCAGTTTCGCTCCGCGCTTCCTTCCCACGCTCGGTCGCCCTCACGCAGTTGCGCTTCGCTTCGCTCACTGTGGTCAGCTCGCGGCAGGACTTGCACCCGCAAGAGTGCGCCCATGCTGGGCGCACCAAAAAAAATGCCCGCGCGAGGCGGGCATGCGGCGTGTCCGGAAACGTTTACTGTTCGGCCAGCGGCGCGAAAATGGCTTGCAAATCTTCCTGCGTCAAGGCCATCTTTTGCGATTCGCCCTCGGCCAGGATCGAATTCGCCAGCTCCGACTTTTTCTGCTGCAGCAACTGGATCTTTTCTTCCAGCGTGCCTTTCGCAATCAGCTTGTAGACGAATACCGGCTTGTCCTGCCCGATGCGCCAGGCGCGGTCGGTGGCCTGGTTTTCCGCCGCCGGGTTCCACCACGGATCGTAGTGGATGACGGTATCGGCCGCGGTCAGGTTCAGGCCGACGCCGCCGGCCTTTAAACTGATCAGGAAGATCGGCACCGCGCCCTGCTGGAAGGCGGCCACTTGCGCCGAACGGTCGCGCGTTTCTCCAGTGAGGAGCGCGTAGCGGATGCCGCGCGCGGCAAGCTCTTCCTCGATCAGCGCCAGCATGCTGGTGAACTGCGAGAACACCAGAATCTTGCGGCCTTCTTCCAATAAATCGTCGACCATCTGCATCAGGTCGATCAGCTTGGCGGAGATCGCCGCCGTGTTCTTCTTCGACGGCATGGCTTTTACCAGGCGCGGGTCGCAACACACCTGGCGCAGTTTCAATAAAGCTTCCAGGATCACGATCTGGCTGCGCGCCACGCCCTTGCGGTCGATTTCCTCGCGCACCTTCTTGTCCATCGCCAGGCGCACGGTTTCGTATAAATCGCGCTGGGGGCCGGTCAGTTCGACACGGCGCACCATCTCGGTTTTTTGCGGCAATTCCTTGGCAACGTTATCTTTCGTGCGGCGCAGCAGGAAGGGACGGATGCGGCGATTCAACAGCATGCGCCGCACCGGGTCGTCCTGGCGTTCGATCGGGTGGCGGAATTGCGTATTGAACGCTTTTTCCTCGCCCAGCAGGCCCGGCAGCAGGAAATGGAATTGCGACCAGAGTTCGCCCAGGTGGTTTTCCAGCGGCGTGCCGGTCAGGCACAGGCGGTGGTTGGCGTTCAGCGAGCCGGCCGTCTGCGCCGCTTTCGAGCGCGTGTTCTTGATGTAATGCGATTCGTCGAGAATGACCAGGTGGTAATGGTGCTCGCGCAGCTTTTCCTCGTCGCGCGGCAGCAAGGCGTAAGTCGTCAGCACGATGTCGGCCCCGGCGATCTGGTCGAACAGGTCCATCCGCTCTTTGCCCTGCAACAGCAGCACCTTCAGACTCGGGGCGAAGCGCACGGCTTCTTCCTGCCAGTTCGTCATCAGGCTGGTCGGCGCGATCACCAGCGCCGGGCTGCTCAGGCGGCCCGCCTCTTTTTCGGTCAGGATGTGGGCCAGCGTCTGCACCGTTTTGCCGAGACCCATGTCATCGGCCAGGATGCCGGCCAGGTCGTATTCGCGCAGGAATTGCATCCACGACAGGCCGTCGAGCTGGTAGTCGCGCAGCGTCGCTTGCAGGCCGGCGGGCGCCGCCACCTTTTTGACGGAGCCGAACTGGCTCAGTTTACGGCCGGTCTCGCGCAATTGTTCGCCGCCGAACCAGCGCATCTCGACGCCGCGCGCCAGTTCTTCCAGGCGGCTCGCGTCGAGCGTCGACAGGCGTACCCGGTTCTTGATCTTGTCGTTGAAATACAGCTCGCCCAGCGTCGCCAGGATCGGTTTGACGCGCGACCATGGCAGGGCGACACGCAAACCTTCGGGTAAGCTTGCCAGCATCTGGTCGGTTTCGCCATGGGCGGCCAGCACGGCCGGATCGAAATCCATCGGTGCGTTGCGGATCAACTGCACCAGCACCGGCAACAGCGGCACGCGCTTGCGGTTGACGACGACGCCCAGCTCCAGCTCGAACCAGGCTTTACCGGCTTCTTCCGGCTCGTCGATCTCGGCATACCAGTCTTCCACCGGCACCACGTCGTAGCGGTACTTGCTCGATTTTTGCAGGTGCCAGCCGGCATCCGACAGCGCATCGAGGTCGCTTTCGGCAAAGCGCAGCCAGTGCGCCTGGCTCTCCAACTGGACCGCGCCGGCCACGCCGGACAGGGGCGTGGTTGCAGGTTTACGGAAGCCCAGCTCGCCCAGTTTTTCCAGGGCGGCGGCCTCGAGCGCGGCGTCGCGCTCGATGATTTCGGTGACGTCGCCGATCTGGCGCACCACGCGCTGCGACGGGTCGAACGAGACGCGCTGGCCGTCGTAATCGAAGGAGAGCACGGCGAAATCGTGCCAGCGCTGGGTGCCGGTATCGGCCAGGGCGACGGCATCGAGTAACAGGAAGGGCTGCGGCTTGACGTCGTCGCGCAGGCGCTGCACCAGCGGCTGCGGCAGCGGCATCAATTCCTGCAAACCATGCGCGAGCAGCAGTTGCGAGACGCGTTTTTTATCGTTGCCGGTGAGGACAGGGGCTTGCGCCACCAGCGCCTGCAATTCGGCCAGCGAAATGTCAACCCCGCCACGGTTGAGCGACAAGGGACCGCAGGACAGGTTGTCGATATACCACGGCGGGTCGGTCGGCAGCATGTAGTCGATCAGGTCGGCGCCCGGGTGACTGGCGCCGTTGGCCGGTTCCACCGACCAGCCGAGTTTGGCGGCACGGCCTTCGTCGCGCCAGGCCAGGTTCGCTTGGCGGGTCGGGCCGGCTTGCAGCGGATAGACCAGGCCATTCGCCATATCGGCCCAGGAATTTGCCCACAGCAGTTTCCCCTGGCGCAGCAGGAGGTCGAGCAGGATGGCGCCGACTTTGCCCTTGGGCTCGGTCGCGCTGGTGCTTTGCGAAGCGCCGCTGCGCATGGCGATGAAGAAACGCACCAGGTCTTCGTCCTCGCCTTCCAGGTAGGCGGGCGGGGCGGAGAGCAGCGAAAACACTTCGTTAACCGGGCTGGCGGCGGCGACGTCGCCATTCGGGCGCAGGCGCGCCTTGCACAGGCACACGGCCACATGGCGCCCGCCGCTGGTGGGCGCCATCACATACACGAACTTGTACTGGACGGCCTTGGGGTCGAGGACCTCGGCGGTCAGCTTCGGTTGCGGATGCGCGGCCGCCTCAACGCGCTGCAGCCAGGTCGTCACCGGTGCGGGCAGTGCGGGTGCGCGGGCCGGCGTCGCGCGCGGTGCTGGGGCATCGTTCGCGTGTTCGCGTGGGAAATCAACTGTGTGCATTGGGCCCCTGAACCTGTATAAAAAAAAACAACAACGACCATTATCTCTCATACGGGCACTTCAGTTTTGTTCGTGATCGCACGTAGCCGAGAAATCTTTACGGTGTGAAAGACTGGCTCTCCATCATTGCATATTGCCGCTTCTTAAAAAAGTCATTGACTCCTATTCGCAACTTGTTAGTATATCGATCAACGATATGTCGCCTATCGATATATGCAAGGAGCTGGGATGAACCTCAATTTCGCGAAGCTGTTGCCGCTCTCGGAAGCAACGTATTACGTGCTGGCAGCGCTCGACGAACCGCTGCACGGCTATGCGCTCATGCAAAAGGTGGAAGCCATGAGCGAGGGCAAGGTCGTCATCGGTCCGGGCACGCTGTACGGCGCCTTCGCCACGCTGGAAAAACAGGGCCTGATCGACAAGGTCAGCGAAGTCGAGCGGCGCAAGACGTATGCGTTGACCGACAAGGGCAGGCTGGTGCTGGCCGAACAGGTACGGCGCCTGGCCATCATGGTGCGCAACGGGCAGTTCGCACTGACAAAATAAGGAAACGGAGAAGCGGCATGAAGACGTCGACGGTTACCACATTCAAATTTTTTTGGGCCCATCAGGACCATGAACAGGAAGCCTGGCTGCGCGCCATGGCCAGACAGGGCCTGCACCTGGAGAAGGCGAACCCGCTGTGCTTCTGGACCTTCCGCCGCGGCGCCCCACGCGACGTCGTGTACCGCACCGATTTCGGCAATGGCCGCCCCGATGATGGTTTTTCCCAGCTGATGCAGGACGCCGGCTGGACGCTGGCGGCGACGAGCACCGGCTGGCATTACTGGTGCACGCCGGTTGCCAAGGATCGCGAACCGGAAATTTTTACAGACGGCGCCTCGAAGGTCAAAAAGTTCCATCGCCTGTTGGGGCTGCTCGTATGCAGCGCCCTGCCGATGTTCATCATGTTGCTCATCACGGACAAGCAGTCCCTGCCATCGAAGATGTCGCTGCCCTCGCTGGTCATCATCAGCAGCATTTACATAGGCTATTTCTTGATGTTGGCGTACACGGTGTTGCAGCTGCTCCTGCGCACCCGCGCGGTACGCGCCCCGCGGCTGGCCTAGGACGCAGCTATCGGCATGGCGCGCATTCGCTGTCAAGACTGGCGCTGCGCGCGTGTTTGGGTAACACTGCCCGCCTGACTCACGGATTTTTTTGCCCCATGCTGCCCTCCATCGAACAACGCCTCGCCCTCGAACTGGCCGCCAAACCGGCGCAAGTTGCCGCCGCCATCGCCCTGTTGGATGAAGGCGCCACCGTCCCGTTCATCGCGCGCTACCGCAAGGAAGCCACCGGCGGCCTCGACGACATCCAGCTGCGCCTGCTGGAAGAGCGCCTGCGCTACCTGCGCGAGCTGGAAGACCGGAGAAGCGCGATCATCGCCTCGATCACCGAGCAAAATAAAATGACGCCGGAATTGCTGCAGCAGATCGCGCTGGCCGAAGATAAAACCCGCCTCGAGGATTTGTACCTGCCGTATAAACAGAAGCGCCGCACCAAGGCGCAGATCGCGGTCGAAGCCGGTTTATCTCCGCTGGCCGACGATTTATTGGCCGACCCGGCGCGCAATCCGGAACAGGAAGCGACTCAATACCTGCGCGAGGCGTTCAGCAATCCAGAGGGCGTGAACAACCCGGGCGTGCCGGACACCAAAGCGGCGCTCGACGGCGCGCGCCAGATCCTGATGGAACGCTTTGCTGAAGACGCGACACTGCTGCAAGCGCTGCGTGAGTATGTGGGCGAACACGGCGTGGTCGAATCGAAGGTGGTCGCAGGTAAAGAAGACGAAGGCGAAAAATTCGCCGACTATTTCGCTTACTCGGAACCGCTCGCCACTGTCCCCTCGCACCGCGCGCTGGCCCTGATGCGCGGACGCCGCGAAGGCATCCTCGACGTCGTGCTGCGCCTGGACACGGAAGCGGAGAAGCCGAAATGGGATGCGCCGCTCAACCCGTGCGAAAGCCGCATCGCGGCGCGCTTCGGCATCAAGGCCTGCGGCCGCCCGGCCGACAAATGGCTGCTCGACACGGCGCGCTGGACCTGGCGCGTGAAAAGTTTTATGTACATCGAGACGGAATTGATGGGCGCCCTGCGCGAAAAAGCCGAACTCGACGCCATCAACGTGTTTGCGCGCAATTTGAAAGCACTGCTGCTGGCAGCGCCCGCCGGCCAGCGCGCGACCATGGGCCTCGACCCTGGCCTGCGCACCGGCGTCAAGGTGGCAGTCGTCGACGCCACCGGCAAAGTGGTCGACACGGCCACCATCTACCCGCACCAGCCTCGCAACGACTGGGACGGTGCGTTGCACGTGCTGGGCCAGCTGGCGGCGAAACACCATGTCTCCCTGATCTCGATCGGCAACGGCACCGCCTCGCGCGAGACGGATAAACTGGCGCAGGATTTAATTAAAGCCAAACCGGAACTGAAGCTGACCAAAATCGTCGTTTCGGAAGCCGGGGCGTCGGTGTATTCGGCCTCGGAATTCGCTTCGCGCGAATTGCCCGACATGGACGTCTCGATCCGCGGCGCGGTGTCGATCGCGCGCCGCCTGCAAGACCCGCTGGCGGAACTCGTAAAAATCGATCCGAAATCGATCGGCGTCGGCCAGTACCAGCACGACGTCTCGCAAACCCAGCTCGCGCGCTCGCTCGACGCGGTGGTCGAGGATTGCGTGAACGCGGTCGGTGTCGACGTGAATACGGCTTCGGCGCCGCTGCTGGCGCGGGTGTCGGGATTGTCCTCCAGCGTGGCCCAGAGCATCGTCAGCTACCGTGACCTGAAAGGCGCGTTCGCCTCGCGCGCGGCCTTGAAGGCGGTGCCGCGTTTGGGCGATAAAACCTTCGAACAGGCGGCGGGTTTCCTGCGCGTGATGGGCGGCGACAATCCCCTGGATGCATCCGCGGTGCACCCGGAATCCTATCCGGTCGTGCAAAAAATCCTGCTGGATGTGAAACGCGACATGAAGGCGGTGGTTGGCGACAGCGCCCTGGTCAAAAGCCTGAATCCGGCCAAGTATGCGGATGACAAATTCGGCGTGCCGACCGTGACCGACATTCTGAAAGAGCTGGAAAAGCCGGGGCGCGATCCGCGTCCGGAATTCACCACCGCCACCTTCAAAGAAGGCGTGGAAGAAATCAGCGACTTGCGTCCGGACATGATTCTCGAGGGCGTGGTCACCAACGTGGCCGCCTTTGGCGCCTTTGTCGACATCGGCGTGCACCAGGATGGCCTGGTCCACATTTCCGCGCTGTCGAATACCTTCGTGAAAGATCCGCACACGGTGGTGAAAGCGGGCCAGGTCGTCAAGGTAAAAGTGCTGGAAGTCGATCCGAAACGCAAGCGCATTGCGCTGACGATGCGCTTGACCGATGCCGCGCCGCAGCCGGGCGCCCAGCCGCAGCAGCGTGGCGACCGGACTGATGCCAAGCGCGTGGCCCAGCACGGACGCCAGGAGCGTCCCGCCGCGCAGGATGCGGCCGGCGCCATGGCGGCGGCGTTTGCCAAGCTGCGCAAGTAAGCCGTGATGTGCGCGCCGCTTGACCCGGACAGCTCCGAGGCGCGCTTGCTGATCGGGGAGCTCGATGCGGCGCTGGCGGCGATTTCGGTAGACGCATAACGCAGGTGGGCACTTGTGCCCACGCGGTACACCGGTTGATCAGCAGCGCGGTCACCGGATACGTTGCGGCATGCATCGGCACGAACGCGTGGACTCAGGAGTCCACCCTACGTTATGACGTTACGCGGCAGTCAACACTTGGTTCAACGCCGCCAATACGATCTAACCAAAAAACTGCGCCATCTCCGGCACGCGTTTGACGAGCACCCCGACCACATACAGCGTCAGGCACCCCAGGCCGATCTGGTTCATGCGCCGGCGGCCCATCGCCGGCTGGCCGGTCTTCTTGATGTGCAGCGCATCGCGCAGCAGCACGGCGGCATAGACCGTCAGCGCCAGGCCGGTGATGAACACGCCCGCGCCATCGCGCGTGGCGCCGCTGTACAGGTCGTAGAGGCCGATAAAGCCGAGCACGCCGGCAAGCACGACATTGAAACCGGCCGAGGGCGCGGCGCTGGGGCGTTGTTGCATGAATGAATCCTAATGGTTGGTACGAGAGAAACGGGCCGATCATACCGCAATCGCGGCGGCCTCTCCAGCCAGGAAGCGGGCCGTTGCAACGCACCGCCGCGGTCGATTTCTTATAGAATGTCGCCATCCAATCCATTTCCACCAAAGGCAAGCACATGAGCGACGTACAAACCTGGATCAAAGAAACCGTGACCACGACTCCGGTCGTGCTGTTCATGAAGGGCACCGCGCAATTTCCGCAATGCGGCTTTTCGGGCCGCGCCATCCAGATCCTGAAAGCCTGCGGCGTCGATAACATCGCCACCGTCAACGTGCTGGAAGATCCGGAAGTGCGCCAGGGCATCAAGGACTACTCGAACTGGCCAACCGTTCCCCAGCTGTACGTGAACGGCGAGTTCATCGGCGGCACCGACATCATGAACGAGATGTACGCGTCGGGCGAACTGCAGGCAATGTTCCCGAAGAATGGCTGATCGACGTCCGCGTCGCATTATCGTCGGCATCACCGGCGCGACCGGCGCGGTCTATGGCGTACGCCTGCTCGCACGCTTGCGTAGCGTCCCCGGCGTCGAGACCCACCTCGTGGTTTCCGACGCCGCCTCCTTGACCCTGCATCAGGAAGTCGGCATGCAGCGGCGCGACGTCGAGGCACTGGCCCACGTCGTCCATAAAAACCGTGAAATTGGTGCATCGATTGCCAGCGGGTCGTTCCAGACCGACGGCATGGTGATTGCGCCCTGCTCGATGAAGACCCTGGCGGCGGTCGCCCATGGCCTGGCGGACAACCTGGTCGCACGCGCGGCCGACGTTATCTTGAAGGAACGGCGGCGCCTGGTGCTGATGGTGCGCGAAACGCCGCTCAACCTGGCGCATCTGCGCAACATGACGGCGGTGACGGAGATGGGCGGCATTATCTTTCCGCCGCTGCCCAGCTTTTATCACCGCCCGGCGAGCATCAACGAGATGGTCGACCATACGCTCGACCGCGTGCTCGATTTGCTTGGCATCGAGAACGACGCCGCGCCGCGCTGGTCCGGCATGCGCGGCACGCCGGACACGCCACCGAACTGACGCGACAAAAGCCTAAGCACTCGCCCAGAAATAAATGTGTCTTTGGCTGCCAGAACCGGCGCGTTACTGCGTTGGCTCGTGCTTGCACCGCATCCGGTTCTGTTTGCCAAAATTCACATTTATTTCCGGTCGAGTACTTAGCGCTTCGTGTAGTCGCTATCCCCGGCCTTCTTCAATTCCCTTGCTTCCTCCAGCATCCTGCGCTGGGCGATGCGCTTGCGCATCACCTCGGCATGACGCGCGGCCGTCATCGGCGGCGCCGTCATGAGTTCTTTCAGCTGGGCGGTGTTCATGTAATTACTTTTCATCGGCGCACGTTCCTCGGCTGTGAACGTCGATTATGCGCCAGTTCCGGGCAATTTGTACTGCCTGACTCGGAAGAAAATTTGTAAGCGGAAACGCAGTCGCGAAGAAGGCGCGGGCTTACTTTTGGGGGGGTTGGTGGTTCATCCGTACCAGCATGCGGATGAACTCGCGTGCCAGCTGGCGATGATGCTCGTCGAGGCGCTGCAGGTCGGCGATCAGCTTGACATCGGCCGATTCAAAACGCGCGCTGCCACTGCCCTCGGCTTGCGCACCCGGGATCTCGGCACCGCCGAAACGCAGCCAGTCGGCAGGTACGCCCAGCCATTGGGCGATCATGCGCAGCTTTTCCTGGGTCGGAATGGCTTCGCCCACGAGCCATTTGCGGGCCGCGTGCACGGTAATCGGACGGCCTTCAAAACGAATGTTAAATTCGCGCGCCAGGCGGGTCGGACTGTCCGGTGAATAATGGGCGTTTTTCAGCGCCTGTTGGAGACGCTCACTAAAGCTCTCCCGTTCGTTCGTGGAATTCATGTTGTCACTATTTCATGCTCGACCATGAATGTCATTCAATGGGCTGGTAAGACCACTTGTGACATTTCTAAGGTCGAAACTTAACAAAGAAGTGGAAATTGAAGAGATTTTTCGCTCGCTGAGCGAATCATGCCACAAAATTTCCAATAAGCATGAACGTATCGTATCTGTGTCCGTGCAGAAACAAAGAGTTGTCGCATGCAGGATACGCGTCGTCAGCCGCAGGGGCCGTTGCACCGGCTCCGGAGGGTTGGAGAAAACCCAGGCGGAGCAGGCCAAAAATCAGTTCAGGTCAGGTGGAAGCGGATGATTCCATCGACGCCAGTTACACGCTTTAACATACCATCATTCCAAAGTTTGTGCAGGTGCGCGAGCGCCTCGCCCAAGGCGAAACCGAGCTGGTGGGCATCGAGTTGGCGCCGGAACATGATCGGCACGATGTCCATGGCGCTGACCGGCACCCGGCACGCTTCTTCCACCTCGGCCAGGCGCGCCACGTGGTGCGCGCGCAGCTGCGCGATACGGGTGTGCAGGCCGCGGAAGGGTTTGCCGTGCGAAGGCAGCACCAGCACGTCCTCCGGCAGATCGGCGAATTTATCCAGCGAATCGAGGTATTGCTGTAGCGGGTTGCCTTCGGGTTCGACGGCAAACACCGAGACATTCGTCGAAATGCGCGGCAAGACCATGTCGCCCGAGATCAGCACGTTCAATGCTTCGCAATACAGCGCCGCGTGTTCGGGCGAATGGCCAAACCCGGTGATCACACGCCACTGCGCCTGGCCGATCGCGACCAACTGTTCGTCCTGCAGGCGGGTGTAGGCCGCGGGCACACTCGGGACCAGCGACGGATAGTAATTGCGGCGGCTGCGCATCTGCTCGAGCATGGCGTCGTCGACAAGGCCGTGGCGCACGAAATGGGGAATTGCGGAAGGGCCATCGACGCCCGGCAAGGCGGCCGCCATCATGCGCGCGAAACCGAATTCGCCGGCAGTGATCCAGAACGGCGCGTCGAAGCGTTCGCACAACCAGCCGGAGAGGCCGACGTGATCCGGGTGGCAATGGGTTGCCAGCACACGCAGCACGGGCGCATTCGCCATGGGGCCAATCAACACCTGTTCCCAGTTGGCGCGGGTGGCATCGGTCGCCACGCCGCAGTCGATCACCGTGTAGCCGCTGCGCCCGTCTCGCTCGTCGCGCAGCAGCCACAGGTTGATGTGGTCGAGCGCGAACGGCAGCCCCATGCGCAGCCAGAACAGGCCTGGCGCCACCTCGCGCACGCTGCCGGGCGCGGGCAATTCGTCGGCGAATGGATAAACAAGCTGGGATTCGAGCGAATTCATGTTCGACAATCTTTCGTGGTTATGCAATGTGGGCGCGCTACAATGTGTTCGACGTTGACGTTGACGTAAACGGAAAACATTCTAAGCGATTCCCAGAACCGCCACTTTCAGCCGCATTTTCATGCCCACGACCTACACCATCGCCGAACTGGCGCGCGAATTCGACATCACCGCGCGCGCGATCCGCTTTTATGAAGACCAGGGACTGCTCAGCCCCAGCCGCGAAGGCGTCGGCGGACGCAACCGTGTCTACACGCCGCGCGACCGTACGCGTTTGAAGCTGACGCTGCGCGGCAAGCGCCTGGGACTGACGCTGTCGGAAATCAAGAGCATCGTCGACATGTACGAGTCGCCGAAAGACACGGCAGCGCAGATCAACCGTTTCCTGGGCGTGCTGTCGCACCAGCGCGAAACGCTCGAGCAGCAGCGTGCCGACATCGAAATGGCATTGGAAGAAATTTCCGCCCACGAGGAAGAATGCCGGCGCCTGCTGGCCGATGCCGACGCCCTCGCTGCTGCCGCGGGCGCCAGCAAGGCCGCCTGAGCCAAAGAAGCCGATGGCTTTCTCTACCCCTTACTTGACGTTTACGTTAACGTCACACAGGGGTATCATACTCAGTGCCCACCGCTAACCCCGTTCACCGAGAGGACGACATGCTGCATCTTCCAGGCTTGACCTTTGACCATGGCGACGACATCGCCGCGCTGCGTGAAGCAGTCCAACAGTTCGCGGCCGCCGAAATCGCGCCGCGCGCAGCGGAAATCGACCGCTCCGACCAGTTCCCGATGGATCTGTGGAAAAAGATGGGCGAACTCGGCCTGCTCGGCATCACGGTGAGCGAGGAATACGGCGGCGCCAACATGGGCTACCTGGCCCACATCATCGCGATGGAAGAAATCTCGCGCGCCTCGGCGTCGGTCGGCCTGTCCTACGGCGCCCACTCGAACCTGTGCGTGAATCAGATTAAACGCAACGGCAGCGAAGAACAAAAGCAGAAATACCTGCCGAAGCTGATCTCGGGCGAGCACATCGGTGCTCTTGCCATGTCCGAGCCGAACGCCGGTTCCGACGTGGTCAGCATGAAGCTGCGCGCCGACCTCAAGGGTGACCATTACGTCCTCAACGGCAACAAGATGTGGATCACCAACGGTCCGGATGCCGACACCCTGGTGGTCTACGCCAAGACCGACCTCGAAGCCGGCCCGCGCGGCATGACGGCCTTCCTGATCGAAAAAGGCTATAAGGGCTTCTCGATCGCGCAAAAGCTCGACAAGCTCGGCATGCGCGGCTCGCACACGGGCGAACTGGTATTCCAGGATTGCGAAGTGCCGGTCGAAAACGTGCTCGGCGGCGTCGGCAAGGGCGTCAATGTCCTGATGTCGGGCCTGGATTTCGAGCGCACCGTGCTCTCCGGCGGCCCGCTCGGCATCATGGCCGCCTGCATGGATTCGGTGGTCCCTTACATCCACGAGCGCACCCAGTTCGGCAAGGCGATCGGCGAGTTCCAGCTCATGCAGGGGAAAATTGCCGACATGTACTCGACCATGATGGCTTGCCGCGCCTATGTCTACGCCGTCGGCCAGGCCTGCGACCGCGCGACCAACGCCGCCGCGATCCGCGCCCTGCGCAAGGACGCCGCCGGCGCGATTCTGTATAGCGCCGAAAAGGCGACCTGGATGGCCGGTGAGGCGATCCAGACCCTGGGCGGGAATGGCTATATCAACGAGTATCCGGTCGGCCGCCTGTGGCGCGATGCCAAGCTGTATGAAATTGGCGCCGGCACCAGCGAAATCCGCCGCATGCTGATCGGGCGTGAGTTGTTTGGCGAAACGATGTAAATAGCCTCAGCTTGCGCCGGAGGGTCGTAGGGTGGGCAGGTTTCCTGCCCACCCGTTCAGGCAGCATAAGATTGACCGTGCAGGCATTTCAAACGTGTTTTGAACGGGTGGGCGGCAAAGCCGCCCACCCTACATCCTGCCGCATACGTGAACACTGCTCTAAAATAGCCGCTCAACCGACCCTGGCGCGAGACGAACGATGACACAAGTTGCGTTCCCTAAACTGTTGTCTTCCCAGATAGCGTTCGACATCGCGCGCAGCATCCTCGACGGCTTCGACAAGCATTACCGCCTGTTCCGCGAAGCGAGCCAGGCCGCCAAGCGCCACTTCGACAGCGCCAACTGGCCCGTGGCCCAGCGCGCCGCGCGCGAGCGCATCGATTATTACGACCAGCGCGTGCAGGAAGCCGTGCACGCCCTGGAAGACGATTACGCGCCCGAAGAACTGGCCGACCACGTCTGGCGCGAAATCAAGCTGCACTATATCGGCCTGCTGTCCGGCCACAAGCAGCCGGAACTGGCCGAAACCTTCTTCAATTCGGTCAGCTGCCACATCCTGCACCGCACCTATTATCACAACGATTTTATTTTTGTGCGCCCGGTGATCTCGACCGAGTACATCGACACCGAAGAACTGCTGCCGACCTACCGGGTCTACTACCCCGCCGCCGACGGCCTGCGCTTCGCGCTGACACGCATCGTCACCAATTTCCAGTTCGCCTGCCCGTTTGCCGCGCTCGATCGCGACGTGCAACTGGTCAAGGCGCGCATGGGCGAAGCCTTCGGCCTGGATAAAGCCGAGCCGAACCAGCAATTCCAGGTGTTATCGAGCCCCTTCTTTCGCAACAAGGGCGCGTATATCGTCGGGCGCGCGATCAACGGCGCGCGCGAATACCCGTTCGTAATCCCGGTGCTGCACAACCGGCGCGGCGAACTCGTGCTCGACACGGTGCTCACCGATCCGGAACAGATCGCCATCCTGTTTTCGTTTACGCGGGCCTATTTTCTGGTCGACATGGAGGTGCCCTCGGCCTATGTGCAATTCTTGCGCAGCCTGATGCCACGTAAGCCGAAAAGCGAGATCTACACCCTGCTCGGCCTGCAAAAGCAGGGCAAGACGCTGTTTTACCGCGATTACCTGCAGCATCTGAAACACAGCTCGGACCGTTTCCAGAGCGCGCCCGGCATCCGCGGCCTGGTCATGCTGGTGTTCGAGCTGCCCTCGTTCCCGTATGTGTTCAAGGTGATCAAGGATTTTTATCCGGCGCCGAAAGAAACCACGCGCGCCCAGGTCAAGGAAAAATACCTGCTCGTGAAACACCACGACCGCGTCGGGCGCATGGCCGACACGCTCGAATATTCCGACGTCGCCTTTCCGCTGGCGCGCTTCAGTGAAGAGCTGCTGGCCGAATTGCGCCACCACGCGCCTTCGCTGGTCGACATCGAAGGCGAGCGCATCATCGTCAAGCATTTGTATATCGAACGGCGCATGGTGCCGCTGAATATCTATCTCGCGCATGCCGAAAAAGCGGGCGACGAGGCGCACATCGAGCACGGCATCCTCGAATACGGGAATGCGATTCGCGACCTGGTCGCCGCGAATATTTTTCCGGGAGATATGCTGTACAAAAATTTCGGCGTCACGCGCCAGGGCCGGGTCGTGTTTTACGATTACGACGAAATCGAATATTTGACCGATTGCGTGTTTCGCGATATTCCGGAAGCGCGCAACGAGGAAGAAGAGATGGCGGCCGAGCCCTGGTACCCGATCGGCAGGCATGACGTGTTTCCCGAGCAGTTCGGCCGCTTCTTGCTTGGAAATGCGAAGATCCGGCACCATTTTCTAAAGTATCACGCGGACCTGTTGACGCGCGCCTGGTGGCAATCGCACAAGGACCGCATCCTGGCGGGCGAGGTGCAGGATATTTTTCCTTACCCGCAGCACATCCGTTTTCACCACCAGCACACCACCCCGGCGCACATCGCTGCGCCATCCCTTTTGGAGAACCTAGAACATGAATGATCCAGTCGTTATCGTCGGCGCCGCCCGTACCCCGATGGGCGCCTTCCAGGGCGATTTTTCCTCGAAAACGGCAAGCGACCTCGGTGCGGTGGCAATCAAGGCCGCGGTCGAGCGCGCCGGCGTCGATCCACAATCCGTCGAGCACGTCTATTTCGGTAACTGCCTGATGGCCGGCCAGGGCCAGGCCCCGGCACGCCAGGCGCTCATCAAGGCCGGCCTGCCGCTCTCGACCGGCGCCGTCACCCTCTCGAAAATGTGCGGCTCGGCCATGCAGGCCGCGATCTTCGCGCATGACCAGCTGGTCGCCGGCAGCGCCGACGTCGTTGTCGCCGGCGGCATGGAGTCGATGACCAACGCCCCTTACCTGATCCCGAAGGCGCGCGGCGGCTACCGCATCGGCCACGCGCCGATGTTCGACCACATGATGCTCGACGGCCTGGAAGATGCCTACTCGCGCAACGAAAAGACCGGAGAGGGCCGCTCGATGGGCACCTTCGCCGAAGAGTGCGTCGCTTCGTATGCGTTCACCCGCGAAGAGCAGGACAACTTTGCGATTACCTCGGTGAAACGCGCTCAGGCGGCCAACAGCGACGGCTCGTTTGACTGGGAAATCGCCCCGGTCAGCGTCAGCTCGCGCAGCGGCCAGGTCGTGGTCGAGCAGGATGAAGGCCCGCTGAAGGCGAAGATCGACAAGATCGCCTCGCTGCGTCCGGCCTTCAAAAAAGACGGCACCGTGACCGCCGCTTCGTCCTCGTCGATCAACGACGGCGCCGCGGCCCTCGTCATGATGCGCGCATCGAAAGCCAAGGAATTGGGCTTGACCCCGATCGCGCGCGTCGTCGGCCACGCCACCCACGCCCAGGAACCGAACCTGTTCACCACGGCCCCGATCGGCGCGATGCACAAGCTCTTTAAAAAGACCGGCTGGACGGCAGGCGACGTCGACCTGTACGAAATCAACGAGGCGTTTGCCGCCGTGCCGATGGCCGCCATGCGCGACCTGGACATCCCGCACGACAAGGTCAACATCCACGGCGGCGCCTGCGCACTGGGCCACCCGATCGGCGCCTCCGGCGCGCGCATCGTCGTGACCCTGCTGGGCGCTTTGAAGAAGACCGGCGGCAAGCGCGGTGTGGCGGCGCTGTGCATCGGTGGTGGCGAAGCGACCGCGATGGCGATCGAGATGGTGTAAATTTGATCGTCTCCGGGTGCGGCTCGACCCGGAGACCTGGCACCGCGTGGGCAAAGTGCCCACCCTACCTTACGCGACGGGCGCGGATGTCACTCTGCGGCGGTGGCGCATCGTAGGGTGGGCCGGGCGGCGATCCGCTCTTGAGCCCACACGGTCGTACCCAAACAAACCGCAACATGATTTTGGCCGCGGACGTTCGCGCCACCTGCCAGGAGCAACACCATGCCTACTGCCCTGATCCTCGGCGCCTCGCGCGGCATCGGCCACGAACTGGCACGCCAATACCGCGCCGACCGCTGGCGCGTGATCGCCACCGCGCGCCGGCCACAAGACCTGGCCGCACTGGCGCAACTGGGCGCCGAAGCGCACCCGCTCGAGGTCACGGATGCGCAGGCAATCGCCGCCCTCGGCTGGACACTCGACGACGAAAAGATCGACGCCGCCTGGCTGGTCGCCGGCCTGTACGGTCCGCGCAGCGACGGCTTCTTGACCCAGGACGATTTCGACAGCGTGATGCACACCAACGTGCTGGCGGCGATGCGCCTGCTGCCGCTGGTGGCGCCACTGGTGGCCGCGGCGCGCGGCAAACTCGGCGTGCTGTCCTCGCGCATGGGTTCCATTGGAGGGCGCCAGCACGCCAACGGCTCGCTGTACCGCGCCAGCAAGGCGGCCCTGAATTCGGTGCTGCGCGACACGGCCATCACCTTCGGCCCCCAAGGCGCGACCTGCATCGCCTTCCACCCCGGCTGGGTGCAAACCGACATGGGCGGCGCCAGCGCGGCGATCAGCGCCGAACAAAGCGTGCGCGAGCTGCGCGCGACGCTGGCCAATGCACAAGCGGATGCCAACGGCACTTTCCTGAACCACGACGGCAACCCGATCCCCTGGTAAGCCAATAACAAGACAACGAGACAAGAGACAAGAGACACCATGATCCTGACCGAAGAACACCAGATGATCCGCGACGCCCTGCGCAGCTTTGCCCAGGAACGCCTGGCCCCGCAGGCAGCCCGCTGGGACAAGGAGCATTATTTTCCGAAAGCGGAACTCAAGGAGCTGGCCCAGCTCGGCGCCTTTGGCGTGGCGGTGCCGGAGCAGTACGGCGGCGCGGGCCTCGATTACGTATCGCTGGCGCTGGTGCTGGAAGAAATCGCGGCCGGCGATGGCGGCATCTCGACCATCATCTCGGTCAACAACTGCCCGGTCTGCAGCATCGCCATGATGTACGCCAGCGAAGCGCAAAAGCAGCAGTGGCTGATTCCCCTGGCCCAGGGCGAACTGCTGGGCGCCTTTGCGCTCACCGAACCGCACACCGGCAGCGACGCCGCGGCCCTGCGCACCACGGCTACGCGCGATGGCGATGAATACGTCATCAACGGCACCAAGCAATTCATCACCAGCGGCAAATACGGCGATGTCGCCATCGTCATGGCGGTCACGGATAAAGCGGCCGGCAAGAAGGGCATCAGCGCGTTCTGGGTGCCGACCGACAGCCCCGGCTACATCGTCGCCGGCATCGAACAGAAGATGGGCCAGCATTCCTCGGACACGGCGCAGATCGTGTTCGAGAACTGCCGCGTCCCGCTTGCTAACCTGATCGGCGAAGAAGGCATGGGGTATAAAATCGCCCTGTCGGGCCTGGAGGGCGGACGCATCGGCATCGCCTCGCAATCGGTCGGCATGGCGCGCGCCGCGTTCGAGGCCGCACTGGCCTACGCGAAGGAGCGCGAGAGCTTCGGCAAGCCGATTTTCGAGCATCAAGCGGTGCAGTTCCGCCTGTCGGAAATGGCGATGCAAATCGAAGCGGCGCGCCAGTTGATCCTGCATGCGGCCTCGATGAAGGATGCCGGTTTGCCTTGCCTGAAGGAAGCGGCGATGGCAAAATTGTTTGCCTCCGAGATGGCCGAGCGCGTGGTGTCGAATGCGATGCAGGTCTTCGGCGGCTACGGTTATGTGGCCGACTTCCCGATCGAACGCATCTACCGCGACGTGCGCGTCTGCCAGATTTATGAAGGCACGAGCGATATCCAGAAAATCCTGATTGCGAGAGCACTGTAATGATGGCTAAACAGAAGCCAGACATGGCCACCCTGGCTGCGGCGTTTGCGGGTACCGTCAGCGGCGGCTTCCTGATGGCCGCCGTGCTGGCCTGGCTGCGTTGAACGGCAGGGACCTGCCTGCGATCCGCAGCCTCGTCGCCGCCGACCTGCCGGCCCTGTTCGTCTACCTCGACGACCACCTGCAAGACAACGGCCGCGCCGGCACGCCGCTGTTCCAGCCGATGGCGCGCGCCGATTCGCGTTTCCCGGTCGACAAGCGCGCCGCGTTTGCCATCGGCCTGGAGGCGGAGGCAGGCGCACCGGGCTGGCGCCGCGCCTGGATGGCGCTCGATGCAGAGGGCGCCATCTGCGGCCACATCGACCTGCGCGCGCGGCCCGAGCGCGCGTCAAGCCACCGCTGCCTGCTCGGCATGGGCGTGCACCGCGACTGGCGCCGCCAGCGACTCGGCGAGCGACTGCTGGCCACGGCCCTCGACTGGGCGCGCACGCAAGAGGCACTGGCCTGGGTCGACCTCGAGGTGCTGTCGTCGAACCAGCCGGCACGCCGCCTGTACGAACGCTGCGGTTTTACTTTCGCCGGTGAATTGCCCGACCTGTTTCGCATCGACGGCGAGCAGCACGGCTATGTCTACATGACGCACAAGGTCTGACGGGAGACCTTAGCGGACCGCCGGCTCCAGCAGCGTCACCGTCTGCCGTTCGGTATCGAGCGTGGCGCGAATCCCCATCGGGATCGTGAACTGGTCGCGGATATGCCCGATCGAGTAACCCGTCACGGCCGGCACCGACAAGGGCTGCAAATGGAGGTCGAGCGTTTGGTCGAGGGTCAGCGAAATGTCGTCGTGCTCCGGACCGCAGTCTTCGCAGATGCCCACCATTACCCCCGCCGCCTTCGAAAAGCCGACCGATAAATCGAGCTGGGTCATCCAGCGGTCGATCCGGTACGGCGCCTCGTTCACTTCTTCCAGGAACAGGACGCTGTCCCTGAAATCGGCCGCGTACGGCGTCCCGGCCAAGGCCGCCACCAGGCTCAGGTTACCGCCCATCAGCGGACCGGTGGCGACCCCGCCGTGCACGGTGCGCATGCCGAAGTGCGGCTTGTCGAGGGCGCGCCGGCTGTTTTCCAGCGCCATCGGGATGGTGTAGCTCGGCTGCGGGTCGCCAAGCACGGCCATCATGTGCTCGATCGCGTAATCGGTCAGCGTCGACGAAGCGACCGGGCCGTGGAAGGTCACCAGGCGCGCATGCTTGTAGATCGCCAGGTGCAGCGCGGTGATGTCCGAGTAACCCAATAAAATCTTCGGGTTGGCGCGGATCAGCGCGAAATCGAGGTGGGATAACAGCGAAATACAGCCCGAGCCGCCGCGGATCGGCCAGATCATGTTTATTTCAGGATCGCCGAACATCGCGTGCAGGTCGGCTAATCTCTGCGGCACGCTGCCGCCGTAGTTGCCGTATACCGCGCGCAGCGAGGCGCCTTCGCGCACACGCAGGCCGAGCGCCTCGATATTGCGGCGCGCCTTGGCGATCGATTTCTCGGTGGCGTAGCCGCCGGGCGCGATCAGGCCGACGGTATCGCCCGGCCGCAGGCGCGGCGGTTTGATCAGGGTTTTCATCTTGGGGGGAGCAACGCGGCGCCGGCGGGGAGCGGCAGCGGCCACCGCAGGCAGCATGGCGGCGGCCAGCCAGTGCACGAAGGCGCGCCGGCTGGTGCTCATGCGGCGCCCGCGGCGGGAGGAATCAGCATGTCGCCCATGGTAAAAGTAAAAGCCCGTGCCAGGCCAGCGCGCGAGCGCTGCCTGAAGCACGGGCGATCTTCGCGAACAATCAGAAGAACTTGTACGTGAGGTTCAGGGTAAAGGCACGGCCGCGCGGATCGGCGACACGCGGGTCCCAGCCGGCACCGACGACGTCGTCGACGTTGTGCGCGGTGAATGGCGGATCGCGGTCGAACAGGTTCTGGATACCGAAGGTGATCGACGTATTCTTGAAGCCCTTGTACGTCGTCGCCAGGCCGAAGCGGGTATAGCTCGAGACGTCCGGATCGAAACCGGCAGGCAGGGCACCAATGCCCTTGTTCGGCAACTGATCCTTGTAACCCGATGCGAAGTTATTGCTCACCAATACATTCCAGTCGCCGCGCGTGACGCTGAAGGTGGCGCTGTGCTTCCAGCGCAGGTACAGGTCGCGCGTGAAGAAGAGGCCGACGTATTCCTTGTAGGGCTGGCCTTCGATCTCGGCGAACTTGTAGCTGTCGGTCCAGGTGCCATCCAGGGTGGCATTCCACTTCCAGCCGCCCTCGAACTTGCCGTCGCCGCGCAGGCCGAGGTCGATACCGCGGGTCTTCGCGCCGGCCGCATTGATCCAGCCGGCCTGGATGTAGTCGATCGTGCCATCAAGGTTGCGGATAATGTTATTCGACAGCGCCACCGGGTTATCCAGCACGATGTTCGGGCTGCGGTTCAGGATCCGGTCCTTCATGTTGATCGCCCACCAGTCGAGCGAGGCCGAGAAGCCCTTGAACGGCTCGACCACGATACCGAGCGTGCCCTGCTTCGAGGTTTCCGGCTTCAGGTTCTGGTTGCCACCCGACAGGTAATCGAAGCGTTCTGGCGCGCAGAAGCGCGCGTCGCCTGGATGCGCCGCGCAGCCGACTCGATCAATAATACCGTTCGACAGCTCTTGCGGCAGCGCGCCGGTGTAGAGCTGGGTAAAGCTCGGGGCCAGGAAGCCCTTGTTGGCCGAACCGCGCAGCAGCAGCCAGCTGGCCGGCTGATAACGGAAAGCGATCTTCGGATTGGTGGTGGCGCCGATCACGCTGTAATCGTCGCGGCGCACGGCCAGTTGCAGTTCCAGGTCGGTGGTGACCGGCACGATGAACTCGGCAAACAGGGCCTTGACGTCGCGCGTGGCCTTCGGCAGGTTGGCATTGCCCGGGGACAGCAGGATCGGCTCGGCCGCCACGTCCTGGCTGTACAGGTAGCTCTCGCGGCGGAAATCGAAGCCGGCGGCCATCGCCAGTTTGCCAGCAGGCAGCTGGAACAGTTCACCCGACACGGTACCGTCGACCTGGGTCAGCGTCGTCTTGCCGGTCTGGAAGGCGCCGCGGTATTTGGTGCGTTCGATCGCCTCGATGGCGGCCTGGGTCTGGCTGCCGTCGAGCGACCATGGATTGACGATGCCGCTGCCGAGCACAGTGTAGAAGTCCTGCGTGTAGGCGTAGCCGTCGAGCAGCGCCATCTTCGTGGTGCTCTGCGCTTTCGACACGCCGAATTTATAGTCCCAGTCCTTGACCGTGCCCTCGAAGCCCACCAGCAGACGGCCGCTCTCGGTCGTGTTTTCCTGCGTGCGGTTGCCCAGCGGATTAGCGCGCCACTTGTAGATGATCGGCAGGTTGCGATTGAAAGTCGGGATGATCGCCGTCAGGTCCTGGTAGTACTGGCCGCCGACCGGATAGGCGTTGCGGCTGGCCAGCGAGGTCGAGATCTGGGCCGGGGTCAGGATCGAGATGACTTCCGAACGCGAGCCGATCGCCTCAATGAAGACCTTGTGCTCCGGTGCCAGTTTATAGCTGCCGCGCAGCAGCAAATTGGCTTGTTCCGACGGCGACTGCATGACGTAGTCGCCACCGTAGTCGTAGGAGCAGGAATAGGTCGAGCGCAGCGGCGGGGTCACGTCTTTCCACAGCGCGCTCTGGTACTGCGACATGCCGTCGACGCTGTCGCACTTGCCCTGGAAGCTCAACGGATTGGCCTGCAGATAGGTCTTGCTGTCGCCTGGCACCTTGAAACCGGTGCCGAGCGCCGTACCGGCGCCGGTCAGCTGGTTGGCGTAGGGCGTGCCGGTGGTGTCCGGCGACAGGCCGCGCGCCGGCTGGAAGCCGTTGGCGAAGTCGCGCTGCTTCGAATCGAGTTGCTGGTTCTTGGTGAACGAGGCCGTCGCCATGAGGTTGAAGCCGTCGTTTTCCAGGTTACCGGTACCGACGATCAGCGAACCGCGGTTGATGGCGCCGCCGCCTGCATCGGTGACGTTGGTGAAAGCCGACGCTTCCGCGCCCTGGTAGTCCGTTTTGAGGATGATGTTCATCACGCCACCGATCGCATCGGTGCCGTAGATGGCCGAGGCGCCATCTTTCAGGATCTCGATGCGCGCAATGGCCGCCATGGGGATCGTGTTCAGGTCGACGGCCTTGCCGCTCTTGCCGTGGGTCGGCGCGCGGCGTCCATTGATCAGGACCAGGGTGCTGTTCGGGCCCAGGCCGCGCAGCGAGGCGAACGAAGCGCCGCCACTGACGCGGTCGGCGTCGGGACCGAAGACGTTATTGCCCGAGGTCGGGTTGTCGGCACCGCTGCCGTTCGCCGAAATCATGCTCATCAGTTGCTCGGCGGAGGTGATGCCCTGCTTTTGCAAGGTGTCGAAGCTGATCACCTGCACCGGCAGCGCACCTTCCTTGGCGACCCGTTTGATGCTCGACCCCGTAATTTCGACGCGTGCCATCGGGGTAGTTTGTTGCAGTTCCTGTGCAACCGCCGGGCTCACTGCCCCGATCAGGGCAATCAGATGGGCTAGTTTCTTTAACTTCACGCGTCTCTCCTAAGGTTTCCGTCGAACTTCACACTGAGCGGTATTACGTTATCTGTTTTGGGTAATGTCATGGCATTACCTTATGGGTCATTTCGAGACTAGACCCCGGCGTGAGGGACCAGCAAATGAAATAACTCGCAGGAAGTATAACTTCGAGGAATATTTATAAGAGGAAATCTCACACCTTCTAACGCGCCTGCTGGGACAAGCGTCCCCTTTGAGCAACATCAACATCCAGATAACGCCAGGCTGTGAATTCCACCGGATGACGCTTGTAGTTTTTTAGCCACGGATGGCGGATGTCCGCCGAGACCGCGTGGGTCAGCGGCACCCAGGGGTTGTAGGCGTGGAGCAGCTGGTTCATTTCGACATACAGTTTTTGACGCGCCGGGCCGTCGGCCAGCACGCGCGCTTGCTCGTAGCGGGTGTTATAGGCCGGCAAATTGAAGCGCGCATAGTTGGCGCGGCCCGCGTTCGGGCCGTACAGCAACTGGTAAAAATTGTCGCCGTCGGGGAAGTCGGCGATCCAGTTACTCTCGAACATGGTGACCTTGCCCAGGCGCGAAGCCTTGATGATTTCCGTCTTCTTGTCCGACTTGAAGAGCACGCGCAGGCCGATCGAATTCAGGCATTTTCTCCACAGCTCGTCACGCAGGCGCCCGCCGACCGTCGCTTCGCTGTGCATGGTCAAGGTCAGCGGTTTGCCGTCGGGCGCGCGCCGGAAACCCTCCGCATCGCGCTTGCCGTAGCCGTGGCGGTCAAGCAGGGCGTTGGCCAGCGCCGGGTCGTAGGGCACCGGGCTGCGGTAGGCCGGGTCATAACCGAGCACGTTCGGCGGCAGCGGCGACTCGGCCTTGATGGCAAACCCCTTCTTTAACAGCGCCACGTCTTCCGCATTGTTGTAGGCCAGTGCGATGGCGCGGCGCAGGGCGATCCGGTCCTTGCTGTAACCACCGAGTACCGGGTCGTTCATGTTCATCCACATGTAATAGGTCTGCAGCACGGGAAAGCGCGACAGCTGCATGCCGCGCTGCTGCAACTCCGGTTTCAATTGGCCGTCGCGGATCACCATGTCGGTCATCGATTCCGGCACCTGCTCGAGGTAGTCGTATTCGTTGTTCAGGAAGCCCAGCATGCGGCCCTGGAATTCCTCGGCAATTTTCACTTCGACGCGATCGACGCGCGGCAGGCGTTTGCCGTTCAATGCAGCAGCAATGCGTTGGTCTTCCGGGTCGGCGCCAGGCGTGGCGCTGAAGACGGCGCTCGAATACGGGTTCGCCAGCAGCACGATGCGGTCGCTCCTCTTCCAGTCGCCGATCATGAAGGGACCGGTGCCGACCGGGTGGTTGCCGGCCTGGCCCGGATAGGCCTCGATGACTTCGCGCGCCACCACGCTTGACGCCGGGGTCGCCATATAGAACAGGAAATTATTGTCGGGTTGGTTCAGGCGGATGCGCAAGGTCAACCGGTCGAGCGCCTGCAGGCCCGGAATCGGCGTGTCGTAACTAAACTGTTTTTTGAGGGCGGCGTCGCCGACGATTTTGCCGTCGAACATGTACGACCACGGGGATTTGAGGGCCGGGTCGTACAGGCGGGTAAGGCTGTAGACCATATCCTGCGCCGTCATCTCGCGTTTCACGCCTTTAAAAGCCGGATCGGGCGTGAAATAAATCCCGGGGCGGATGCGAAAGGTGTAGGTGCGGCCATCGGCGCTGACCTCCGGCATGGCCGTCGCCGTATTCGGACGCAGTTTCACCGGGCGCGCCAGGTAGTCGTAACGCAGCAGCGGATCGAACAGGTTTTCCAGCAGGGACAAGGTGGCGATGTCGGAAGCGGCGGCCGGATCGAGCCCGGTTTCACTGGTGGACAGGAACATGTGCAGCACTTTCTGGCTTGATGTCTGCGCTGTCGGCGCGGCGCCGGTGGCGGCCGTCGACAGCGCGCAGGTGGCGGCGCTGGCAAGCAGCAGGGTCAGGAAAGTGGTGCGAAGTTTCATATCTGCAGGTCCGGGTTGAGCGTTGCGTATCATAGGCGCAGCACCCGGGGCAGGCAAACGAAACGCCTCCCTCATAACTTTTCTGCATGGCGCGGCTGCATTCTTTCATCCTTGCACCTTGCTCTGCGCCTATACTCTCGCTGCACAATCGTGCGAGACCAGCCGCGACTTCGTCTGCGGCGACAAGAAGCACGGCGTCATCCCGGCCACCGGCCGGCATGACCCTTATCGGACCCACTCATGGCATTAAATTACATCTGGACTGGTTTTTTCCTCGTCGGCTTCGTTGCGGCACTTGCCCAATGGCTGTTTCTTGGTGATAGTGAAATTTTCAAGCGCGTCATCGATGGTACCTTCAGCTCGGCCAAGATGGCGGTGATGGACATCGCCCTGCCGCTGGCCGGCGTGATGACGCTCTGGCTGGGCATCATGAACATTGGCGAAAAAGCCGGTGCCATCAACCTGTTTGCACGCATCATCGCACCCTTCTTTTCCCGCATCTTTCCGGGGGTACCGCGTGATCACCCCGCGAATGGCCATATGGTCATGAATTTTTCGGCCAATATCCTGGGGCTCGACAATGCCGCGACCCCGTTCGGATTGAAGGCGATGGAAAGCCTGCAAACGCTCAATCCGCGCAAGGATGAAGCGAGCGACGCCCAGATCATGTTCCTGGTGATCCAGACCTCGGGCTTGACGGTGATTCCGCTGGCAATCATGGCCCAGCGCGCCATCCTCGGCGCGGCGAATCCGGCCGATATCTTTATTCCGACCCTGATCGCTACCTTCTGCTCGACCTTTACCGGGATCGTCGCCGTCAGCCTGCGCCAGCGCATCAACCTGCTTGACCCGGTCGTGTTCGGCTGGATCGGCGGCCTGACGGCGATCATCGGCGCCCTCGTGTTTTACCTCACCAACTACCTGGCCAAGGCCGAGATCGAGCTGGTCTCGGTGGTGGCTGCCAACCTGATCTTGTTTTCCATCATTGCCGCCTTCATGGTGGCGGCACTGCGCAAAGGGGTGAATGTGTTCGAAGCGTTTATCGACGGCGCCAAGGGCGGCATCGAGACCTCGTTAAAAATCATTCCTTACCTGGTCGGCATGCTGGTGGCGATCAGCGTGGTGCGTAACTCGGGCATCCTGGGCCTGATCGTCAATGCCTTCGAATGGGTGTTCACCCAGCTTGGCCTGCGGACCGATTTTGTCGGCGCGCTCCCGACCGCACTGATGAAGCCGCTGTCGGGCAGCGGCTCGCGCGCGATGATGATCGACGCAATGACGACCTACGGCGTCGACTCCTTTGTCGGCCGCCTCGCCTCGATCCTGCAAGGCGCCGCTGACACCACTTTCTATATCGTCGCCCTCTATTTCGGCTCGGTCGGGATCCGCAAAACCCGCTACGCGATCGGCTATGGATTACTGGCCGATCTGGCCGGCGTGATCGCCGCCATCTTTGTTGCCTACCTCTTCTTCGGTTAATCGATCAAGGAACCGTATGTTGCGCCCATTCGCCCTCGCCGCCGCCCTCTTCTCCGGCCTGCCAGCGCAGGCCCAGTTGCCGGAACCGGTGGCGCGGCTGCTGGCGCAAGAGGGCATGACGCCTGACGCCGTCAGCGCCCTGGTGCTGCGTGGCGACCAGGTCGTCTTGAATCACCTGGCGGAGCGTCCGATGCAGCCGGCTTCGACCATGAAACTGGTGACCACCCTGGTGAGTCTGGAGCACCTGGGGCCGGTGTTTCGCGGACGGACCGAGTTATTGACAAATGGCGAAGTGAGCAAAGGCGTTTTACAAGGCGACCTGGTGCTGCGCGGCGGCGCCGACGCCGACCTGTCGGGCGAAGTGCTGGAAGGCATGCTGCGCGCCCTGCAGAATGCGGGCATCAAACGCATCGACGGCAACCTGGTGCTGGACCGCAGCGTGTTTTCGCCGGCGCGGCTTGACGTCGGCTTGCCGCCCTTCGACGAGTCGCCCGAGGCGTATTACAACGTCATTCCGGATGCGCTCCTGTTCAACAAGAACATGCTGCAGATCGACATGCGTTCGACCGATCGACGCATGCAGCTCGACATGCAGCCGGCGCTGGCCGGGGTGACGATCGCCTCCGACATGACCCTGATCGACGCCGATTGTACAAAATGGGAAGACGGCTGGAAGCTGCCACACACGGTGCGCGCTGCAGACGGCAAGATCAAGGTCGTGCTGCAGGGAACCTACCCGAAAAACTGCGCCAGGACCAACAGCATCAACGTGCTCGAACGCGACGACTATATCGATGGCTTGTTCCGCCTGAAATGGAAGCAGCTCGGCGGCAGGCTGAAGGGCAAGACGGTGACCGGCAACGCGCCGCTCGATGCGCGCCTGCTGGCCGAGCACCGTGCGCGCGCGCTGCCGGAAATCGTGCGCGATACAAACAAACCGTCAGACAACGCCCTGGCACGCACGCTTTTTTTAAGCCTGGGCGCGCTCGAGGCGGACCCGGTACTAGGCAGCCGGCCGCTGCCGACGGTGGCGGACCAGACAACCTACGCCCGTGCCGACGGTGCGGTACGCAACTGGATGCGCGCGCACGGCATCGACGACACTGGCTTCGTGATCGACAACGGTTCCGGCCTGTCGCGCATCGAGCGCATCAGCCCGCTGCAACTGGGTGGCTTGCTGCGCGCCGGCCTGCGCAGCAACTGGGCGCCGGAATTCATGGCCAGCATGCCGATCGCGGGGCTGGACGGCACGATGCGCCGGCGCCTGAACGGCAGCCCGGCGGCAGGCCGCGCGCGCCTGAAAACGGGGACGCTGCGCAATGTGGTGGCCGTGGCCGGTTATGTGCCGGACGCCGCGGGCGTGCAGCACGTGGTGGTGGCGATGGTCAATGACGCGCTGGCCGGCGACGGACGCGGGCGGGCCGTGGTCGACGCGCTGGTCGATTGGGTGGCGAAGTCGGGGACGCAATAGGCAGGGTAGGCCGGCATCCCGGTGCATTGCACACACGCATTGCGCAAGCTCAACTGATCGAGCTTACTGCCTTTTCTGTTTCGTGACACCCAATATTGCTGCTTGCACACGCAAATACAACGCTCCAAAAGTGTGCGTTGTTTGCGCATGCCTCAATTGTTAATATGAATTGTACGTATGGAAACATACCCAAACCTTATGGTTCGTATTGCGAAGCAATCCGCTTCAAACATTGAAGATTCGAGAAAAGAGAGAACATGTCGAGACCAGTTGCCTGCCATCCATTCCGCCACACCCTGCTCGCCACCGCCCTGCTGGCCGTGCTCTACCCGGCCAGCGCGCAAGAGACCGCCACCAGCACCAGCGCCAGCGCCGACGAAAGCAATCCTGCCCGCGTTGTCGTGCTCGGTTCGCGTTCGAGCGCCAAGACCGCGCTCGATACGGCAGCGCCCGTAGGACTGATCAGCGCCAAGGACATGCAGACCGCCGGCCCCCTGGAACTCGGTAAACTGCTGCAAACGCTGGACCCGTCGTTCAACTTCTCGACCACCTTCATCAGCGACGGCACCGACATCATCCGTCCGGCCACCCTGCGCGGCCTCGGCCCCGACCAGCTGCTGGTGCTGGTGAACGGCAAGCGCCGCCACCAGCAAGCCCTGGTCAACGTCCAGCAAACCATTGGCCGCGGTTCGGCCGGTACCGACATCAATGCGATCCCGATGTCGGCGATTGCGCGCATCGAGGTGCTGCGCGACGGCGCCGCCGCCCAGTACGGTTCCGATGCGATCGCCGGCGTGATCAACATCGTGTTGAAATCGCAGGTCAAGGAAACGCAAGTGAGCAGCTCGGTCGGCACCACGTCCGAGGGCGACGGCGACATGATCTCGGCCAGCGCCAACACGGGCTTTGCGCTGGGCCTTGATGGCGGCTACGTGAACCTGTCGGTCGAAGGCCGCCGCCGCGGCGAAACCAACCGCGCCGGCATCGATACGCTGCGCGTGGATCCGCCGCGCGTCACCCAGCGCATCGGCGACAGCCTGGCCAAGGATGCCTTCCTGTGGGTCAATGCCGGCCTGCCGATCGACAAAGACAGCGAGTTCTACGCCTTCGGCGGCGTGTCGAAGCGCAGCGGCGACTCGGCCGGCTTCTACCGCAGCCGTGGCGACGCCCGCAACGTGCCGTCGGTCTACCCGAACGGCTTCCTGCCGAATATCGTCACCACCGTGAAAGACGCCTCGTTCGCCGTCGGCTATCGCCGCGACCTGGTCAACGACTGGAAGTTCGACACCAGCGTGAACCACGGCCGCAGCCAGCTCGGTTTCCATGAGCGCGAGTCGATCAACATCAGCTACTGGTTCGAGCCGAAACCGGGCGGCGGCATCTATGCCGAATCGCCACTCGAAGCCGATACCGGCACCTTGAAATTCAACCAGACCACCTTCAATGCCGACCTGCGCGGTCCGATCGAGCTGGCCGGACGCAAGATCTCGCTGGCCGCCGGTTTCGAATACCGCACCGACAACTACGAAATCGAAGCGGGCGACCCGGTCTCGTACCAGTACGGCCGCACCAACAATCCAGCCATCGTGATCCGCGACCAGCTGGGCGGTATCGCCGCTTCCGGCGCCCAGGGCTTCCCGGGCTACACGCCGTCGACCGAAGTCGACGAAGGCCGCCACAACATCGCCTTCTACCTCGACGCCGAGCACAACATCACCGACAAGCTGCTGGTGGCCGGTGCCGTCCGTTATGAGAAATACTCGGACTTCGGCTCCACCACGACCGGCAAACTGAGCATGCGCTACGACCCGTCGCGCACCTTCGGCGTGCGCGGCAGCATCTCGACCGGTTTCCGCGCGCCGTCGGTCCAGCAGAAGTTCTACAGCTCGGTCTCGACCAACCTGAACACGGCCGGCGTGCTGACCGAAACCCTGACCGCGCGCGAAGGCAGCGCCGTCACCCGTGCCTTCGGCATTGCTCCGCTGAAGGAAGAAACCTCGAAGAACGCCAGCGTCGGCATCGTGCTGCGCCCAATGCCGAATTTCTCGGTCACGGCCGACCTGTACCGCATCGACATCGACGACCGTATTGTCTTCTCGAGCAACATCGCACCGGAAGCCGGCGCCGGCCCGATCCGCGCCATCCTCGATCCGCTGAAGGTCGGCCAGGCGCAGTTCTTCACCAACGCGATCGACACCAGCACCGACGGTTTCGATCTGGTGGCCGAGCACACCACACGCTGGCCTGGTTCGACTCTGGTGCTGTCCGGCCAGCTCGGTTTCAATAAAACCGAAGTCAAGGCGCGCCGCTCGCAGTCGCCCGTGCTCACCGGCGCCCAGCTGTTCGACGACGCCCAGGTGACCCTGATCGAACGCGGCCAGCCACGCCAGCACCATGTGGTGGCCGCCGACTACACGACCGGCCCATGGAACGTGAATACCCGCGCCAGCTACTTCGGCGAAGTGCAGGGCCAGGGCTTCACCGCCCCGTTCGTCCAGACCTGGGAAGCGAAGTGGCTGGTCGACCTGAGCGCGCGCTATGCCTTCACCAAGCGCCTCTCGCTGGCCGTCGGTGCGAACAACTTGTTCGACACCTACCCGACCGAGTGGGACAAGGTCCGCGCAGCACCGTTCCCGCAACTGGGCTTCACGCACTGCTGGGAAACCTGCCCGATCGGCATCAACGGGCGTCAAATGTACGCACGGGTGGATTACGCGTTCTAAGGCTTAGCACACGCTAGGCACCACAGCACGCAGCGTCAGGGTTTCGACGTCTGCGTGCTGCCTCCCGAAGGCTCCAGCCATGGGGCCCCGGCCACGTCGGGCCTGGCCTCGACCAGCGCCACTTGCGCCTTCGTCGTTTCGCGGATCGTGCGGATGACGTCGAGCATCGTTTTTTCCGCGTATTTTTCCGGTGTGCCGAGCACCATGTCGGTGGCACGCCGTGGCCATGCGAGCCAGCCCCCTTCTTTCCTGGTGAACCCCGCGTACAGGTTGAGGTGATAGCCGGTCTTGTACGGGTAGAGGCAGGCGACGATGTGCATGTCCTGGCCGCCGCGCACGTCGGGACGCGCCTTGGCGGTCCAGCTGGCGCCATCGCAAGTGGGTCCGCGCGCGGCGCCCGGGGTCTCGGCCAGTTTGAAACGGCCCGGCTGGTCCAGCACCTCGGCCGATTCAGGCAGGGGCGTGGCCAGCGTGGCGTTGTTGATGTTGCGGCTGATGCCCTCGCTGGCCGCGCGCGCCACGCTGGGGGGCGGCGCGTCGGTCTTGATGTCGAACACCCGGACATACTCGACCGTCCGGTCCCGCGACGCGAACATCTCGCCCGCGCCCGTGCTGCAACCTGCCAGCGCCGCGCCCACGGCCGCCGCCATCATCAATCGTTTCATTGCGCACCTCTCCTGTCCGTTGGAAGAATGGTTATTGCGCGAGAGGAAAGGAAGCGGACTCGTCAAGCCATGGCATCAATCTCTCGTCGGTACTTACCGATTGTCCGGGCGAGAACAGAGATAAAGGCTGAGAAAACTCAAGTGTGCGCGTGGGCCGCGGCGGGAACCGGTTAAAGCACGCGGCGGAAGGTGCTGCGCACGCGGTCGCGGTCGCCGCAATCGAAATGCCACCATTCGGTATTGATGCCGACATAGCCGGCCCCGAACATGGCGCCGCGCAGCAAGCGGCGGTGCCGCAGCTGCTGTTCGCTCAATTTGCCCGCAGCAATAAACCCTTCTTCCAGCGCCGGGTGCGACAACTCCGTCATGTCGTCGAAACCGGTGCCCATGTCGAGCTCGCGGCCCTGGGGGTCGAGGATGGTGACGTCGAGCGCCATGCCGTACGAGTGGATCGATCCGCGCACCGGGTTGGCCAGGTAGATCTGCAGGCCGGTGCCCGCCAGGGCATCCCACAGCTGCTGCTGCACGCGCTGCGGACGCAGGGCGTCGAGCACGAGCAGGGTGTGGCCGGGCGCCTGCTGCGCCAGCCAGGCAACGGCCGCTTCCAGCGCCGCGGCGGCCTCGACGTGCAGCCAGGCGCAGTCGAAGGGAGAGTACAGGTCGCTCCCGACAAAATTATTTGTGCCGGCATAGCGCAGGTCGACGGCGATGCCCGCGATCGACGACAAGTGGCGGAACTGCGCGCTGCCGGCGATGTCTTCGCTGGCGACCGTCAACACTGCTCCGGACATGGTCAGGCACAGCCCTTCTCTAAACAAGCGCGCGCGGTCGCGCCGATGCAATTGGCCAATGCGCGTGCGCCGTGCGAAAGCGGCGCGTGGTTCGCCGTCAGCAGGAACAGCTGGACCGGCATGCTGGGCGCCCACTGGCGGCGCTGGACTTTATCCGATGTGGCCGAGGCAGCCGTGAACGGGTCGACCACGGCCGTGCCGGCGCCGGCTTCGACCAGCGAACGGGCGATCTGGTAAGTCTGCACCACGGTGCGAAACACGGGCTGCACGCCTTGCGCTTCGCAGGCGGCGACGACAATTTCTCCGATCGGATCGTTGTCGGCCAGGCCGATCAGTTCACCCGTGAGCCCTTCGGGACCGATCGGCTGGGCGCATTCGGCCGCGCTCCAGGTGCCGGCGGGGGCGATCACGGTCAGTAGCCCTTGGGCGATTGGCTCGGCGACGATGCCGGGGTGGCGCGGGTCCTGCAGCGACAGCGCAAGATCGGCCTCGCCCAGGCGCAGCGCGTTGACGATTTCGCTCGTGTGGTAAGTGGCCAGCTCGCAGCGGGTCTGTTCAAAATCGCGGCGCCAGGCCGTCATCGCCTGCGGCAAGACGCTGATCGCCAGCGTCGGCGTCGATACCAGGCGCACGGTTTCCACAGCGCGGCCTTTCAAGCTGGCGGCGAGGCGGCGGATGCCTTGCAGATCGCGGTTGAGTTTTTCGGTCTCGGCGAACAGGCGGTGCGCTTCCGGCTTCGGATACAGTTTTCCGCGCACGCGCTCGAACAGCGGCATGCCCAGCTGCAGCTCGGCGTGCTGCAGCACTTTGGTGACGGCCGGCTGCGAGATGTGCAGCACCTGGGCGGCACCGCTGATGGTGCCCACCTGCATGATGGCGTGGAAAACTTCGATGTGGCGCAGGCGCATTGGGTCAATCCTTCAACGAGTCGCCCGTTGGAAGCGGGCAGGCCGAAGGATACAGGGAAACCGGGTGCAGGGCGAACCTCACTGTGGGCGTGGCGCAACCGGCGGCGCCAAGGGCGTGTTCGGTGGCGTCATCGGCGGCGGTGTGGTCGGCGGCGGCGGGGTGACGGGCTGGACGGGCGGCGTCGGCGATGCCGGCTGCGGCGCTTGCACCGGGCGCATGTCCGGAATCGCGGGCGTGCCCGGCGTCTGCGGAACAGGCAGCGCGCCTTGCACCGGCGGCAGGCCCGGAACCGGCAGTGGCAGCGCCGGCATACTCGGCACCGGCGGCAGCGGCGCAGTTGCCGGGGTCGTCAGCACTTCGAGCAGGGCGGCCGTTTCCGCATCCGGCTCGCCCAGGCTGTTGGCCGGGCGGTATTTCATCTGGAAGGCGGACAGTACGGTTTTGGTGGGCTGGTCGAAGACGCCGGACTGGCTCAAACCAAAACCGTGGCTGGCCAGTTTTTTCTGGAACCACGCGGCGTCCGGGCTCTGGATGTCGAACACCTGGCGCACGGCGGCGACGCGATTCGCGTCCGGCCAGGCCACCAGGCCGGCTTTGGCCAGCTGGTACCAGGGGAACATCGGACCCGGATCCTGCTTGCGCAGCGGGGCGATGTCGCTGTGGCCGACGACGTTTTCCGGCAGGATACCGTGGCGCGCCACAATCCCCTTTAATAGCGGAATCAGGGCGTCGATCTGGGCTTGCGGGAACGGGGCGTAGACGCGCCCCTGCGGGGTGTCGGTCCAGCCGGCATTCACGATCTCGATGCCGATCGAGCTGTTGTTGAGCTGCGTATGACCCTTCCAGCTCGAGATGCCGGCGTGGTAGGCGGCGCGGGTTTCGTCGACCAGGCCGTAGACGGTCGGGCGGGCGTCATCGGTAAGCAGGTAGTGGGCACTGACTTGCTGCTCGGTCAGGATTTTAAGGGAGGCCGGCTTGTTCGCCACCGTGTAGTGCAGCACCAGGAAGCGCACGCGGCTGGCCTGGCCCTTGGCCGAATAGGTCGTGTCGATGCCGCCAGGCGCGGTCACGCAACCGGCGAGCAAGGCAATCAGGAGGGTAGCGGCAAGGGATTTCATGGCAGTCGATGTCATTATATAAAAGGATGATCAGGGGGTGGCGGTGTCGAGGGCGGCCAGGCGCGCGGCGGCGTGGTGTGCGCGCATCGCGCCCTGGGTGATGCTGCTCCCTGGCGGCAAGCTGGCGCGCATGCTTGCCGCAATCGACGGGTGCAGCTCGGCGGCGCGGCCGCCGAGCGCCACCGGACGCGGGCCGAAGCGGCGGATCAGCGCGCTTGCCAGGCGGCCCAGTTCGCGCCCGGCTTCTTCCAGGATGGCGTCGGCTGCCGGGTCGTGGCCGGCGCTGGCGGCCACGGCCAGCGCCAGCTTGCCGACGTCGCCGCGTTCTTGACCGTAAATGAACTGGCGAGAAACCGCCCAGTCGGATCCGCCGACATGGTCGAAGACGGCGCGCGCCAGGTAGGAGTTTTGCCAGCTGCCCGAAGCTTCGTCTTCAAGACGCCAGATCCGGCGCAGCGCTTCGCGCGCGATCCAGAAGCCGCCGCCGCCATCGTCGAGCACCACGCCACGCCCGCCAGCCCGGTGAAATATTCCGTCGGCATCGATGAAGGCGCCGATCGAGCCGGTGCCGGCGTACACCAGGTAGCCTTCGCCGGGGGCAAAACTGGCGCGGTAGGCGATCTCGATGTCGTTGCACATGGCGATCGCGCCGGCCTCGATACCGAGCAGTTCGGCGAGCCAGCCGGTCAACTGTGCGCCATCGCCGCCGAACCCGGTGAGACCGGCGCGCACGCGCACCGGCTGCGCATGCGCGAGTACGTCCTGGGCGAGGACAGCGAAGGTGGCGTGCACGCTGGCGCGGCCGTCGGGTTTGCTCATTTGCAGGGCGGACAGGCCGGCGACCGTGCCTTCGGCCAGGATCGCGCCGCTTGGTGTAGCCAAGGCCCAGCGGGTCTGGGTGCCGCCGGCATCGATGCCCAGGCCGATGCCGTGATTAACGGGAGAATTCAACATGAAGCTGGAGCTGGCCGTCCGTGAATAGCATTGATGAATAAAGGCGTTAATACATGAGCAGAAATACTAAGAACCTATCCCCGTAGGGAATGAGTCGTTGCTGACGCGCCTGACAAGCAGGCGCTGCCTTGCTCCCGCTTGCCGTGCATCGCAGACGCGCATGTCGTCATCAACTTCCTCCTCCCTGCTGGGATGGGTTCTTAGATCTCGAATGACGGCTTGCCCCAGACCTGAATACGGTCGCCTTCGATGCCGAGCCGGTCCACCGCCCCGACAAACACCGCATCCACGGCGCCGAGTTGCGCATCGTCCTGCACCGTCCAGTCCACCTTCGAGGCCGGCACCACCGACAATTTCCACTCGTTGCCATGGCGCGCCCACACCGCATACAGCGCGTTCGCCTTGCCGGCCGTCAGTTTTAGATCGATCCCTTTGCCATTGCGCACCGCTTTGACCCGCGGCAGGCCCGGTTTCGCATTTCCTAACCAGGGCGTGGCCGGCACCAGCGCCGGGGTCGCATATGAGCCCGTGCTCAGCTGGTCGGTGATGCCTTTGCGATTCTGCATCAGGGCAATCATGCTGAAGTGTACGTGACCACCCGCCTGCGGGCGCGCACGGGTGGCCTCGATCTGGTCGACGATTTCCTGCGGCTGATAATCCTTGGTCGGCGCACCGATGCGGCTGGTAAACAGGCCCGGCCAGATGTGGCGGCCCTGGGTGTTCTGGCCGATCCAGTAGTCGAGCAGCACGTCGTAGGCTTGCGGCGCCTGGCTACGGGCCCAGTACAGCTGCGGCGTGAAATAGTCGACCCAGCCCTTCTGCAGCCAGAGTTCGGCATCCGCGTACAGCTTGTCGTACTGCGAGAAGCCGGCGATGCCGCGCGGGCGGCGGTCCGGACGGCCCAGGCCAAAGGGGCTGATGCCGAAGCGCACCCAGCTCTTTTCGCGGTGGATGCCCTTGTACATTTGCTCAATTAAATCGTTGACGTTCTGGCGGCGCCAGGATGGACGGTCGAGCCGGCCGCCGCGGGCGAGGTAACGCTCCCAGGCCGGCGTATCCGGAAAATCGAGCTCGGCCTTCATGCCGTTCTTGCCGTCGAGCGCCTCTTCGTTGCCGGCGCCTGTCGGCGTCGCTTCGATCGGGTAGGGATAAAAATAATCGTCGATGTGGACGCCGTCGATGTCGTAGCGGCGCACCACGTCCAGTACCACGTCGAGGGTCTGTTTCGAGGCCGATTCTTCGCCCGGGTCCATCCACATGAACTTGCCGTAGCGGCGCACGGCGGACGGGTTCGAGCGGGTGATGTGGTTGCTGGCCGCCGGCGAGCGCGCGCCGTCGTGGCGCGCGCGGTAGGGATTGAACCAGGCGTGCAGTTCGAGGCCGCGCGCATGCGCTTCCGTCACCCAGAATTTCAACGGATCGTACCAGGGCTGCGGCGCCTGGCCCTGGGCGCCGGTCAGGTATTCCGACCACGGTTCGATCGGCGAGGCGTAGATGGCGTCGGCCGAGGGGCGCACCTGCAGCACGATGGCATTCAAATTCATCGCCTTGGCGCGGTCGAGGATGGCGATCGCCTCGGCCTGCTGCTGGGACGCTTTTAAGTTTTGCCGGCTCGGCCAGTCGATATTGGCCACCGTCGAGACCCAGGCGGCGCGGAATTCGCGCGGCGCGGCGGGCGGCAGCTTGCCGCTGGCGACGATCGTCCCTTTCGGGCTCATTGCGCCTTTTTTCGGGGTCGTGCAGCTGGCCAGGAAGCCACTCAGGGTCAACATGCCCGCCACACCCGCCAGCGCCAACGCGCGTTTTTTCATATCTGCCACTACCGCTCCCAGCTTTTGTTGATCGTTATGCCGTCCGGCGCGCTGCCGGAGGCGCTGCATAGTAGCAAAGCCGAGCGCGTCATCAGGAAACAATAGGAAGGCGCCCGCAGGCTCGTATTGAAATGCAAGCGTGCGTTCGCGCGGCCTACTTCTTCCCGAACTCCGGATCAATCTTCACCAGAGCCGCCATGATGAACGCGGGAATCGTCGCAATACACACCCAGACAAAGAAGTTCTGGTAGCCCAGGTATTCCTGCAGCTTGCCGCTCCACATGCCCGGCACCATCATGCCCAACGCCATCAGGCCGGTGCAGATCGCGTAATGCGCGGTCTTGTGCTCGCCGTCGGCGACCATGATCATGTACAGCATCATGGCCGTGAAGCCGAAGCCGTAGCCGAACTGCTCGATCGCGAGGAAGGCCGAGATCAGATAGACATCGGTCGGCTGCGCCTGCGACAGGTAGACGAACACCAGGTCCGGCAAGTGCACGGCGAACACCATCAGCCACAGGCAGCGCTTCAAACCCACACGCGAGATCAGGTAGCCGCCGGCCAGCCCGCCGATGGTGAGCGAAATGATGCCGACCGTGCCGTAGGCCCAGCCGAACTGGGCGGTGGTGAGGCCGAGGCCGCCCTTCGCCAGTGGATCCTTGAGGAAGGGCGCGACCAGTTTCAGCAGCTGCGCTTCGCCGAGGCGGAAGGTCAAAATAAAGCCAAGGATCAGCCAGATGTCGCGCTTGCGGAAAAAAGCGCCGAAGGTGCCGAAAAATTCGCGCAGCGGATTGGCGCCGGCCGCAACCGCGTGGTCGCTGTCGGGTTGCGGCAGCACCAGCTGGTGCCAGGCAAAGGCGACGGCAAACACGCCGGCCAGGACAAAAAACACGATCGACCAGGCTTTATGGACATCGCCCAGCGACACGGCCAGGTAACCGGCCAGCACCACCAGCGGCCCCTGCCCGGCGAGCGTCGCCAGCCGGTAAAACGTGCTGCGCACGCCGACGAATGCGGCCTGGTCCTTCTGGCGCAGGCCCAGCATGTAAAAGCCGTCGGCCGAAATGTCGTGGGTGGCCGAACTGAAGGCCATCAGCCACATCACGGCCAGGCTGACCGAAAAGAAGGCGGGCAGGTGCAGCACCGTGCCGACCGCCGCCAGGGACGCGGCCACGACCAGTTGCAGCAGCACCGTCCAGCGCCGCTTGGTGCCGAACATGTCCACCACGGGCGACCACAGCGGTTTGATGACCCAGGGCAGGTACAGCAGGCTGGTATAGAAGGCGATGTCGGTGTTCGAGATGCCCAGGTCCTTGTACATGATGACCGATAATTGCATCGCGACCACATACGGAATGGCCTGGGCAAAATACAGCGAGGGCACCCACAGCCACGGACTTTTCGCTTGAGAAGTTTTCATTACACCTTCGTGATCGGGCAAAAGGGGGCCGGCGGGCCGCGCTACCGGCCCGCGCACGAATCTACCGCGTCACGGTTTATTCAGCCAAGGCTTGGCGCACGCTGCCGTTTGCCGCTTCCAGCAAGGCCCGTGCTTGCTCGACACCGGTTTGTTTGGACAAGGCCACGATCGCGGTCTTGACGTGGAAATCGCATTGTTCCAGCACCGCGCGCGCCGCCGCTTCATCGACGCCGGTGGCGAACGACGTCAGGCGGATGGCGCGCAGCACCAGCTTGGCGTTGGTCGCCTTCAAGTCTACCATCAGGTTGCCATAAACCTTGTTCAAACGCACCATCAAGGCACTCGAAAAAGTGTTCAAGGCAATTTTCTGCGCGGTGCCCGCTTTCAGGCGGGTGCTGCCCGAAATGACTTCCGAGCCCGTGTCGAGGGTGACGCCGATCTCCGCCTCGTTCGCGACCGGGGCATCGACATTGTTCGCAAAGCCGATCGTCAGGGCGCCGAGGACACGCGCGGCGCGCAGCGCGCCCAGCACGTAGGGGGTGCCGCCGGACGCGGCGATCAGGAGGACGACGTCGTCGCTGCTGACGTTCAGGGAGCGCAGGTCGTCCATGCCCTGGAGAAGATCGTCCTCGGCGCCTTCGACGGCGACGAACATGGCGTCGTTGCCGCCGGCCAGCAGGGCCACGGCGCGGCCATGCGGCCAGGAAAAGGTGGGATACAGTTCAACACTGTCGAGCACGCCCAGGCGGCCGGACGTGCCGGCGCCGACATAGATCAGGCGCCCGCCCGCTTCCACCCGCGGCAAGGCCGCCGCCACGGCGGCGGCAATGCGCGGCGCGGCGCCGCGTACGGCCTTGACCGCATTCATCTGGTCGTCCACCAGCACGTTCACCAGGTCCGCGGTCGGGTACTGGTCGAGCAGGGCATGGTCCTGGGCCGGGGTTTCGGTTTTCAGCATGGCAGCAAGGTGACAGATTTTCGATAAAACCAGTGTAATACCAATTTAACAAAGCCTGCCATGAAAGGAAGCGACAGGCTCATACCAAAAAGTTATGCCGGCGCGCGGCGCAGCTCGGCGACGAAATCATAGTAATCGCTGCGGCAATACGAATGCGTCAGCTCCACGGCCACGCCCGAATCCAGGTAACCGACCCGGGTAATGAACAATACGGCCTGCCCTTCCGGCACGCCCAGTTGCGTTGCCAACTCGCGTGCGGCGTTCATGGCGCGGATGTGCTGCAGCGCGCGCGCCGGCATGTGCCCGCCGCGCTCCAGGTGCGCATACAGCGAATGGTCGACCGCCCCCGGATCGGGCAGGATGGTGGCCGGAATCACGCTCGTTTCATAGGCCATCACGACGTCGTCGGCCAGGCGCAGGCGTTCCAGGCGCGCCACGCGGGCACCGGGAGACAGGCCCAGCGCCAGCTGCTCGTCGGCATCGGCGACCATCAGCTCGCGGCGCAGCCAGCGCGAGTTCGGTGTATGGCCGCGCTGCTGCAACTGTTCGGAAAAACTCGACAAATTCGACAGCGGCTGCTCGATGCGCGGCGCGATGTAGTTGCCCGAACCGCGCCGGCGCACGACTAGCCCCTGCTCGACCAGTTGATCGATGGCTTTACGGGCCGTGACGCGCGAGACGCCCTGCTGCTCGGACAGCGTGCGCTCCGAGGGCAGCGCCTGGTCGGCCTGGTAGCGGCCCTTGCGCACGTCCTGGATCAGCTTGCGGGCCAGCTGCAGGTAGAGCGGCGAGTTGTCGTTGAGATCGATTTTGAAATCGATGGAGGCGTGGTTCATGTGCGTGTGCGTCGATGGCTTGCCGCCAGTGTAAGGCGAGTGCGGGCGCGGCAGGCTGAAAATTGTGCGGATGGCATCGTTTATGATGTGGCAAATGAGCCGATACAGGAGACAGCATGAATGGACACAGGCGCACGGTGCTTGGAATGACCCTATTCGGCGCATTCGCGCCGGTCTGCGCAGCGGTACCGGCCGGCGGCGGGCGGCGTTCGATGGAGGCGCTCGAGCGCGAACTGGCGGCCATCGTGGGAAATCCCGCCTGCGAACTGGCCAGCCTGTCGGTGCTGGCGATGCGCGCCGGTGAAGTGGTCTATGAAGGCCAGTTCGGCCGGCGCCGGATCGGCAATGGCGCTGTCTCCGACCTGCCGGCGAACCGGGACACCCTGTATCGGATCGCCTCGGTCTCGAAGCTGGTCACCACGCTCGGCCTGATGCGCCTCGTGGAAGACGGCACGGTCGCCCTCGACGCCGACGTTTCCGGCTACCTCGGTTTCAGCCTGCGCAATCCGCATTTTTCACAGCGCGCCATCACCCTGCGCCACCTGCTCACCCATACCGCGTCGCTGCGCGACGACGCCGGCTATTCCTTCCCGGCCGGCACCGCCTTGCGCGAATTCACCACGCCCGGCGCGCGTTTGTACGGCGAAGGCGCCATGTGGGCGACGAATGCCGGCCCCGGCGACTATTTTACGTATTGCAATCTTGGCTGGGGCCTGATCGGCACCCTGATGGAGCGCGTCACCGGCGAGCGTTTCGACCGGCTCATGGGGCGCCTGCTCCTGCAACCGCTCGGCCTGCAAGCGGGCTATAACCCGTCCGCACTGCCGCCGCAGGCACTGGCCAACCTCGCCACGCTGTATCGCAAGCGCACGACCGACACCGAAGTCTGGCATCCACGGGGTCCCTGGATCGCCCAGGCCGACGATGTTTACGCGCGGCCCGCGACGCCTCCGCCCGGCATCGAACGCTACGTCATCGGCGAGAACGCCACCCCGTTCAGTCCGACGGGCGGCCTGCGGATTGCGGCGCGCGACCTCGGCAGCGTGATGCGCATGCTGATGCACGGCGGCGTGCACGAGGGTAAGCAAATCCTGCAGCGCGCCACATTGGCGCGCATGTTCGCGCGCCAGTGGACGGCGGACGGGCGCGGCGGCAACGGCGACACCCTGAACGGCTTGTTCAATTGCTGGGGCCTCGGCAACGCCCAGTTCCCGGACCAGCCTCGTCGGCGCCTGGTCGCGGGCGGTTTCGATGCGGTCGGGCACCTGGGCGACGCCTATGGCTTGCGCTCGGTCTTCGCGGCGGACCTGCAGCAGGGCAATGGCATGATCGTGCTCGCCGGCGGCAGCGCGATCGACCCCGGCTTGCAACTAGGCCAGTATTCGGCGCTGGCGCGCTTCGAGGAACGGATCATGACGAGCCTGTTCCGGCATGCCATCGCCGGCGAATAAAGGGGATAGGCACCAGGATTCGCATGACTGCCGGTTATGGCCCGGCCTTTCACTTTCATTGGCCCTGCGCGCCCGCTGCCCCTAAGCTCTTCCCTTATGTCAGCAAATAATGGTATTTCGGGATGCAGCAAGTAATCGTCATCGGTGGCGGCGTCGTCGGCCTGACCTCGGCCTGGTGGCTGCTCGAGGCCGGCTTTGGCGTGAGCGTCGTCGAGCGTGCGCCGCAGGTGGCCAGCGGCGCCAGCTACGCCAATGGCGGCCAGCTGAGCTACCGTTACGTGTCGCCGCTGGCCGACGCCGGCGTGCCCCTGAAAGCCATCGCCTGGCTATTCCAGGAACACGGCCCGCTGCGCTTCAAACCAGAACTCGACCTGCGCCAATGGACCTGGTTGCTCAGTTTCCTCGGCCAGTGCACGACGTCTGCCAATCGCCGCACGACATCGAAACTGCTGGAACTCGGGGAATTGTCGCGAACGGGCATGAAGCAGCTCGACGCCATCGTTTCCCCCGACGATTTCGCCTGGCGCGACGCCGGTAAACTGGTGGTGTACCGCTCCTCTACAATCTTCGAGCAGGCGGCCGGCAAGGCCACCGCCGGGGAAATCTGGAGCGGCGCCGAATGCGCCGCGCGCGAACCCGCCTTGGGCGCCGCCCGTTCGCAGCTGGCCGGCGGCATCTATAACAGCGGCGAGGCGGTCGCCGATTGCCACGCCTTTTGCGTGGCGCTGGCCGAACGCGTGCGCGCCCATCCGCGTTTCAAAGGTTTTGTGCACGCCGATGTGACGCGCATTGCCGCCACCGGCGGGCGGGTGGTCAGCCTGGACAGCAGCATCGGCGCCATCGGCGGCGACGCCTTCGTGCTGGCGGCTGGCATCGAGAGCCGCAACCTGGCGCGCCACGCCGGCGTCAAGCTGCCGCTCTACCCCTTGAAAGGTTACAGCCTGACGGCGCCGATCCGTCCGGGAGACATTGCCCCTGAGATCAGCGTGACCGACTTCGAGAGAAAAGTGCTGTATGCGCGCATCGGCGACAAGCTGCGGGTGGCGGCGATGGTCGACCTGGTCGGTGAAAATCTGACGATCAACCCGAAACGCATTGGCAGCCTCACGCGCCAGGTACGGGAAACCATGCCGCACGCGGCCGACTACGCGCGCATCTCGGCCTGGGCCGGCCTGCGCCCGGCGACGCCGAACAGCGCCCCGCTCATCGGCGCAACCGCCTTGTCGAATTTGTGGCTGAACGTCGGCCACGGTCCGCTCGGGTTTACCTTTGCCGCCGGCACCGCGCGCGTGCTGGCCGACCTGATGCAGGGCAAGGCGCCGCCGTTTGCGCTGGACATGCTGGCGTTGGGGCGTTGAGGCCTTCATCAACGGAGGCTGTGCCATGGCTGGGATAGAACAAATCAAGCCGATTACCTATTTGAAATCGAACGCGACTGACATCGTGAAGGCGTTCGAGCAAACGGACCAGGGCCCAGTCATCATCACGCAGAACGGCGAAGCCAAGATGGTCGTTCTCAGCTACAAAGCCTATCAAGAAAGCCTTGTTGAGAAAAAAGAGGCTCTTGAGAAAATGGCCTTGATGAAGCTACTCGCGATGGGAAATAAAGAGATTGCAAGTGGCGCTTTTACTAGCGAGGAAAATTTCCTGGCCGAGGTGGATCAGGCGTAATGATCAAAATCCTTGTTCTCGATAGTGCCAAGGCCGATTTTTTCGACGTCCTTGCGCATCACCAGAGATACCACTCGCCAGCAAAAGTCACTGAATTCAAGGCAGCGTTCAACAACCTGTTTGTGGACATGAAGCGTTGTCCACCAGCGGGCGTACCGGTACCGGAAGCTGCCGATCTTGGGTTCATGATGCGCCAACGTATCGTAGAACAGGTCAGAGTCATCTACGAATGCAAGGACGAAATTATCTATGTACGGATATTTCTTTCCACGAAATCCGACGTCATGACACACCTCACCCGCCGATTATTGCGACCGTAATCGACGCCCTCCACGGTAATGCCGTTCAGTTAAGGTCCTTCTTCAGGTAGCGGACGGCGTAACGCTGAGGCAATGCCTTCACGGCCCGGTCGATTTTTCGGCCGGGCCGTTCTTCATTCAGGAGCATGACAAGGCGGTGGCGAAGGCGCTGCATCAAAGCAGGCAGCTTGCCGTAGGCTCGGGTTACAGCGGCCCAATGCAGTTCGTACTGGATGACGTGGAAGGCTCGGACAAAACTGATCTCGGTCGGCTCACATTTCACCTCCAGTGCAGCCTTTGCCATTTCCAGCCGGATGTCGGCCGCCTCGTCGTCCGACTTATTGGCCACCAACAGCGTCTTGAGCGAGTACGTCGTCGGGTCTTACTCGGCCGGCAACGCGCGGACCAACTCCCGCCGGGCGAGCTTGAGCCGATCGACGGCAGCGACGGTGGCGGCCGGGCCGTCGTCGTCGGCCAGGTCGAGGAACAACAGCGCCGCGTCGGCCGAGCGGGTGATGTCGGTGACGAAGTGCTCGTAGTGGTCCGGCGTGATCGGCGGCAGGTCCACCAGC